>DAOUAT010000310.1:0-6954 GCA_034433275.1 Anaerolineae bacterium
GCGGTCAGGAGTTGATGTTCGATGTTGTCGAAGATGCGCGGCATCAGATGTCTCCGCGAAAAGACACACGCCAGGAACCGGGGATGGCCGGTTGTTGCACGACCTGTTATGCCAGACAGACTGGGCCGAATTATACCAGGACGCTATGAGGTCTGCAACTGCACTTGAAAGGGAGGGTCATACCTGACCCTCCCTTCATCTTGGTTCAACCGCGCAATTGCCCGTCGTCACTCTGCCCCAGGTCTAGCGATCGGGCACGACCAGCGCCTCCGCCACGATCTCCGCCACGTCCCGGATCACCAGCTCCTCGGCCCCCTTGGCGCCCTTCGCGTCCTCCAGCATCACCGTGCAGAACGGACACGCGACGCCGACCTCGGTGCAGCCGGTGGCCTGGATCTGGGCCAGGCGGTTGTAGTTGACCCGCACGTCCCCCTCGTCCTCCAGCCAGACGCGGGCGCCGCCGCCGCCGCAGCACATCGCCAGGTCCTTGGCCTTCGCCATCTCCACCAGCTTCATGCCGGTCGCGGTCGCCAGGGCGCGCGGCGCCTCGTACTCGTCGTTGTACCGCCCCAGGTAGCACGGATCATGGAATGTAATCTTCGCCTTAGCCTCAGCCTTAGCCTTGACCTTAACCTGCCCTTCCGCCAGCAGCGCGTCGATGTACTGGGTGTGGTGCATCACCTGGAACTCACCGCCGAACTGCGGATACTCGTTCAGCAGCGTGTTGTAGCAGTGCGGGCACTGGGTCAGGATCAGCTTGAACTTGTACTGCTTCAGCGTCTCGATGTTCTGCTGGGCCAGTTGCTGGAACAGATACTCGTTGCCCGCGCGGCGCGCGGCGTCGCCGGTGCAGGTCTCCTCCTCGCCCAGGATGGCGAATTTGACGCCGGCCGCGTGCAGGATCGTGGCGATGGCGCGGCTGACCTTCTGGTTACGCGCATCGTACGCGCCCGCGCAGCCCACCCACCACAGCACGTCCACTTCGGCGCCTTCGTCGAGGCTTGCCATGATCGGCACCTCGAAGTCCAGGCCATCGGTCCAGGCCGTGCGTTTCCGCTTGGGCTGCTTCCAGGGGTTGCCGGAGCGCTCGATGTTGGTCAGCGTCTTGGCCAGGCTGGCGGGGATGTCGCCCTCCATCAGGGCCAGGTAGCGCCGCATGTCGGTGATCGCGTCCACGTGATCAATGAGCACCGGGCACTCGTGTACGCAGCCGTAGCAGGTGGTGCAAGCCCACAGCGTCTCGTGCTTGATGACATCGCCCACCATTGAGGCTGAGGTTGAGGTTGAGGCTGAGGTTAAGGTTGAGGTTGAGCCTTCCGTTTTAGCCTTAGCCTCAACCTTAGCCTTAACGCCTTGCGCGGTCATGTAGTGCTGCAGGTCGAGCACGACGTACTTGGGGTTCAGGGGCTGGCTCGCCGCGTAGGCCGGGCAGACCACCTGGCAGCGGCCGCACTCGGTGCAGGCATCAAAGTTGACCAGCTGCGGCTGCGGGAAGTCGGTCAGCCGCTTGACGCCGAGCTGCTCGGCCTGCTCCAGGTCGCGGATCGGCCGCAGCGCGCCCTTGATCTTGAACGGCGCGAAGAAAATGTTGGCGGGCGACGTGAAGACGTGGAACAGGTTGGTGCGCGGCAGGGTGGCGAACGCGGCCGAGACGCCCAGAAAATGGATGCTCCACAGCACCCGGTGCGCGGTCTCCAACCCGGCGATATCGCCCCCGCGAAACAGCAGGCTGATGGGATACGCGACCACCGAGAACGGCGCCCAGGCCGGTTGTTGCGCGGCCAGCCGCAGCGCCTCGACGAACAGGCCGGTGAGCACGATAAACGCCAGCAGCGGCAGCGTGAGGTTGAAGCGCCAGTCCGTGTTGAGCCGATCCGGCCGCACGATATAACGCCGGTAGATCGCCAGCCCCAGGCCCACCAGCGCGAAGAGCGCGGCCAGGTCGAGCACCAGCTTCTCGGCCAGGTAGAAGTCGCCTTTCAGCAGCTTCACCTTGAAGATCAGCTCGAACACGTCGGTGTCCAGGGCGCCGAGCACGGTGCCGATGAAAAACAGCACCATGGTCCAGAAGATCGCCAGGTGCATCACGGCCGGGTAGCTTTGGCGCAGGATGCGCGCCTGGGCCACGGCGTATTTCAGCGTGCGCAGCGTCCGCTCCCAGGGCCGGTCGAACGAGAGCGCGGGCTGGCCCAGCCGCCAGAGCCTGACCCGCTGCACGATGCCGTAGATCATGATGATCGCGGCGATGCCGATGACGATGAAGAAGACGATCCGGAGGGGGATGGGGATGTTCCACCAACCGATGCGACAAGGGATGCCGGGGTGGCAAAGTGTGTGTTCCATGGTTCCTCAGCTCCTTTGCATGAGAATCACTATTCTGTTGGAATCGAGCCTTCAGGCGGTCTTTCTGGTGAAGCGTGAGACCGGCTGAAGCCTCGATTCCGGTGGTGCAATGCGATGCGCTATTACATCTCCAACTTGATCGGCGCGCGCGGCGCGGCCGGCCGTTTGGCGTTGAGCACGCTGACCTGCGCCGCGATCTTCTGCGCGATGTCTCTGAGCGTTGCGGCCTGCTCGGTATCCGGGCAGCAGGCGACGACCGGCTCGCCCTTGTCGCCGCTCTCGCGCACCACCGGCGCCAGGGCCACCCGGCCCAGGAACGGCACGCCCAGCCGGGCCGCGGCCGCCTCGCCGCCGCCGGAGCCGAAGACTTCGCCGGCCATGTTCTCGATGATGCCCAGGATGGGCACTTCCAGCCGGTTGAACGCGGTGATCCCGCGCGTGGCGTCGGCCAGGGCCAGGGTTTGCGGCGTGGTGACGATGACCGCGCCCGTGAGCGGCACGAGTTGCGCCAGGCTCATCTGCGCGTCGCCGGTGCCCGGCGGCAGGTCCACCACCAGGTAGTCCAGGTCGCGGCCGGCCGGGTCGCCCCAGGCCACATCGGTCAACAACTGCTCGATGGCCTTGTGCAGCATCGGCCCGCGCCACACCAACGCCTCGCCGTCGGGCACCAGGAAGCCGATGGACATCACCTGCACGCCGTGGGCCAAGGCCGGCGCCATCTTCTCGTTGCTGACGCCGGGCATGTCGAACACGCCCATCGCGATGGGCACATTGGGGCCGTAGATGTCGGCGTCGAGGATGCCGACGCGCGCGCCCATCTGCCCCAACGCCACAGCCAGGTTCGCCGAGATGGTCGTCTTGCCCACCCCGCCTTTGCCGCTGGCCACAGCGATGATGTTCTTGATCGGCACGTTCAGTTTGGCGCCGATGCGCTGGTCGGCGCGCACCTGCGCGTCGAACTTCACGGCTACGTGCTTGACGCCGGGCAGCTTGCTCACAGCCGCGGTGGCGTCGCGCTCCATCTGCCCCTTCAGCGGGCACGCGGGCGTCGTCAGGGTGATGGTGAAGGCCACGTCGCCGTCGGAGACGACGACATCCTTCACCATGTTCAGCGTCACCAGGTCCTTGTGGAGCTCAGGCTCCTGCACAGTCTTCAGCGCGGCCAGGACCATGTCCGTGGTCACGCGGTTCGATTTACCAAACATTCAAGCCTCTCAAAGTGAAATTGCTGTCACTATCCAGCCGGTGTGAAGCATCCTGAGCGGAGCCGGGGTAGGGGCCCCGGCGTAGTCGAAGGATGCGGTCTTGCCTAGGGGCCGCATCCTTCGACTACACTCCGCTAACGCCGCTCCGTTCCGCTCAGGATGCTCACATTCTGAACGCCGGCCGGATAGTTACACGTCATGGATTCAATTCGCACACCACGCACCACGCACCACGCATCACGCCAAATCCTCCACCACCATCCCCGCCACCTTGCGCCCGATCTCCACGGCGAAGTTCGTGCCGCGGTCCCAGGGGTAAACCTGGCTCATGCTGGCAAAGTAGAGGCCGGACACGGGCGTGCGCAGGGACGGGATGTTCTGGGAGTGGTTCAGGTCGGGCACGGGCTGAGCGTAGACGGTCTTCCAGAGCCAGGCGTCCTTCACCCAGCTGCGGTCGAAAGCCGGATTGAAGCGTGTGAACGCCGGCAGGAACCGCTCCAGCAGTTCCTCTTTACTCAGCCGGAAGTATTCGTGATCCGTCTCCAGATAGTCGCCGCAGTAGATGATGCGATCGCCGCCAAAGTGCTCGGCGCCGACATAGTTGGTGTGCTCCACCAGCGCCAGGAACGGGAACCCGGCCTCTTTGGGCAGGTTGGGCCAATAGTACTGCGTGAGCTGGTGGTCGAGCGAGACGATCAGCACCACCGCGCCCATGGACTTGAGCGCCCGCAGGCCGGCGGAATAGCTTTCGGGCAGATCAGGCGCCAGCTTCGCCATCAGCGCCGGCGAGCTGGTCGAGATGACCGCATCGTAGGCTTCCGCGCCGGTCGCAGTTGCAACCACCAACTGCCCCACCGCACCACCAGTCTGCTTCAGCAGACTTGCCATATCAGCCTGGGATTTCAATCCCAGGTCGGCGCGACGAATCTCCGTCACCGGCGTCGCCAGCCGGATCGCCACCCCGCGCGCCCGCAAGTAATCGGCCAGCTTGTCCAGAAACGCCTGGAAGCCGCCGACGAAGGTGCCCAGCCGCGTGGTGCGTGCGTGGAGCCGCGCCCATAACCATGCCATGTTGACGGTTTTCAGGTTCTCTTCGCCAAACTTGCCCACCAGCATCGGCCGCCAGAAGAGATCGTAGATGCGCCGCCCAAAATAACGTTGCGTCCAGTCGGCTGCCGTGTGCTGCTCAAGCGGTTTCCAATTGGAGGAGAAGCGGAGGTAGACGCCGGCCAGCCCAAACCGGACGACATCAATCAGGGAATAGTGGCGCAACAGGAACAGCGGCATGTTGCTGGTAATCGAGTCGAACGGATAAAACTTGCCTTCCCAGTAGATGGCTGTGTAGGGCCGTGGGAAGATTAC
The DNA here is from genome assembly GCA_034433275.1 of Anaerolineae bacterium. Lineage (GTDB taxonomy): Bacteria > Chloroflexota > Anaerolineae > CG2-30-64-16 > CG2-30-64-16 > DAOUAT01. The sequence goes on from DAOUAT010000310.1 coordinate 4,911, forward strand.
CTGGTCGCTCCATCCCAGCTCCTGGATGAGGCCTAGCATGTGCTTATCGGACGCAAACCAGTGGTGATAAAACTTCTCCAGCGTCCAATCCCAGTGCGGCGCCTTGAACCCAGCCGCCAGCCCGCCCACGCCCGGCGCAGCCTCGTAGATGGTCACCTGGTGGCCGGCCCGATTCAGATCGTAGGCGGCGGCCAGGCCGGCCATGCCGGCGCCGATGATCGCGATGTTTTTGCTGGCAGACATGACAGGGCTCACTCCTCCGCGGGGTCCGGCAATTCTTCGTCTAGCACCGGCTCGCCGGCCAGGTAAGCGTCAATGTCGCGCCGCGCCTTCTGGTAGAGCGTGAGCAGGTCGGCATCGGTGCCTTTGAACTGCACCACAGTTTGGGTGGCGCAGAGCTGGCAGCCCCGCATGTACTTGAAGCTGCCTTCGTGGCACTTCACGCAGCCGTCCAGACGGATCATGAGCAGGGAGAACGCCAGGCTGTCGGGATCGGTCTCCAGCAGCTTGGCGACGCGCGTCACCAGGTCAGACCACTCGGGCCCGCGCAGGCTGCGCAGGGAGGGGATGAGCCTGGGTGGGAACAAGAGTTCGGCTTTCGGGTACATGGTGTCTCGTGATAAGTGATGCGTGATGTCTAGAGCTCTAGTTTGACGTTCGGGACTCTCACCGGGCCGGCCGTGCCGCCGCCGGCGATGGCGTTCAGCGCGGCCATCAGCCCCTTCTGGTCAATGCCGTAGGTCTGGCAGGCGCCTTCGATGGTGTCCACGTCGCTGACCGCGCAGTGCGAGCAGCCGCCCAGGTGGAAGTTGGCGAGCACCTCGTTCACCTTGGGATGGACGGCCAGCGCCTCGGCGATGGTCATGTTGGGCCGGAAGATCGCCTCGCCGGCCTGCTGGCGCAGGTTGAGTCGCAGCTCGGCGACCTGCTGGTTGATCTGCTGCTGCACCTCGTTGAGCGCGCCGCGTAGCTCAAAGACGGAGCTATTGGCGCGCTCCAGTTGTTCCTGCAGGCTGCTGGCACGGCGCATGGCCAGGAAGGCCGCCAACAAGGCGACAAGCGCGAGGATCAAGGCGGCGGTGGTCATGTGGCGCTCCTTATAGGGTCAATGTCTCTCCCGGTTGCAACAGGACGGGCTGGACGCCTGTCTTGCCCCGGATGGCGTCGGCGACAACGTGCGCATCCTGCGCGATGACGCCGAAGGTGTTATAGTGCATCAAGATGGCCTGTTTCGGCTGTAAGAATCCTACCGCTTTGACCGCGTCTTCGGGGCCCATGGTAAAGTTGTCGCCGATAGGCAACATGGCAACGTCAAGTCCTTCTTCGCCGTATAGCTTCATGTCCAGGAACAGCGCGGTGTCGCCCGCGTGGTAGAGCACCTTGTCCTCCAACCACAGCAGGAAGCCGCACGGGTTGCCGCCGTAGGCGCCATCAGGGAAGGCCGAGCCGTGGTGCGCGATGGTCAGCTTCACCTTGCCGAACGGGAACACGTGCGCGCCGCCGATGTGCATGTTGTGCGCCCTGGCCCCGTGCCGGCTCACATAGTTGGCAATCTCGTTGTTGCTGATGATCGTGGCGCCGGTGCGTTTGGCGATGGGGATCGCATCGCCGAGGTGATCGCCGTGCGCGTGCGTCACCAGGATGTAGTCCGGCTTAACCTGCGCGGGCGTCACATCGGCCATTGCATTGCCGGTCAGGAACGGGTCAATGAGCAGGTTCGCCTGGTCAGTGTTGATGGTGAAGCAGGCGTGGCCGTGAAAGGTGATCTGGACTGTCATGGGCGCCTCCGCTCGTACTGCGTATTGCACATTGCGAACTGCGGGTTAAGGTTTCTCGCCAGATCCGCCAGCAGCTTTGGCCGCCCGACGGGCGGCAGCTTCGGCCTTGAGCCGGGCGATCTCCTCCGGGCTGCGACTGGCGCCGACGCCGGACGGCGCGGGCGTTTCGGCTGCGGGCGCAGGGGCCGCGGGAACCGGAGCCGGCGCGGCAGCTTCGGCTGGGGGCGTGGTCTCGCCAACGGCTTTCGCGGCGCGACGGGCGGCGG
>DAOUAT010000311.1:0-20643 GCA_034433275.1 Anaerolineae bacterium
GGTGCAACTTGAACGCGAGACAGGGCGCACCTATGCTGAGCGATTGGTGGGTGGCGAGCCGCAGCGGGTGGAAGTGCGCCTGGGCCTGCGCGACGAGCAGCGCAGCGAAGTGCGCGAGGGATTGAGTGAGGGAGATGACATCATCATCCGCAGCCGCACCAGCCTGCAGCAGATCCAGCAAACCTTCGGTGGGTTCTAGCCTATGAACGAACAGCGCAATAGCGCAGTGATTGAATTGAACGATATCGCCAAAGTGTACCAGATGGGTGACGTCGAAGTACACGCGCTCCGCGGTGTCAGTTTACAAATCTGTCAGGGTGAAATGGTAGCCATTATGGGGCCATCCGGCTCGGGCAAATCTACGCTGATGAACGTCATCGGCTGCCTGGATCAGCCAAGCGCAGGGGGGTACTGGCTGGCAGGCGAGGATGTTTCGCGCCTGGGCGACGACGACCTGGCTGCCATTCGCAGCCGGCGCATCGGCTTCGTGTTTCAAAGCTTCAACTTATTGGCGCGCACCGACGCCCTGCAGAACGTGGAGCTGCCGTTGGTATATGCCGGGGTGCGTGTGAGCGAGCGCCGTGCACGGGCCAAGGCCGCCTTAGAAGCTGTGGGTCTGGGAGATCGGCTGCACCACCGTCCTAATGAGTTGTCGGGCGGCCAACAGCAGCGCGTGGCCATCGCCCGTGCCCTGGTGAACCGCCCCAGCATCATCCTGGCCGATGAGCCGACGGGCAATCTGGATTCCAAGGTCGGCGCCGAGGTTATGGGCCTGTTTCAAAAACTCAATATCGAACAGGGCATCACCATCATCCTCGTGACTCACGAACCCGACATTGCAGAGCACACCCGGCGCATCTTGCACATCTACGATGGGCTGATTGTCAGCGACGAGCAGGTGGCCGAGCCGCGCATGGCCGGCGAATCGGCTTACCGCAGCCGGTTAGGCCAGCCGAGGGGGTGTTAGGTATGGACGTGCTAGAGCAGATCCGCCTTGCCCTGCGCGCACTGGCAGTGAACAAGCTGCGTTCCGCATTGACGATGCTGGGCATCATCATCGGTGTCGGCGCAGTGATCACCCTGCTATCGGTGGGGCAGGGCGTGCAAAACCTGGTTGCCTCGCAACTCCAAAGCATCGGCACTAACCTTCTGTTCGTCGTGCCGGGCAACCTGGATGGTGGCGGCGCACGAGCCCGCAGCACCGGCGGGCTGACCCTGACACAGGGGGATGCGGCCGCGATGGCAGATCCATTCAACGTGCCCGATGTGGTCGCGGTGGCCCCTGAAGTGTTATCATCGGCCGATGTAAGTTACGGCAAGATCAATCTGCGGGTTTCCGTGTCTGGCATAACGCCGGCCTATGCCAGCGTGCGCAATTTTCCGGTAGCAGAGGGTAGTTTCATTGATGAAACCGACCTCAACACCCGGTCTCGCGTGACTGTACTGGGCAGCCGCATCGCATCTCGACTCTTCGATGAAGCCGGGATTTACCCCATCGGCGCCAGTATCAAGATCAACAACATCCCGTTCAAGGTAATCGGTGTGCTGGAACCGAAAGGGGGCACGGGTGGGCCAGGCGGCAACCAGGACGAGGTGGTGATGGTGCCCCTCAGCACCGCCCATCAGCGCCTGTTCCCGCGCTTCTTTAATCGTCAGGGCGAGCCGCTGCTATCGGTGATCTACGCGCAAGTGGTGAGTGAGGATCGGATGGAAGCCGCAGCCCAGGAGATCACGGAGCTGCTACGCGAACGCCACGATATCCGCTTCCAGGATCAGGATGATTTCACCGTGATCAACCAGCGTGACCTGCTCGCCATCTTCGGGCAGATCACTGGCGTGCTGACCATCTTCCTGGGCGCGATTGCCGGCATCAGCCTCCTGGTGGGCGGCATCGGCATCATGAACATCATGCTGGTATCGGTCACCGAGCGTACGCGGGAGATCGGCTTGCGCAAGGCCGTGGGCGCCAAGCGGCGAGATATCCTGGTGCAGTTCCTGATCGAATCGGTGATCCTCGCGTTGATCGGTGGATTGTTGGGCATCGCGCTGGGCGCGGCCGGCGCATTCGGCATCTCAAGGCTGCAAAGCGACCTGGTGGCTGTGGTGACGCCGCAATCGGTGATACTGGCAACCGGTTTCTCGGCCGCCGTGGGCTTGTTTTTCGGCATCTATCCGGCCACGCGCGCCTCGCGGTTGAACCCGATTGAAGCTTTGCGATACGAGTGAGCGGGGGCGACGGGGGTCGCAGACCCCCTGTGAACGAAGAGACTATCTGGAATCGAGGCTTTAGCCGATCTCGTGCTCGACGCGAGAAACCGGCTGAAGCCCTGATTCCAGCGTGACAGCCGTTTTTTCTGGGGCGAGTGGACAATGCGTAGGCTCCTTTTTCTGCTTCTCATCGGCCTGACGCTGACAGGCTGCCAGGTGATCGCTTCGAGGCCAGCAGCGCCGACATTGACGCCGGTGCTGCTGGCGGCCGCGCCACCAACCGCGACCGCGGCGCCGGTGGCGCCTCCTGTCGCGCAGACCGGCAATACGGCGTCCCCCGCTGCCCCGACCGCGGCGGCGCTCACGCCGCTGGCCGCGCCAACGGTTGCGCCCACGCCCGCACGGTTCATGGCCCTGGGCCAACGTCCCACATTGCCCCTGCGCGCGGCCCCGCGCACCGATGCCGCGGTTGTGAGCCAGGTCTCCGGCGCGCAGACGTTCTGGGCTGAGGGCCGCAGTGCGGACGGCGCCTGGCTGTGGGTGGCTTACGGCGAGGGCCGTCGGGCCTGGGCCGCGGCACAAGACCTGAAGCTCTTTGCTGACGTGGCTGGGTTGCCGGTGGTGGCTGAGAGTGTGGCAGCGCCGATCCCTGCGCCTGCGACTGCGCCGCCGGCCGTGGCCGCCCCCCGTCTGGCGGGCAAGGTGGTATTCCAGACCGCCATCGGCGGCGATCTCTACCTGGTCAACGCCGATGGCTCCGGCCTGCGCCGCCTGACCGACGGCCTTGATCCGGTTTTGTCACCTGATGGCGCCCAGGTGGCCTTTGCCCGGTGGGGCGCGTCCTCCGGCGTCTTCGTGCTCGACCTGGGCACGGGCCAGGAGCGCCGCGTCGTCTCTGCCAACGGGCCGCGGAGCCCGACTTGGCGCTCGGATGGCAGCCAGCTTGCATTTGTCCACATTCTCGCTAACCGCGTGTGCCTCGACAGCCCCTTCGGCTGCCTGACAGAAGCTGAGCTGCGCGTCCGGTTCGGCGGGCAGGATTGCCTGGTCACGCCCTTTGGGCGCCTGTGCATCCAGGATTTTCCGCAGCGGACGGACGAGCGCATGGGCGTCACGCAGGTGGCCGCGGATGGCGAGGGCTGGCTCGACCTGCCGGTCGCGGCCAATGCGCAGGCGGCGGCCTGGCAACCGGGGAGCGACACGCTGCTCTACCGCGGCGCGGGCGCCTTGCAGGTCACCGGCCCCGACCGCACGCCACAGACCCTGGTGCAAGATGTTGCGGTGAGCAGCCCGGCCTGGTCGCCCGACGGCGCTCGCTTCGCGGCCCAGGTGCGCCAACACGACCGCACCGACATCTTCCTGTTCGACGCCTCCGGCCGGCGGGTAGCCCAGCTCACCTCGACGGCAACCAGTGGCGTACACAATGTCGCGCCCGCCTGGTCGCCAGACGGCAAGTTCCTCCTGTTCCTCAGCAACCGCGGTGGCCCGTGGCGGCCCTACCGCATGAATGCCGACGGCTCCGGCCAGGTGCTCTTCCTGCCAGCTGTGCTCAAAGACATCCGCTTCAGCTACGACTTCGCCACGGAACGGGTGGCGAGCTGGGGCAGGTGAGCACATAACTTTACGCCTTTCTATACATACGCGAAGTTCCCACATTCCTTTATGAACATATGTTCTCTCGTTTCGTAATTTGCGTTTTTCGCAAGGCTGATGTAAACTCGCTTATGGGTTTGCAGCTTACTTTGATAGGTTGTAAACACGGATCGCTGTTACGGATGTGCGAGGGAGTGACTTATGGCGGAAGTTGCACGGCAGAAGGCGTTGGATACGACCCTGGCGACCTTGAAGAAGCGTTTCGGCGAGGGGACCGTGATGAAGTTGGGCGAGGCAGAGCGTCTGAAGGTGGCCGCTATCCCCACCGGTTCTCTTTCATTGGATCTGGCCCTGGGCATCGGCGGTGTGCCGCGCGGGCGCATCACCGAGATCTACGGCCCTGAATCCTCCGGTAAGACCACCATCTGCCAGCACATCATCGCGGAGGCCCAGCGCATAGGCGGCATCGCCGCGTTTGTGGACGTAGAACACGCACTCGACCCTGATTACGCCCGCCGCTGCGGTGTCAATGTGGATGATCTGTATATCTCACAGCCCGACACCGGTGAGCAGGCGCTGGAGATTGCCGAGGCGTTGATCCGTTCCGGTGCGGTGGATGTGGTGGTGATTGACTCGGTGGCCGCGCTGGTGCCGCGGGCCGAGATCGAGGGCGAGATGGGTGATAGCCATGTCGGCTTGCAGGCCCGTCTCATGTCCCAGGCGTTGCGCAAGCTGGTCGGCGCCATCAAGACCAGCAATACGGCTCTGGTCTTCACCAATCAGCTGCGCCAGAAGATCGGCGTGATGTTCGGCAACCCGGAGACGACCAGCGGCGGTCTGGCGTTGAAGTTCTATGCCAGCGTGCGCATGGATGTGCGCCGACTGGAGGGCATCAAGCAAGGCGGCCAGACGGTCGGCAGCCGCACGCGCGTGACGATCAAAAAGAACAAAGTCGCACCGCCGTTCCGCCAGGCCGAATTTGATATCATGTACAACAAAGGGATCAGTAAGGCGGGCGACCTGCTGGACCTGGGCGCGGCAATGGGCATTATTGACAAACGCGGCGCCTTCTATAATTTTCAAGAGACCCGGTTGGGCCAGGGGCGTGAAAACGCCAAAGATTTCCTGGAGCGCCAGCCTGCCATCGCCCAACGTATCGAAGACGCTATCCGCGCCACGTCCGCAACCGCACCGGCCCAGGCCGTGGTCGTTGAGGCCGACGACACGGATGACGAAGCGTAATGGCTATCAGCTTTGGGTGATGCTGGGCCCTGGTGGCCGGTGTCGCCCAGTTCTGCTCCGAACCCCGGCGCGCACTCAGCGTTCTCAGCGCAACGGGGCCGGCGGTCGTGAGATCGGTTTCGGAGTGGCTCTTGCCCCGGGGCGGGGCCTGGACACAGATTGACTTGCCGTTTATACGCCGCTGCAGCGGCGCTGGCACTGAAGACTCGTGGGAGTATCGTCCATGGCGTAGCGCATACAGTATCTGAGCCTGTGCGCAAGGCTGCGATATTGTTGGCGTACCTGTGACTTGAGCCGGGCGCCTTTTTTCGATGATGGGGCGCCCCGGCGTCCGGAATTGGCCGGTTTTTCCGGCGCTCTCCGCGTCCGAAGAACTTCAAGCGTGCTGACGCTGCTGCACGGGTAAGTTCAGTATCCGCGCGCGCGCTGTAAACGAGACAAGAGCTGTGGCACAGGGCTTGATGGGGTTGCCTGTAGCCACAGCTTTTTTGTTCTTAAACGAATGCACACGGGCACGGCCGCGCGCCGGCCCACCCAGACAGGCTTATATGGCCGGCACGATCACGAACCTGCGGTTTCAAAAGCACACGGCCGACCGGGTGAATGTGTACCTGGATGGCGAATATGTTCTGGCTTTGCCGGCCCTGGAAGCCACCCGCCTGCGTGTGGGGCAATATCTTGATAACACTGAAATCGCCCAATTACAGGCGCTGGATATCCGGCAAAAAGCGTATGACCGGGCGCTTCGGTTCCTGAGCTATCGGCCACGCAGCGCGGCCGAGCTACGACGGCACCTGGCCGAGGCCGCGTACGATCCGGACACGGTGGAAGAGACGTTGGCCCGGCTGACTGAGCAAGGGTATCTAGACGATGCCGAATTTGCCCGGTTCTGGGTCGAGAACCGCCAGCGCTTTCGCCCCAAGGGGGAGCGAGCGCTGCGCCAGGAGTTGCGCCAGCGCGGCCTGGACGCTGACATTATCGCCGGTGCGCTGGCTGGGATCGATGCGGCTGAGGCCGCGTACCAGGCCGCGCGGCCGCGCGCTGAGCGGCTTGCACAGGTCGCGCAGGCCGATCCAACGGGATTCCGGCGCAGGCTGAGCGATTTCTTGCTGCGCCGCGGTTTTGATTACGACGTGACAGCAGCGGCCGTCACCCGGCTGCTGCGTGAACTTAGCCAAGACATGACGTCAGAGTGAAAGTGAGGAATCAACGATGTTTATCGGAAATCCAGGTCTCCGCGTGGTGGTGGACCTGCTGATCTTCCTGGCGGCCGGTGCGGCGGGCGGAGTCATCGGCTACCTGCTGGTGCGTTCCCGCCAACTGCAGGCCCGGAACGAGGCCGAGGCGCTGACCCGCAACGCCGAGAGCGAGTCTAAACGCATCATCGCCGAAGCCGAAAGCAAGGCCAAAACGGTGGCATTGACTGCCCAGGAACAGAAGGTTCGTATCCTTGAAGAGGCAGAGCAAGACATCCAACGCCGGCGCCGAGAAACGGACCGCGGCGAGGAGCGGCTCCAGCGGCGCCAGGAGCAGCTCGACATTAAGTTGGAACAGGCCGATACGCGTAACCGTAAGTTGGATCAACGCCAGGCCAAGCTGGACAAGCGTGAGGCCGATCTGATCAAGCTTGAGGAGGAGCGCCGCCTGGAACTGGAGCGGATCGCCAATATGACCCAGGATGACGCGCGGCGCGAGCTCTTGGTGGCGGTCGAACAAAACACCCGGCAGGAAATGGCCCGCAGGATCCGGGAGGTCGAGGCCGAGGCCCTGGCTGAGGCCGATGAACGGGCACGGCGCATCCTCACGCGCGTGATCGAGCGCGTGGCTTCTGAACACGTGTCGGAGACCACCGTCTCCAGCGTGCCACTGCCTACCGACGAGATGAAGGGCCGCATCATCGGGCGCCAGGGCCGCAACATCCGGGCTATCGAGCAGGTCACGGGGGTGGATCTAGTGGTGGATGACACCCCCGAAGCCGTGATTATCTCTAGCTTCGACCCCATCCGCCGCGAGGTTGCGCGCATCGCCCTGGGCCGCCTGGTGCAGGATGGCCGCATCCACCCGGCACGGATCGAAAAAGAGGTCGAGAAGGCGCAGCAAGAGGTGGATAAGTCCATCAAGGACGCGGGCGAGCAAGCGGTGATCGAAGTGGGCCTGCAGGTGCTGCACCCGGAGATTGTGAAGCTGCTCGGCCGCCTGAAGTATCGCACCAGTTACGGCCAAAACCAGCTCTCCCACGCCGTGGAAGCCACCCACATCGCCGCGATGCTGGCCGCCGAGATGGGTGCGAACGTGCAGATCGCTAAAATGGGCGCGCTGTTGCACGATATCGGCAAGGCCGTCAGTCACGAAGTGGAGGGCGCGCACGCGCAGGTGGGCGCGGACATCGCCAAACGTTACGGCGTGCCGGCCGAAGTGGTGAATATCATCGCGTCGCATCACCACGAGGTGGACCAACTCTCGGTGGAGGCGGCCATCGCCACGGCGGCCGACGCCATTTCCGGCTCGCGGCCCGGCGCGCGGCGCGAGGCGTTGGAAACCTATGTCAAACGCATCCAGGCACTCGAGGAGATCGGGAATTCGTTCCAGGGCGTTCAGCAGACGTACGCGATCCAGGCCGGCCGCGAGGTGCGCGTGATCGTAAAGCCCGAAGACGTGGACGACCTGGCTTCGATCCGCCTGGCCAAAGAAATCGCGCAGCGCATCGAGGATAACCTGGAATATCCGGGGCAAATCAAAGTCATGGTGGTGCGTGAGACGCGCGCGGTGGAGTTGGCGAAGTAGGACGTGTGACTCAGTATGAGGGCGGGGGGAGCGACAGCCGTCGCTCCCCCCCGTTTTTGCTATTTTTCCGTCACCACCGCCACTACCATCGGCTTGCGGCCGGTCTCATCGAACAGGAAGCGCGTCAGAGCGTCTTGGGTGCGCTCGACTATCGTTTGGCGCTTGCGGATGTTGGTCACCCGCAGCGCGGAGTACGCGCGATCGGCGGCCCGGTCGAGCAGGTCGCCGCTCTCGCGCACATAGACGAAACCGCGCGAGATCAACTCAGGCTTGCCAGCTACCTCACCCGTGGCCGCGCTGACCGGCACCAGCGCGATGACGAAGCCATCGCGCCCCAGGATATCGCGTTCTGCCATCACCTTCGGCCCCACATCTCCGATCCCGGAACCATCCACATACACCTCGCCGGCTGAAACCTGCTCCGCCATGCGCGCCGACTCAGGGCTGAGTTCAATCACGGCGCCGTTTCCAACCACCAGGATGCGTTCGGCCGGGATGCCGAGTTGGCGCGCCAGCCGGGCGTGCGCGTGCAGGTGGCGCAGTTCGCCATGAATCGGGATGAAGTAGCGCGGTCGGGTCAGCGACAGCATCAGTTTCTGCTCTTCCTGGCTGGCATGGCCCGACACGTGTACCGGGGCCAACGGCGGGTAAATCACTTCCGCCCCGCGCGCGATCAGTTTATTGATCAGGCGGGCTACCACTTCTTCGTTGCCGGGGATGGGGGTTGACGACAGGACGACGGTGTCGCCGGGCTTGACCTCGATCTGCCGGTGCGTGCCGTGGGCCATGCGCGCCAGGGCGGCTTCGGGCTGACCCTGGCTGCCAGTGGTCACAATGGCGACGCGTGGGTCGGGCAATTTCAACGCCTCGTTGAGTTCAACCAACAGGCCGGGCGGCGCCTCCAGGTGCCCCAGCTCCCGCGCGATCTCGGCCGTTTTGACCATGGAATAGCCGGCCAGCGCGACCACACGGCCGTGCCGTTGGGCCGAGTCAATCACCTGCTGCACGCGACTGAGCAGCGATGCAAAGGTCGCGATGATGATCCGGCCGGGCGCCTCGCGAAAGATCTGGTCAAACGCCGGGCCGATGATCGCCTCGGACGGGGTGGACCCGGCGCGCTCGGCCCCGGTGGAGTCGCTCAGCAGCGCCAGCACCCCTTGCGCACCCAGTTCGCCCAATCGTACGAAGCCTGGGTTGCCTCCGCGCACCGGGGTATAGTCGAATTTGAAGTCGCCGGTGTGGATGACCTTGCCGGCCGGCGTGCCGATGGCCAGGCCGACTCCGTCGGGGATCGAGTGGGTGATGGCCAGGAACTCCACTTCGAACGGGCCGACCTGAAAGGTTTCCCCCGCCGCGATGGGGTGCAGGTTAGGTGTGCCCAGCTTCGGGTGCTCCGCCAGCTTGGCCCGGATCAGGCCACCGGCCAGGGGCGTCGCGTAGATCGGCGTGTTGGCCGGCACGACGTCGCCCAGCAGATACGGCAGCCCGCCGATGTGGTCTTCGTGCCCATGGGTGATCACCACCGCGCGCACCCGGTCGGCCCGCGAGCGCACATACGAGTAGTCCGGGATGACCACGTCAATGCCGAGCATGTCCTGCTCAGGGAACATGATCCCCGCATCTACGACCAGGATGTTGCGGCCATACTCAAACAGCATCATGTTCTTCCCAACTTCCCCCAGGCCGCCCAGGGGCACGATGCGCAAACTCTCCGTCATTTCTCTCGTTCTTCCCGGCCCGGATCGCGCAGATCCGGGCCCAATAAAAAAGTCGTCCGGCGAACTACCCCAGACGACATCCATATGGATACATTCCAGCGAGACGTGCGCCGCCTCATTACCGTGGTAGTGTAGCTGAGAAAGAGGTTTTTGTCAAAGTTCGTAAGAGAAATGGGTGCGTTTCCGCGGCGACTGAATTGACCGGCCACACGGCTTGCCTTATACTGCCTCGTATGAACATCCAACCCATCACCCTGACCGGCCGGCACGTCCGGCTGGAGCCGTTAGCCGAAACCTATGTGCCCGACCTGGCCGCCGTGGGCCTGCGCCCTGAGATCTGGCGGCACCTGGTATGGCGTCGCTTATCAGCGCACGGCGGTGAACACCGAGTGCAAATATCTGCTCCTGCCATGCGTTCGAGACGTTGGGCTGCACTCGCGTTCAGTTCAAGACCGACCTGCGCAACGAACGCTCGCAGCGCGCCATCGAGCGCCTGGGTGCGGTCAAAGAGGGCATCTTGCGCAATCACATGATCACACCGGATGGGACGATCCGCGATTCGGTGTATTATAGCATAATCGCTCGCGAGTGGCCGGGGGTGAAGGCGCGGTTGGAAGCGTGGCGACGAAAGCCAAGTCATGTTTGACAGTCACAGCCACCTGTGCTACACTCCCACCCGCAAAAGATGGACGGCAGGCAGCTGCCGCGCCAGAAGCATAACCAACGTTTGGAGCAAATCAGTGGCTTTTAGCCTGCGTTTCCCTCGTCGTCGTACCTGTTTATCGGGATAGCACCCGGTTAGGGCACGCGCGAGCCAAACGTCTACGACAGCACGAGGCAGACCAGCACCCAGTTCCGGGGCGCTGGTCTTTTTTTGTGGAGTGTTCACGTGATCAAAATCGGCATCATCGGCGCAACCGGTTACACCGGCCTGGAGCTGCTGCGCCTGTTACAGCGCCATCCGGCCGCAGAGGTCGTCTGGCTCACGTCTGAGCAGTCGGCCGGCCAGCGCTTCGGCGACGTGTTTGCGGCGCCGCCCGCGCTGGGCCAGCAAACGCTGATCAAGCTGGCGCAGGCGGATTACGGGGCCGTGGACCTGGTCCTCTGCTGCCTGCCCCACGCGGCGTCGCTGGCGCCGGTGGCGGCCGCGCGCGCGGCCGGCGCGCAGGTGGTTGACCTGAGCGCGGATTTCCGGCTGCGTAACCCCGCAATCTACCAGCAGTGGTACGGCCACGCGCACACGGAGCCGGCGCTGCTGGTCCAGGCGGTCTACGGCCTGCCGGAGCTCTACCGCGATCGGATCGCCGGCGCGGGCCTGGTGGCGAACCCCGGCTGCTACCCCACCAGCGTGATCCTGGGCCTGGCGCCCCTGGCCCGCGCGGGCTGGCTGAGCGGCACGATCATCGCGGACAGCAAGTCGGGCGTGTCGGGCGCGGGACGCTCGCCATCCCTCAAGACGCACTTCGTGGAAGCCAACGAGAACCTCAGCCCCTACAGCATCGGCCGGGCGCACCGGCATCTGCCGGAGATGGAGCAGGAGTTGAGGATGTTGAATGTGGAATCTGGAATGTGGAATCTAGTTTTTTCGCCGCACCTGGTTCCTGTTAGCCGGGGCATGCTGTCCACGATCTATGTGACGTTGCCGGAGGGGGTGGGGGAGGCGGCCGTGCGGGAGCGGTATGCGGCCATGTACGCGGACGAGCCGCTGACCTACGTGCTGCCCGCGGGCCAAGTCGCCACATTCGGTCACACGGCGCACACCAACACCTGCGCCATCGGCCTGACCACCGTGCCCGACACGCGCACGCTGATCATCACGTCCAGCATTGACAACCTGGGCAAAGGCGCGTCGGGCCAGGCGGTGCAGAATATGAACTTGATGTTCGGGTTGGCGGAGACGACGGGATTGATGTGATTGCGAATTGCGGATTGGCGATTGCGGATTGAGACCGGTTGATGTCTTCAATCCGCAATCCGAAATCCGAAATCTGCCACGGAGAAGGACAACATGCACGAAAAATCCATCCTCGTCCTCAAAATCGGCGGCAACCAGGTGGAGGATGAGGCGTTCCTGGCGGGGTTCGTGGCCGCGGTCAAGGGGCTGCTGGCCGAGCACGCGGTGGCGATCGTCCACGGCGGCGGGAAGGAGATTACCGACCTGCACAGCCAGCTCGGCGTCGGGTTCGAGACGGTCGAGGGATTGCGCGCCACCAGCCCGGAAAGCATGAAGCTGGTGGAGATGGTGCTGAACGGCACGGTGAACACCCGGTTGGTGCGCTGGCTGGTACACGGCGGGGTGGATGCGCTCGGCCTCAGCGGGGTGGACATGGGGCTGGTGCGCACCACGCCGCTGACGGTCAAGGGCAAGAGCCTGGGGCTGGTGGGCCAGGTCGGCCCGGTCAACGGCGAGGCGTTGCTGCAACTGCTCGACCTGGGCGTGATCCCGGTCATCTCGCCGGTCTCCCTGGGCGAAGATGGGCTGAGCTACAACGTCAACGCCGATCATGTGGCCGCGGGCGTGGCCAGGGCGGTCGAGGCGAGCAAACTGATCTTCGTGAGCAACGTCCCTGGCGTGCAGATCACCGGCCGCACCATGCGCGCGCTCACAGTGGCGCAGATCGAAGCGCTGATCGCCGACGGCCACATCACCGGCGGCATGATCCCTAAGGTGCGCTCGGCTACCGAGGCGGTCGAGCAAGGGGTGCACCAGGCGGTGATCACGGACCTGGCGGGGTTGGCGCGGGGCGAAGGGACGGCGGTGATTCGGGATGCGTGAAGAACGAATTCCTTCCGGAATCGAGCCTTCAGGCGGTTTGGTTGTGTGCAGCGAGTGACCGGCTAAAGCCTCGATTCCAGCAATGGGGCGACTTCTGCCCGAAATTGAACCACACTCTGTGAACCCTTTCCTTGAATCGGAGCATCGTATGCCAATTGAAACATCGAACGAAATCATCGAACTTGAACAACACTACGTCGTCGGCACCTATGCCCGTGCGCCGTTCGTGCTGGATCACGGCCGGGGGTGCTGGTTGTATGACACTGAAGGCAAGGCGTACCTGGACTGCGCCGCGGGGATCGCGGTCAACGCGCTGGGGCACGCCGACCCGGAGTTGGTCGCGACGCTGCGCGAGCAGGCGGGCAAGCTGTGGCACGTGTCGAACCTGTACCACACCGCGCCGCAGGTCCGGCTGGCGACACAGCTCTGCGAAACCAGCTTCGCCGACCGGGTCTTCTTCACCAACTCAGGCGCGGAGGCCAATGAGGGCGCCTTCAAGTTTGCGCGCAAGTGGGCGCGCGATACCTTCGGGCCGGACAAGACGGCCATCGTGGCGTTCACCGGCGCGTTCCACGGCCGCACCTTCGGCGCGCTGGCCGCCACCCCGCGCGAGAAGTACCAGGCCGCGTTCCGGCCGCTGCTGCCGGGCGTGCGCATCGCGCCGTTCAACGACCTGGATGGCACGGCCGCGGTCATGGGCGACGACGTCTGCGCCGTGATCATCGAGCCGGTGCAGGGCGAGGGCGGCATCCACCCGGCCACGCCGGAGTTCCTGGCCGGCTTGCGCGCACTCTGCGACCGCCACAACGCGCTGCTGATCTTCGACGAGATCCAGTGCGGCCTGGGGCGCACGGGCCAGCTCTGGGCGTATCAGGCGGCCGGCGTCACGCCCGACATCCTGACCGCGGCGAAACCGCTGGCGGGCGGCCTGCCCATGGGCGCCATCCTCGCAACCCAACGCGTGGCCGACGTGATGCACCCGGGTGATCACGGCAGCACCTTCGCCGGTGGGCCACTGGTCGCCGCGGTCGCGGAGAAGGTGGTCAGCCGGGTCGCCAACCCCGCGTTCCTGGCCGACGTGGCGGCTAAAGGCGCCTACCTGCTGGAGCGGCTGGCGGAGATCAACTCGCCGCACATCCAGGCGGTGCGCGGCCGCGGCTTGATGGTCGGCGTGGACCTGGATATCCCGGCCGCAGATGTGACAGCCGCAGCCCACGGCCATGGGCTGATCCTGATCAACGCGGGAACCAACACCCTGCGCCTGGTCCCGCCGCTGATTATCACGCGGGCGGAGATTGATTTGCTGATCGAGCGGTTGAGCGCGGTGTTGCAGGGGTTTTAAGGGAACTGCAGGAACAGAGGGAATTGCGGGAACGCAAGGAACTGAGGGAATTCACGGAAACAAGGAACTTGCAGCATAGAGGGAAATCGGGGCAATGAAGGAACGCAAGGAAATGAAGGGAATTGCGATTCGACCGGCTGGCGAGGCCGATATCGAGGGCATCCTGGCGATCGTCAACGATTACGCGGCGCAAAACATCATGCTGCCGCGCACGCCGGAGCAGATCGGCCGCGTGCTCAAATGGTTCCTGGTGGCCGAGCAAGAGGGGCGGATCGTCGGCTGCGGCTCCAACGTCGAGCTGACCCCGCGGCTGACCGAGCTGCGGTCGCTGGCGGTCGCGCCCGAGATGCGGGGCACGGGCCTGGGCGGCCGGCTGGTGGCGGCCCTGGTGGAACGCGCGCGGGCCGACGGCTACGATCAGATCTGCGCGCTGACGCTGAGCGAAGGGTTCTTTAACCGGTGCGGGTTCTCCACGGTGGACCGCTGGGCCATCTCGACCAAGATCTGGCACGAGTGCATCTATTGCCCCAAGTTCGACGCGTGCGATGAGATCGCCGTGTTGATGAATCTGACCGAGCCGGCCCTTGCGCCCAAGCCCATCGCGCCCGAGGTCAGCCAGGAGCTTTGGCAGGGGTTGCGGCTGGCGTTGGCCGGGTAGTCCCAACAAGCTCCGGAATCGAAGCTCACCTGCACTTGCGCCGAAGCGCAGCACAGGTGCAAGTGTCAGCCGGTTTCTCTGGCTAGTGCAAAAGACCGGCTAAAGCCTCGATTCCAGGTTGAAATCCCGAAAGCCGTCTGACGCAGTGCATCAATCGCGTCACTGAAAGAATCCGAAGATGCCTACAACTATCCGTCTCGCCCTCATCGGCCTGGGCAACGTGGGGCGTTCGTTTCTGGAACTCATGGCCGTCAAGGCGCTGCTGCTGCGGGAGCGCTACGACCTGGAGCTGGTGCTGACCGGCGCGGCCGACTCGTCCGGCGCGGTGATGGACGGGAGCGGCATTGACCCCATCGCGCTGCGGGAGCACAAGGCGCGCGGGGGCACGGCGGCCACCTTCGTGCGCGGCGTGCCGGGGATGAGCGCGCTGAAGCTGGCAGCTCAGGCCCCGGCTGACCTGCTGCTGGAAGCTTCGGCGGTCAACCTGCAGA
Organism: Anaerolineae bacterium; assembly: GCA_034433275.1. Taxonomy (GTDB): domain Bacteria; phylum Chloroflexota; class Anaerolineae; order CG2-30-64-16; family CG2-30-64-16; genus DAOUAT01. The sequence goes on from DAOUAT010000311.1 coordinate 14,813, forward strand.
CGGGCCAGCCGGGCCTCGACTGCGTCCGCCGGGCGATCCGTCGGAACATGCCCGTGGTGCTGGCGAACAAAGGGCCGCTGGTGCACGCATTCGGTGAGCTGGAGGCCGCGGCGGCCGCGGCCGGCGTCGGCCTGGCCTACAGCGCCACCGTCTGCGGCGCGCTGCCGGTGGTCAACATCGGTCAGCGCGACCTGGCCGGGTGCGAGATCCGCTCGGTGCGCGGCATCTTCAATTCCACCAGCAACTCGATCCTGGCCGCGATGGCGGGGGGCGGCAGCTACGCGGATGCACTGCGCCAGGCCCAGCTCGACGGCATCGCGGAGGCCGATCCATCCCTGGACGTCGAGGGCTGGGACACCGCCAACAAGCTGGTGATCATTACCAACAGCATCCTGCGCCAGCCCGCGACCCTGGCCGACGTGACCCCGGTCATCGGCATCACCGGCCTCACCGCCGACGACATCCGGGGGGCCGCGGCCCAGGGCCAGGTGATCAAACTGGTGGCGCGGGCGGAAGTAGACCTGACAGGTCTGGGAGACCTGTCAGGTCTGAGGTACAAGCTGTCCGTCCAACCCGCACGGCTGCCCGCCGGCGACTTCCTGGCCGGCGTCAACGGCTGGGAGATGGGCATCGTCTTCGACACCGACATCATGGGCTTGCAGCAGTTCAAAGTGGACGAGCGCGGCCCCGTGCCCACCGCGGCCGCGATGCTGCGGGATGTGATTAACGTTGCGAAAAATCAATAGAAGGAGTCTTTATGCCTACCAAGAAATCATCCGTCAACAAAGTCGTGCTCGCCTATTCGGGCGGGCTGGACACGTCGTGCATCGTGCCGTGGCTGGTGGAAAACTACGGCTGCGAGGTGGTCTGCTTCTGCGCCAACCTGGGGCAGGAGGAGGAGCTGTCGGGGCTGGAGGCCAAGGCGTTGGCGTCCGGCGCCAGCAAGCTCTACATCGAGGACTTGCGCGAGGAGTTCATTACCCAGTACATCTACCCCACGCTGAAGGCCGGCGCGGTCTACGAGCGCGAATACCTGCTGGGCACCAGCTTCGCTCGGCCGCTGATCGCCAAGCGCATGGTGGAGATCGCCGAGCTGGAGGGCGCGGACGCGGTCTCGCACGGCGCCACGGGCAAGGGCAACGACCAGGTGCGGTTCGAACTGACCGTGATGGCGCTCAATCCCAAGCTGAAGATCATCGCGCCCTGGCGCGAGTGGCACATCCGCAGCCGCGAGGACGCGCTGAAATACGCGGCCGAGCACAACGTGCCGGTCACCGCCACCATCAAGTCCATCTACAGCCGCGACCGCAACCTGTGGCACCTGAGCCACGAAGGCGGCATCCTGGAGGACCCGTGGCAGGAGCCGGAGGAGCCGATGCACCAGCTCACCGTGGCGCCGGAAACCGCGCCGGACGAGGCCGAGTACCTGGAGATCTACTTCGAGCAGGGCGTGCCCAAGCGGATCAACGGCCAGGCCATGGGCCCGATCTCGCTGGTGGCGAAGCTGAATCAGATCGGCGCGCGGCACGGCGTCGGCCGCATTGACCTGGTGGAAAACCGGCTGGTGGGCATGAAGTCGCACGGCGTCTACGAGACCCCCGGCGGCGCCATCCTCTACAAGGCGCACCAGGCGTTGGAGCAGCTCTGCCTGGACAAGGAGACGCTGCACTACAAGCAGGTGATCGCGCTCAAGTACGCAGACCTGGTGTACAACGGCCAGTGGTTCACTACGATCCGCGAGGCGTTGGACGCGTTCGTGGACGTGACCCAGCAGCGCGTCACCGGCACGGCGCGGCTCAAGCTGTACAAGGGCAACCTGATCCTGGTCGGCCGCAAGTCGCCCTACAGCCTCTACCGCGAGGACTACGCCACCTTCGGTGAGGAGGACGTCTACAACCAGAAGGACGCCGAGGGCTTCATCAAGCTGTTCGGCCTGCCGATGAAGGTAGCCGCGCTGCTGGACATCGAAGGCGCTGGCCGCAGCAAATACCGCGGGCCGGATTACTCGGCGTTTAAGCGGGATTGAGGAAACGAGTAGACAGGTAGACAAGGAGATAAGGATTCCCGTAGTTCCCTTGTTTCCGTTGTTTCCCTGTCTACTTGTCCACAGGATGAACCTGATGACAGACAAACTCCCCACTGGCTTCACCTTCTCCGGCATCGCCGCCGGCATCAAGAAGACCGGCGCGGCGGACCTGGCGCTGATCGTCAGCGACCGGCCGTGCGCGGCCGCGGCCGTGTTCACGCGCAACGCGTTTCCGGCCGCGCCGGTGCTCTACGACCGCGGCCTGGTGGCGGAGAACCCGGCCGGGCTGCGCGCGGTCGCGATCAACGCGGGCTGCGCCAACGCCTGCACCGGCGACGCCGGCCTGGCCGACGCCGCCGAAATGGCAGCCCTGACCGAACAGGCGCTCGGCCTGCCCCCCCGCTCGGCCGCGGTGATGTCCACCGGCGTCATCGGCCCGCGGCTGCCCATGGCAAAGATCGCGGCCGGGGTAGAGGCTGCCGCTGCTGCGCTGTCGGCCGACGGCTGGGACGCCGCGGCGCGCGCCATCATGACCACCGACACCCGGCCCAAGGTCGCGTTCCGGGAGGTGAGCGGATACGGAGGGCCGCCCTTGCGTCTGATGGGCATGTGCAAAGGCGCGGGGATGATCCATCCCGACATGGCGACCATGCTGGCCGTCATCGTCACCGATGCCGCGGTCGAGCCGGCCGCCTTGCAGGCGATGCTGCGCCAGGCCGTGGACGTCAGCTTCAACGCGATCAGCATAGATGGCGACACCAGCACCAACGACACGGTGCTGCTGCTGGCGAACGGCGCGGCGGGCTGGAAGCCGGAAACTGGAAGCCCTGAGACCTCAGCCTCAGTCTCAACCTTAACCTCAACCTCGGCTTTCGCCTCAACCTTGACCTCGCTCTGCACCGACCTGGCCCAGCAGATCGTGCGCGACGGCGAGGGCGCGACGAAGTTCATCACCGTGCGCGTGGAAGGCGCGGCCTCGGACGCAGACGCCAGGCGGGCCGCCAAGGCGGTCGCCAACTCGCCGCTGGTGAAGACCGCGTTCTACGGCGGCGACGCCAACTGGGGCCGCATCCTGGCCGCAGTGGGTTATTCCGGCGCGGCGGTGGAGCCGGGGCAGGCGGATTTGTGGATCGCGGCAGGGGACGGTCAGGGTAGGGGCGAGGTTACCTCGCCCCTACAGCTCGTGCGCGCCGGCCAGCCGTTGCCGTATTCGGAAGAGACCGCCAGCGCCGTTTTTGCGGGACCGGAGATCACCGTGACGGTGGATCTTGGCTTGGGCAATGGCCAAGCCATCGTGTGGACGTGCGATCTGAGCCACGAGTATGTGAGCATCAACGGGCATTATCGGACGTGAGGATCGGCGGAGGGCGCTGTATGGCGGGTTGACCAGCCAGTCAGGCCGTGCTATAGTAGGACAAGTCTTGCGTAGAGCGCCGCCGATGTGGGAAGATAAGGTGAGGTGCGCGGCGCGTGATGTCTTGTTGATTCGGAGCGTGTTCCATGTCAGTGCAAACCACGCCCATGACAATCGAAAGAAACATACACCTGTCACCAGAACGGGCGCATCGTCTGCACCGCCTGGCTGCCGTTCGAGGGATCAGCGAGGATCTCGTCGTGGAGCGGGCGCTTGATATTCTGTTCAGCTTGACAGACATTGCCGGCGAGAGATCTGAACAGGAGGGATGGTCGTTGTTGTCCGAAGGAGCGCTCCAGCGAGTCTGGAACAACGACGCGGACGCGGCTTATGATAATTGGCGAGAGATCTATGGCGTTCCAACGCGGTGATGTCCTGCTGGTGCCCTTTCCATTCAGCGACCTCAGCACCACAAAGGTCAGACCGGCTCTCGTGATCAGCAGTCGCCTCTATCACACGATCGAGCCAGACTTGATCCTGGCAGCGCTCACATCCAATGTTACTGCGGCGACAGGGCCATTTGATTATTTGATTACCTGTTACATGACTGGCGAGCAGCCGGTTTGTATTACCCCTCGGCCCTGAAACCGGTGCTTTTCACCCTCGATCCTGCTCGGGTTGTGCATCATATTGGCGCACTCTCCTCTTCCGATCTTGCGCAGGTAGACCGACGACTGCGTCAGATGCTGGCACTGTAGAAACTCTCCGATGGTACCAATCCGAATATTGTCCTGGAGGAGGCTCACATGAACTACCGTCGCTTAGGCCGCACCGGCCTGAAAGTATCCGAGCTGTGCCTCGGCACCATGCAGTTCGGCTGGACCGCCGACGAGGCGACCAGCTTCGCGGTGATGGATGCGTTTGTCGAGGCGGGCGGCAACTTCATAGACACCGCCGACATCTACTCGCGTTGGGCCGAGGGCAACCCCGGCGGCGTGTCGGAGCAGATCATCGGCCGGTGGTTGAGGGCGCGCGGCAACCGGGGGCAGATCGTGCTGGCTACCAAGGCGCGCGGCCGCATGTGGGACGGCCCAAACGGCGAAGGCCTCAGCCGCGGCCACCTGATCCGCGCGTGCGAGGATTCGCTGCGCCGGCTGGACACGGACTACATTGACCTGTACCAGGCGCACGCGTTCGATCCGGACACCCCCATTGACGAAACATTGCGCGCACTGGATGACCTGGTGCGCGATGGCAAAGTGCGTTACGTTGGCGCGTCCAACTATCCGGGCTGGCGCTTCGCCAAGGCGCTGTGGGCCAGCGATAAATTGGGCCTGGCCCGCTACGACTCGCTCCAGCCGCACTACAGCCTGGCCCATCGCGCCGAGTTCGAGCGCGAGCTCAAGCCGCTGTGCGAGGAGGAAGGGGTCGGCGTGATCCCGTACAGCCCGCTGGCCGGCGGGTTCCTCACCGGCAAGTATCGGCGCGACAACGTGCCCGCCAGCGCCCGCGCCGAGGGCATCCAGCGGCGCTACTTCAACGATCGTGGGTTCGCCATCCTCGACGCGCTGGATGGGGTCGCCGCGGCGCGGGGCCTCACTGTGGCGCAGGTCGCCCTGGCTTGGCTGCTGACCCAGCCGGTGATCACCGCGCCCATCATCGGCGCGAACTCGGTGGAACAGCTCAGTGAGAGCACGGGGGCAGCCGGTGTTCGACTGCGCGCGGATGAGATGGACAAGTTGAGCGCAGTTAGCGCGTGGGAATGATGGGATGGACGGCGGACGGATGACAGCGGACGGCTTGAGCACCGTCAGCACGTGGCAATGATTGCTGGCAGGGATTGACAGAACTGAGGACCTGTCTTACAATATCAGTATCTATGTAAGACAGGAGGCTGCGATGGCGTTCATGGTGAAACTATCATCCAAAGGGCAGTTCGTGATCCCCGGTGCTGTCCGGCGCGCCCTGAAACTGACACCGGGCGCCAAATTGCGGCTGGAAGTTGTCGAGCGCAAGATCGTCCTTGATCCGGTAACGGACACCTCGCCGGTCAATGCCCTCTACGGTCGGTTTGCCGGGCGCGATTTGTTAAGCGATCTGGAACAGGAACACCGGCAGGAGATCGAGCATGAGCGCATCATACGTCCTTGACGCGTGGGCGCTGCTCGCTTTGCTCCAGGCCGAAGAACCAGCCGCCTCTCGTGTCAAGGAATTGCTTTTGGATGGAGAGCAAGGGCGAGCGGCTCTTTTGCTCTCCGTCGTCAACTTGGGAGAAGTATACTACCGCGTTGGACGACAAGCCGGCCGTGTTGCAGCCCTGGGTGCAGTGGAGGATATCAGACGCCTCACCGTGTCCATCGTGCCTGTCTCTGATGAGTTGGTATTTGCCGCGGCAGATTTCAAGATGACCTACGCCATCTCGTATGCGGACGCCTTTGCTGCCGCCCTGGC
>DAOUAT010000312.1:0-13865 GCA_034433275.1 Anaerolineae bacterium
GGTCAGAGCAAGTTCTATCTATCTTCCGCTGGTGTTGAGAAACAGACCGTAGCAGAAGCCCCACCCGCAGGCTCAATTGTAAGCCTGCGGGTGGATGGAAATCCAGGAATGGCAGCGGCTGCGGAGAAACGGCAGTCTCTGCTAAAGATTCGTCTGCCGCCCAACAAACGCATCCAGCCGACCGTTTTGCTCGTTGCGCTCGCTTCGCGGCGGCTGATGCGCCAGCCGTTGGGCGGCACCTTGATCTATCACCCACTTTGTGGGAAGTTCAAGATGTGCGATTGGGTTACTGGCTATGTTGGTTTCTCCTGGCTGTTCTGCTTTGAGTGGTGGTTTGGGATCGGATTCACGTCCAGGAGTGAGGCGGGAAATGTTGAACCGGTTATGGCGCTTGCTCCTATTATTGGGCTGCTGCGGGGTGGCGCTGAACTACGCGTCGGCCGCCAATCCCGCCTCCAATGCATCCAAATACCGCGCCATCAGCGGCGACACGTAGGCATTGAGCACCGTCGTCGAGGTGCGCTCGAACTCGCGGAACTCGGGCAGGAGCTCGGACGAGAGGGAGACGCTCAGGCCGCGGGCACGAGCCAGCCGGCCGACGGCCTGTTCGTGGGCCGGGTTGGCGAAGGCGAAGAGCAGGCAAACGGCCAGCGACTCAGCCCCGGCGGCTACCACCTCATCCAGAACGGCCGCAACCGCAGCCTCATCCACCGGGGTCAGCACGCGGCCATCCGGCGCGACCCGCTCGGCAACCTCGAAACGCAACTCATCGGGCACGGGCAGCCAGCGCGGCTCGAACTTCAGCCGGTAGAGCGCGGGCCGCGTCTGCCGGCCGATGGCGAGGACATCGCGGAAGCCCCCGGTGGTGATCAGCGCGGTGGCCGCGCCGGTGTGCTCCAGCACCGCGTTGGTGGCCACCGTGGTGCCGTGGGAGATGATCGTCCCCGGCGCCGCGGCCAGATCCGCCGTGCCCGCCAGCAGCGCGACCGACGGATCGGCACGCGTGGAGAGCAGCTTGTGGATGCGGATGCCCGCGCCGTCGAAATGGACGAAATCGCTGGTCGATGTGCGAACGAATTGACATCGGACTAAGCTCCGTGATATACTCAGTTAAGCCAAATGGATTATAAGCCATTTGGCTTAATTTGGAGGATTTCAGATGACCGGCATCTATACCACACCCCCCTACTTCACCAATCGCGTCAGCGAGCTGACCACCCTGGCGCTGGTCGCCGATGACCTGCTGGCCGGCCGGTCGCGCCACGTGGCGCTTTTCGGCCTGCGGCGTATTGGCAAGACGCTGGTCTGCCAGGAACAGATGCGCCGACTGCACGCGAGCGGCCAGGTAATCCCCGTTTACCTCGACCTGCAGGATCTCGCCAGTTCACCGGAGCTCTTTGCGCAGCGTTACGTTGGGCTCTCCTGCTTCTGGGCGGTTGATCATGGGGAGGGTCCAGCCGATCCATATCTGAACGCCACCGACCTGTTGCAGACCAATGCTGGGAGTCTGTCGGTGGTTACGCGCACCGCAGCCGCGCTCATCAGCGAAATGGGCAAACAGAAGGTTGACTACACCACGCTGCTCAACATCGCTTTCGACTTCCCCGAACGCCTGGCTGAAACGCTGGGCCGACCGTTGATGTACTTCCTGGACGAGTTCCCCGAGTTGCTCACCCTGGGCAGTTTTCCCGGCGTTGGGGATCCGCTCAAGCACTTTCGCGCGGCGCTGCAACGCCAGACCCGGGTTGCTTACGTGATCACCGGTTCAGCCGTCAGCGCGACCGAACACATCGTGCAGGATCACCGATCGCCGCTGTTCCTCCAGTTCCGCGCTCTGGAGCTGCACCCCTTCACGGCGGAGGATACGCAGGCGCTTACCGAGAAGCTGGCTGGCCGGCTGTCGCCCGCGGCGCAGGCGGCGATCCATACCTACACCTTCGGCCATCCCTTCTACGTCACTGCGCTGGCTGAACGCGTCCGCGAGCTGGCTGTCGGCGAGGCCATCGCGGTCACCCCCGAGTTGATCAGCCAGGCGTTCGTGCTAGAAGCGCTGGAAAATCGCGGCCAGATCTACGGCTACTGCCGCTACCTGTATGACATCTCGCTCCAGAAGGCGCGCGGTTATGGTGTGCTCAAGGCGCTGCTGCAGATCCTGGCGACCGAAGATGGCCTGGCCCTGTCGGAGATCGCCGGCCGCGTGCGGCGCCAGGCGTCGGCCGCGCGCGATTACCTCCGGCGACTGATGGAAGTAGATCTGTTGGTGGAGCGCGGGGGGCGCTATTTCTACGCCGATCCGGTGTTCCGCTATTGGGTGGCGCAGACCACGAAGGGTGTGGCAGTCGACGGCTTCCCGCGCCAGGAAGAGCTCAAGGCGTTGGTGGCGGGCCTGGCTGAGCGCTTCGCGCGCACTTCGACTCAACTGGGCCGCGCCAAAGAAAGCGAGGTGCGGGAGCTGCTGAGCAAGCTGGCGGGACGCACCGTCCCCGGCGCCTACCTGGGTCAGACTGATGCGATCCCCGTACCGCACTTCACGCGTATCGAACCGTACCGGTCGCCCGATGGCCAGACTGAGATCGACGCGCTGGCTGAGAACGGCGAACGATGGGCGGTCGAGGTTAAGTGGCGGCAGAAGCGGGTCGGGCGCAGTGAGCTGGAGCAACTCCTGACGGCAGCGACCAGTCTGAGCGCACGGGCCTGGTGTGTTTCACAGGCCGGTTTTACTCCTGATGCCCTGACCTTCGCTACCGATAGGGACATCCTGGTCAGCAACGCCGATGATTTGGCGGCGTTGGCAAAGCTGGCACGTTGACTGGCACTAATAGAGCGGTTATGGAAGAATTGAGCTTTTATCATTTACGCAGCGTCGTCACCAGTTGCCCGACGCAGCTGCTCGCTACCGTCAGCGGCGCGCATCTCTATGCTTCCCCTCGCCCGACAGCGATGTAGACCTGCGCGGCGCGTTCGTCCTGCCGGTCAGGGAGGTCATACGTCTGCGCGAGCCGGTCGAGACGCTGACGACAACGCGCACGGTCGGCGGAGTAGAGGTAGACTGGGTTGCCCACGATGTGCGCAAATTCGCCCGGCTGATGACGCGGCGCAACGGCTACGTCCTGGAGCAGCTCTACTCGCCGTTCGTGGTCATCGGCGGTCCCTGGCTGGATGAGCTGCGTGCGATCGGCTGCGGCTGCATCACCCGCCAGCTCTACCACCACTATCGCGGGTTCGCCAACGGTCAACTGAAGCTCCTGGCCCAGCCAACGGCCACGGTGAAGGAGCTGCTCTACGCCTATCGCGTCCTGCTGACGGGCATTCATGTGCTCCGTACCGGCACAATCGAAGCGCACCTGGGACATTTGATCGGGCGCTGCCCCGTGCCAGGCGTCACCGAACTGCTGGCCCGCAAGCAGACCGGCGCCGAGCACGGCGCACTGGCCGCGGGCGAGCTGCCGCCCCACCTGGCGCAGTTGGCCCGGCTAGAGGCCGATCTGGCTGCGGCCTTCGAGTCCTCCGCTTTGCCTGACGCGCCGACAGCGCTCGACGCCCTGGATGATTTCGTGGTGCGCGCCCGCTTGGAGTTGACGTCCCAGGTCTGACTTTACAACTGATCCCTTTTGGGAGCGCAACCTGATCTATCGCGTCCGCTCGGGCAGCCGCGCCTACGGGCTGGCGCGGCCGGACAGCGATGAGGACACGCGCGGGGTCTGCATCCCACCCAAGGAATATCTGCTGGGGCTGCGCAGCTTCGAGCAGCACGAGGATGAGACGCAGAATCACACCGTCTTTGCCCTCGCCAAGTTCGTGCGCCTGGCGCTCGACGCCAATCCCAACATCATCGAGACCCTCTACACCGATCCGCAGCACATCCTGCACCTCGACCGCTACGGCGAGCGGCTGGTGGCTGCCCGCGGGCTGTTCCTCTCGCGGCGCGTCGGTGAACGCTTCAGCGGGTATGCGATTGACCAGTTGGGGCGCATGGAGCGCCATCACCGGTGGCTGGTGGATCCGCCGGTCGGCCCGCCGGCGCCGGCGGAGTTCGGCGCGCGGGACATCGGCGGCCGGCACCGCTGGCCGCACTCGGACGCGGAACGCGCCTATCGCGCCGCGGCCAAGCATTGGAGCAACTATCAGGCCTGGCTACGGGATCGCAACCCGGCCCGCGCCGAGCTGGAGGCGCGCTACGGCTACGACACCAAGCACGCGGTGCACCTGCTGCGGCTGCTGCGCATGGGCGAGGAAATCCTGCGCGAGGGCGTCGTGCGCGTGCTGCGGCCGGATGCCGAATGGCTGCTGGCGGTCCGCAACGGCGCGCTGACCTATGACCAGGTGCTGACCTGCGCGGCCGAGCACAAGGCCCGCCTGGCGGCGACGATAGCGCATTCGCCCTTGCCGGAGGAACCGGATGAACAAGCCGCCGATCGGCTCCTGATCGAGTTGCAGACCGAGTATTTGTTCGGGGGCGGACTCGACAAGCAACCAAGACTCGATTGAGCCATGTCCACACCCATCCTGACCACCAAACTCTATATCCCCCCACCCCGGCCCAAGGCCGTCCTCCGCCCGCGCCTGATCGCGCGACTGAATGAGGGCCTGGCTGCCGGCCGCAAGCTCACCCTCGTCTCGGCCCCCGCCGGCTTTGGCAAGACCACGCTGGTCAGCGAATGGGTCGCCGGTAGGGGCGGGGTGACCGCGCCCCTACCGGCTGCCTGGTTGTCACTGGACGCCGGGGATCACGACGCCACCCGCTTCCTGGCTTACCTGGCGGCGGCGCTGCAAACCGTCATCCCTGACATCGGCGCCGGGGTGTTGGCGGCGCTCGAATCCCCCCAGCCGCCGCCGGCCGAGGCGCTCCTGACCGCGCTCCTGAACGAGATCGCGGCCGTGCGCCAGGGATTCATCCTCGTCCTGGACGACTATCACCTGGTTGACGCCCAACCGGTGGATCAGGCGCTCGCCTTTCTCATCGAGCACCAGCCCCCGCAGATGCGCCTGGTGATCGCCACCCGTGAGGATCCGCAACTCCCCCTGGCCCGCTACCGCGCCCGGGACCAGCTGACCGAGCTGCGCGCGGCCGACCTGCGCTTTACGCCCGCCGAAGCCGCCGAGTTCCTCAACCAGGGCATGGGGCTGAACCTGTCGGCCGAAGACGTCGCCGCGCTGGAAACCCGCACCGAAGGCTGGATCGCCGGCCTGCAATTGGCCGCGCTCTCCGTGCAGGGACACGCTGCGCAGGATACCGCCGGCTTCATCAGTTCTTTCACCGGCAGCCACCATTTCGTGCTAGACTATCTGCTCGAAGAGGTCCTCCGCCAACAGCCCACCAGCGTCCAGACTTTCCTGCTGCGCACATCCATTCTCGACCGCCTGTGCGGCCCGCTGTGTGATGCCGTGATAGACGAACGACGAAGGACGAAAGACGAAGGCCAGATGGCCGGTGATGCCCCTGTTTCGTCAGCCGGCCTTGGTCCTTCGTCGTCAATCATCGAGCACCTCGACCGCGCCAACCTGTTCATCGTCCCCCTGGACAATGAACGGCGCTGGTATCGCTACCACCATCTCTTCGGAGACTTGCTGCGTCAGCGCCTCGGGCAGGACTTGCCGGCCGGTGCGGTCGCTGAGCTACACATCCGAGCCAGCCAGTGGTATGAAGACCAGGGCCTGGAAATCGAAGCGTTTCACCATGCTGTTGCCGCCAATGATGTGGCACGCGCCGAGCGCCTGATGGAGGGCAAAGGGATCCCCCTGCACTCGCGCAGCGCGGTGAACGCGATCGTGGCGTGGCTGGCATCCCTGCCCAAGTCGGTGCTAGACGCCAGACCTTTGTTGTGGGTGAGGTCGGCCACGATGGCGTTGACGGTCGGCCAGACAGCGGGTGTGGAAGAGAAACTGCAAGCGGCTGAGGCCGCCTTAGCTGTCGCCCTGGAAAATGGTGCGCCGGATGCGCAAACCCGCGACCTGATCGGGCAGATCGCCTGCGCCAGGGCCACGCTGGCGGTCACGCGTTACCAGCCTGAAGTGGTGATCACCCAGGCGCGCCGCGCCCTGGAGCATCTACTGCCCTCGAATCTGCGGTTCCAATTCACGGCGAATTGGGCGCTGGCGACTGGCTATCACCTCAAGGGTGACCGCGTCGCATCCGGCCAGGCCCTGACGGAAGCCCTGGCGATCAGCCGGGGGTACGCCAGCACGTTTTCGCTGATCCTGGCGACCACCCACCTGGGGCGGCTGCAGGAATTGGAGAACCAGCTCCATCGGGCAGCCGAGACCTATCGCCGCGTGCTGCAGATGGTGAGCGAACAGCCTGGGCCGAATACCAGCGACGCGTATCTGGGTCTGGCCCGCATCCACTACGAATGGAACGACCTGGATGCTGCCCAGGAGTACGCCGACCAGAGCCTGCAACTGGCGCGGCTGTTTGACCGCGTGATTGACCGCTACATCATCAGCGAAGTATTCCTGGCCCGCCTTAAGCTGGCCCAGGGAGACGTGGCCGGCGCGGCCGCCATATTAGCGGAAGCCGAGCAATCCGTACACCAGCACAACTTCGTGCAGCGCATGCCCGAGGTCGCAGCCGCGCAAGTGTTGACGCTGTTGCGCCAGGGCGATGTGGCGGCCGCCACGCGCATCGTACAAGTACACGATCTTCCCGTCAGCCAGGCGCGGGTGTTCCTGGCCCAAGGGGCGGCCGCCAAGGCGCTGGCTTTGCTCGCGCCGTTGCGCCGGCAGATGGAAGCCAAAGGCTGGCAGGAAGAATGGCTGCGCGCCCTGGTTTTGGAGGCGCTGGCGCTGTGGGCGCAGCGCCAAAGGGACATGGCGCTGCAACTGCTGGCCGCAGCCCTGGCCCTGGCTGAGCCGGGCGGCTTCATCCGCCTCTTTGTGGATGAAGGCGAGCCGATGCGAACGGCGATTGCCGATTTTCGATTGTTGATTGACAGGCAACCGCGCGGCCAAGACCCCAAACTGCTCGGTTACGTGGATAAGCTCCTGGCCGCTTTTCGGCAACCGGCGGCCATGCCACAGTCGAAAGTCGAAAATCCAAAAACTGAAATACCTGAGCCGCTGAGCCCACGCGAGTTGGAAATCCTGAAGCTGATTGCCCAGGGACTCCCGAATCGTGCGATCGGCGAGCGGCTGTTCCTGGCCCTGGACACGGTCAAGGGACACAATCGCCGGATCTTCGACAAACTACAAGTGGAAAGCCGCACGGAAGCCATCGCCCGCGCCCGCGAGCTGGGACTGCTGTAAACACACGTCCTCGCCATCCTTCTTCCTTCTTCCCTCTGCCTTCTGCCTTCCAAATCAACACCTCCAACCAACACCAAAGTGTCTATACAACAACACCGTGACGCGGGTATATTACCTGTGTGTTGAGCGTAGCGATCTGGGTGTCATTGCAAGCAGCGTCGTGTGCGGTTGCGGGGCACGAAGCAATCCCACCCAGGGGCGCGATTGCTTCGCTCCGTCCGGCAATCCCTCGACTCCACTGCGTTTCGCTCAGGATGCCGGACTCCGCTCGCAATGACAGTAGCTCAATAGTTACTCTACTACTGCGGATGGAGGTCGAAATGCAGAAGGTTTGTATCGTGGGTGCTTCCGGCAAGCTCGGCCGGTACATGGTGCAGCACGCGCTGGATCGGGGCTACCAGGTGGTCGGCGTGTGTCGAGAGAAGAGCGTGGGCAAGCTCGACGCGTTCCGCGGGCGCATCACCGTCATCCCTGGCTTCACCAACAACCGTGCGGTGATCCAGCGGGCGGTGGCCGGGTGCGACGGCGTGCTGACCGTGCTTGTACCCTGGGGGAATCAGCATTACGCCACGGGCACCGCCCAGGCCGTGCTCGACTACGCGCCGCCCAGCGCGCGCCTGGTCTTCTCCTGCGGCTGGCACATCACGCGCGACGGCCAGGATGTGTACCCGGCGTCTTTGAAACGCGAGGAGAAGATCACCCGTTGGCTCACACGCATCGTCCCGTTTGTTGACCTTGATGACCAGGTGGAGGCCTGCCGGCGCATCTTTGCCAGCGAGGCGCGGTGGACGGTCGTGCGGGGCAGCGATCTGGAAGAGGGGGAGAGCCAGGGCTTGCCGGTCTGGAGCCGGCACGTCGGCGATCCCATTCTTGCCAGCAACCTGACCCGCCGCGTGGACTATGCCCTCTTCATGGTGGCAGCCCTGGAAAACGACGCGCTGGTACACGAGGCGCCGGCCATCGTCGGCCGCCAGACCCCCTCGGCGCTGACCGCCGGGCGAGGGGGTGACGCTTGAAAGCAGGTCAGGGCGCTGACGTTCGCACCTGGTGCGATCTTGCGAGGATGTGACCTCATGGCGCTTCTTGTCAAGGTTCTGGTATCGTTCGGCAGCACAGCAACTATCGGCTTTGGCATATGGCACTTCTTCGTCCCTAGGGCATGGCACTGGTACGCCTACATTGATGCCAAGGCGACAGAGCTGGTGCTGGCGGTGCGGGCCATCAATGTGTTCTTCTCGTTGTCGTTGGTGTTGTTCGGCGCGCTGAACCTGCTGTTTATCCATGGCGGCAAAGCCAACCGATACGCGATCGTGGTCATGCTGGCCGCGACCTGCATCCTGTGGCTGACCAGGCTGGCGCTTCAGTTTGTCTATCCACAAGGCTCTATCAATCCAGTTCTACAGCACGGGATGTTGGCAGGCTTCGCACTTGTGTCGTTGTGCTATTTGGGAGCCTTATTGCTCGTGGTCTCAAAGAGCGCCATTGCCTGACAGGCCGTGGCCTTCGCAACTGCCATTTCCCATCACGGACGCGAACAGATGTCACACAAACCCACAGCCCAACCTGATCCGGGGCAGCCGATAGTCTATCAGATCAGGATCAAGGGTCATCTGGGTCGTCAATGGGCAGACTGGTTCGAGGGCCTGACAATGACGCTAACACATGAACACCGGGATACTAACTGAACAAGAGGAGGAATCACCTATGAGAAACGCTTTTGTCGTAGTTGTGCTGGTCGTGGCGCTCCTGGCGCTATCTGGCTGTGTGGCCGGCCCCAACGCCATGGTCAACACCCCGGACGAAGCGGGGCGGATCGCCGGCTTCTGGCAAGGCCTGTGGCACGGGATCATTGCGCCGCTGACCTTCGTCATCTCGCTCTTCTCGGACAAGGTGCATGTTTTCGAGACGCACAACACCGGGAACTGGTATGTCTTTGGCTTCCTGTTGGGGCTGACGGCGGTCTGGGGCGGCGGGGGCCGCGCGTCGTCGCGGCGACGCTAGTCCGGTGTGAGGAAGGAGGAGGAAATGAAAACCTTGCAGAAGTACGGCGGTTTTGCCGCGCTGTACCTGGCCGCCGCTTACCTGATCGGTATGGCGATCTTTCTGGTCGTGCTGGACTATCCCAGCATCACCGACCCGGTCCAAAAGGTGGCCTTGCTCGTCGAGATGCAAGCGGTCACCTTTGCCACCAACCTGCTGATGTACGTCTTCTTCGGGGTCGTGCTGATCGTGCTGGCGCTGGCATTGCACGACCGGCTGCGGGCCGGCGCACCGGCGCTCATGCAGGTCGCCACCGCGCTGGCGATCATCTGGGCTGGCTCGCTGATCGCCAGCGGCATGGTCGCCAACGCGGGGATCGCCCCGGCCATCGCACTCTATGCCAAAGACCCGGCGCAGGCTGCGCTGGCCTGGCGGGGCATCGAAGCTGTGGCGAGCGGGCTGGGCAACGGCAATGGCGAAATCCTGGGCGGCCTCTGGGCGCTGCTGGTCAGCCTGGCCGCGCTGCGGATGGGCGGGCTGACCAAGGGGCTGAATATCGTCGGCCTGTTGGCCGGCGCGGCCGGCATCGTCTCACTGCTGCCGCCGTTGACCGATACGTTGACCGGAGTCTTCGGCCTGGCCCAGATCGGCTGGTTCGTCTGGTTGGGGATCGTGCTGCTGCGCAGCAATACGGGCAAGCTTCGAGGTTTGAGATGAAAGCCGTCGTCTACACCCGATACGGTCCGGCGGAAGTGCTGCGGCTGGTGGAGGTCCCCAAGCCAGCGCCGCGCGACCACGAAGTGCTGGTGAGGATCAGCGCCACCACCGTCACCATCGGCGACACCATCTCATGCGCAGCCTGAACATGCCCATCCACGGCTGGCAGAAGGTCATGGGCCGCCTCTTCCTGGGGTGGCGCAGCCCCAGGCGCCCCACGCTAGGGAGCGAAGCCGTGCTGGCACAGGTTGCGGCCATCGACGCCGCGGCAATATTCGGCGCTGGCCGCCACGGCCTGGTAGAAACGGGTGTAGAAGTCGAACATCGGAGGAATGGTGTCGTCGCTCATATCGTGGAGACGTGGCCCTGCCGATAAGCGGAGGCTTTGCGTGAAAACCTAGCTGCACAAACACCCACTGCTTTCGTTCTTCATCCTGTCCACTTGACCAGTTCCGAACTCCCCCCTGGGCGGGGGAGTTTTCTCGGAGAGGGTCTACAATGGGGTCAACCTGCCCGTCGAAGGCTGTTCAATCGGCGAGCAAGGATAGGAGTACCAAGCATGAAAACTTTTACGAAGGTCCTTTACATCACCTTGATCGTGCTCACGATCTTCCTGGCGCTGACGGCGGTTGCCGGCTGCATCCAGCTCATCGAAGGGACGTATGCCCCGCCGGTCGAGCTGCTCGGTGGCTCGCCCTTCCGCAGCTTCGTCATCCCGGGCCTGGCCTTGGGCGTGATCGTGGGCGGGAGCGCGGCTTTTGCGGCCGTGCTGCTGATCCGCAAGAGCAAGTTCGCCGTCCTGGCCGCCAACACCGCCGGGGTGATCATCATGTTCTTCGAGTTCGTTGAGGTGATGATCATCGGGGCGCCGGAGATGACCGCGCTCGTCCTCCAGATCTTCTACTTCGGCCTGGGTGCGCTGATCGTAATCGTGGCCATGGGGGTCTGGTTCCTGGAGCTGCGTCGTTCGCACAAGCCCTAAAAAGGGAAGTTTTGCTAGCGAGAGGGCATAATTCAGCCATCATCAGGATTTTGCTCGGAGGGATTCAAGACCATGAAGCGCATCTTGTTATCGGGTGTCATCACCGGTTTGCTGCTGCTCGCCGCATCGCTGAGCGCGGTCGCGGCGCCGGCGCTGCAGGGGTCAGAAGACCCGGGGCCGACGTTGTATCTCACCCTGGCTATCATCGGCGTCGTGGTGGTCGCGCTGGTCGGCCGCTTCGTGCTGGCGCGGCCGACCAGGCCGGCGCCGCTCGCAGCCGGCGAACACCGCAACTACGGTCCGGCGGGCGGCGCGGTGTGCCAGAGCTGCGGCCTGCCGTTTGCCCGCAATTTCCTGGATCTGAACTTGCTCGCCGGCAAGCTCACGCGCTGCCCGCACTGTGGCAAGCTGGCGATCCGGCCGGCCGCCACGCCGGATCAGTTGTACGCCGCCGAGGAGCGGGAACGCCAGGCGGCCGGCGGCGCGGCCGCGACAACCGCTACGCCATCCCCGCTGTCAGCAGAAGAGAGGCTGTGGCGGACCATCGAAGACTCCAGGTACGAGTAACCTGTCCACCTGACCAGTGCCAGACTCCCCCGGTGACGGGGGAGTTTTGTTTGGGGCCGGTCTACAATAGGGCCATCCGACCAATCAGCACGCAAGGAACGTCAAGTGACCGCAAACGCCAAGACCACACCCTGGCTCATGCTCTTTTCCCGCACCGCGCTTTTCTTCGGCCTCCAGGCGCTCGTCGCCCTGGGCTTCGTCCTGGCGAAGTCGCCCTCCGCCTGGGAGCAGAGCGCCAACTGGTGGCCGCTGATCGTCGCCGCGGCGAACGGGGTCTGCATCGTGCTCCTCGTCCGCATCTTCCGCGGGGAGGGGCGGCGCTACTGGGACCTCTTCAAGATCGAACGCCGGCACGCGCTGCGCGACGCGGTGATCCTCCTGGCGTCTTTCGTCATCGGCGGGCCGTTGGCCGTATTCCCGAACACCCTGCTGGGCGGCTGGCTGTTTGGCAACCCCAACGCCACGCTCGATCTGTTCGTGCGGCCGCTGCCGCTGTGGGCGGCGTATGCCAGCATCGTGCTGTTCCCCATCACGCAAGGGCTGGCGGAGCTGGCGACCTACTTCGGCTACGTGATGCCGCGGCTGACAAGCGGGGGGACGAACAAATATCTGGCCCTGGCCCTGCCCGCGCTGATGTTGGGGCTGCAACACGTGGCCGTGCCGTTCCTGTTCGATGTCCGCTTCATTGCCTGGCGCGCGTTGATGTACATCCCCTTCGCCTTCTTCGCCGCGCTCATGCTGCGCTGGCGGCCACGGCTGCTGCCCACCATGGCGCTCATCCACGCGCTGATGAACATGTCGTTTGCGACGATGTTTTTGAGTGTGGCCCGCTGAAGCGTGCCTGACGCCTCACCTCGATAACCCAACCATCTCGGCACAATCGAAGCGCCAGGCACGCGCGCACATCGGCAGCAATCCTACTGACACCCCTCCTGAATCCGGGTACAATCAGTGCAAGAGAGGCAACCGATCTGCTCGGGAATGACCGGCAGTGGGCTACTTCTGAAAGCCCACTGCCGGTCATTTTACAGAAGTTACGCAGTCCAAGCTTTCAGGGGGTCTGCGACCTCCGATGTGCTGTCCACAGCGGCCTTTTGAGGCGACGACGCCGGTCGCAGACCGGCCAGGAGCATCCACCGCGCAAGTCCTGTTATTCTAGGCGATCCCAGAGCAGGTGGTCATTCCGGAGGCGCTTATGGCTCAAATCCAAAAGATTACCCCATTCTTGTGGTTCGATGACCAGGCCGAGGAAGCGGCGACGTTTTACACCGGCATCTTCAAGGATGGCCGGATAACCAGCGTGGCGCGTTACGGCGAGGGCGCGCCCGGCCCCGCGGGCAAGGTGATGACCGTCGAATTCGAGCTGTTCGGCCAGCGTTTTGTCGCGTTGAACGGCGGGCCGTACTTCTCCTTTACGCCGGCCATCTCCTTCTTCGTGAGCTGTGAGACGCAGGAGGAAGTAGACGCCTACTGGGAACAGCTCTCGGCGGGCGGCGAGAAGGAGCAGTGTGGCTGGCTCAAGGATCGCTTCGGCGTCTCGTGGCAGATCGTGCCTGCGGCGCTGGGCCAGATGATGAGCGACCCCGACGCAGAGAAGGCGCGGCGCGTCACCCAGGCGATGCTGCAAATGACGAAGCTCGACATCGCAACATTACGTCAAGCTTATGAGCAAGGCTGAATCGAACAGATCAAGGAGCGAAAGATGACAACCTATCACCATGCCAAACCCGCAGGCACGCCCACCTGGGTAGACCTGATGACACCGGACATGGACGCGGCGCGCAGCTTCTACCACGCCATCTTCGGCTGGGAGTATGATGTCGCAGGCCCTGAATTCGGGGGCTATACCACCGCCCGTATCGGCCAGCACACCACGGCTGGCATGTCGCCCATCGTGCCCGGCGTCTCGCGGATGCCGGCGGTCTGGGGGCTTCATTTCGCCACGGAGGCCATCGCGGCCGACGTGGCGCGCGCGGAGGCGTTGGGGGCCAAAGTAATCAATCCGCCCATGGTCGTCGGCGCGTTCGGCAGCATGGCGACCTGCCAGGATCCGACCGGCGTGATCTTCAACCTGTGGCAGGCGGGCCAACACATCGGTTTTCAGGTGACGGATGAACCCGGCTCAACGACCTGGTACGAGCTGTATTCACCAAACGCCAAGCAAGCGCGTGATTTTTATGCCGCGCTGTTGAACGCGACCGCCGATCCGATGCCGGGCGACATGGAGTACTACGTGCTGAAGCACGGGGAAGCGATGCTCTGCGGCATCGTGCAGGCTGACCCTGCCGGGGGCGTCTGGCCGCAGCAGTGGGTTCCCTACTTCGTAGTCGCCGACATTGATGCGACCGCGGCGCTGATCGCCCAGCTCGGCGGCAAG
>DAOUAT010000313.1:0-17406 GCA_034433275.1 Anaerolineae bacterium
GGGGCGAGGGGCACGGTGGGCGCCGGTGATCGGGCTGCCGGGTTACCCGGTATCGGCGGCGATGACGTGCGAGCTGCTGGTGAAACCGACGATCGCACGATGGCTGGGACAACCGGTGGAGCCGAGGCCCACGGTCGAGGCGACCCTCACCCGCAAGGTCGTCAGCCCAGAAGGCGAAGAGGAATTCCTACGGGTCACCGTAGGCCAGGTGGGAGATCGGGTGGTGGCGACCCCCCTGCCGGGTGGATCAGGGGTGTTGATGTCGCTAGTGCGCGCCGATGGCCTGGTGCGCATCCCCCGCGGGGAACAGGGCTTCGAGCCGGGCGCGACGGTCACGGTCAGCCTGTTCAAATCCATCGAAGCTGTCCGGCGCACCATCGTCGCCATCGGCAGCCACGACCTGACGCTGGATCTGCTGGCTGATGAGCTGGGGCAGCGCCATCCGGGCCGAGGCCTGTCATCGGCCAACGTGGGCAGCCTGGGCGGTTTGCTGGCCCTGGCGCGCGGGGAGGCCCACCTGGCCGGCTCGCATTTGCTGGACGAGGCGTCGGGCGACTACAACGAAAGCTACATCCGCCGGCTGTTGCCCGGCGTTCCGGTGGTCCTGCTCGGCTTTGTGCAACGGCAGCAGGGTCTCATCGTCTCCCCCGGCAATCCCAAGAGGATCACCAGCCTGGCCGACTTGACCCGGCCCGACGTGGCATTCATCAACCGCCAGCGCGGGGCGGGCACCCGCGTGCTGCTGGATTATCGTCTGCGCCAGCTTGGCATCAACCCGCGGGCGATCCAGGGCTACGAGCGGCAGGAGTTCACCCACCTGGCAGTGGCGGCCGCGGTCGCCTCGGGCGCAGCCGATTGCGGCCTGGGCATCCTGGCCGCGGCCAGAGCGCTGGATCTCGATTTCGTGCCGCTGGACCACGAGCGCTATGACCTGGTAATCCCGGCGCAGTTCTACGAGTGCAACGTGCTGGCGCCCCTGTTGGCGATCATCCAAGATCCGGCATTCGCGGCGCGGGTGAAAGCGCTGGGCGGCTACGAGACGCCGCAGATGGGCCAGGTGCTGGCGCGCATCGCCTGAGGTTACCCGCCTGAAAGCCCGTTGTCAGATAGACGGCCGCCGCGCCTTCAACGCCTGATAGAGCTCGGCGCACAGAGGATAGTGCCAGGCATACCGATCCACCGAGGCCCAGAACTCATCCAGCCCTCGCACCCCCGCGCGCTCATAGCGCAGGCACTGCACCATCAGCTCCAGCTTGTCAGTATCGCAGACCAGGCGGCCTTCGGCCGAGGTCGCGTCCTCGAACTCGTGCCACAGCGCCCGGAACGCCTCAGCCGAGGGGAGCGGTCGTAGAATGGCGGCGATGGCGGCCGATTCGGCCTGGCTCTTGGCCCGGGGGTCCAGGAAGCGCATGGCCGGGCCGGGCAGGTCGGTGATGCGTGACTCGGCCAAGTCGTGCAACACCGAGATGGTCAGCGCACGGCCGGCGTCCAGCGGTTCCGCCAGCGCGCCTGAGGCGTTGAGCGCGTCGGCCAGCGCCAGCGTCATCACCGCCATGCTGTAGCTGTGATCGGCCACGCTTTCCACCTGGGGCACGTTGCGCAGCAGCCAGCCCGACCGCGGCACCCGCTTCAGCGTCGCCGCATCGAAGAAAACAGAAAGAAGTGTGTTTGTATCCATAGCACAAGTATAGCACAGGCCGGATTTCACAAGAAACCTGGCCTGTCCAGTTCCTCAAATTCCCTTATTTCCCCGGTTTCCGGTCTACTTCAACTTCTCCATCCCCTTGAACTCCCGGTAGGGCGACAGGATCGCCAGCGTTTCCCTGTCCTCTGGCGTCTCCTGGCGCAGCACCATGCGCGTGAACAGTTCGCCCAGGCCCGGCCCCAGCATGAAGCCCTGGCCGCACATGCCGGCCGCCAGCAGGTAGCCCTCGACCTCCCGCGCCCAGCCCACCAGCGGCGAGCCATCCGGCGTCATGGGGTAGAGGCCGCGCCAGGTGCGCCGCACGCGGATGTTGGCCAGCCGCGGCATCAGGTCAATCATGCGCCGGGCCACCATGGGCAGGAACGCGCTGGTCTCCCGGCAGTCATCCCCCCAGATGTTGGGCGCGGGCGTGATGCAGAAGATGATCTGGCCGGTGTAGTGCTGATAGAAGTAGTAGTTCGTGGAGCCGGGCGCGGGCCGGATGTCCACCACCATGGGGTGCATGAAACGCGCGACCGGCTCGGTGATCGCGGCCTCGTGGGAATCTGGGTAGACTGGTAAACTGGTAAATTGGCCACTTGGGGATTGGAGACCGGGGGCGCTGACCCGATGAGCGGAGTTGGCCCAGGCGCCGGCCGCGTTGATGACAACCGGCGCGGCGTACTCGCCCTTGTCGGTCACCACACCTGCAACCTTCCCACCTGCAACCTTCAACCCCGCCACGTGCTCGTTGAAGCGGAACTCGGCCCCGCGGCGGCAGGCGTGGTCGTAGAACGCGTGCAGCGTCAGCAGGGTGGAGCAGTGGCCGTCGGCGGGCGAATAGGTGCCGCCCCGCAGGTCCACGGGGTTCAAGTCGGGCAGCAGGTCGAGCATGGCCGCCCGGTCCAGCCAATGGATGTTCAGGCCGTAGGAATGCTGGATGACCAGCAGGTCCCGCAAAATCTCCTCCTCGCGCTCGCGATAGGCCACGAACACATAGCCGCCGCTGTTCCACTCGATATCATCCCCGTACACCTGCTGCCAGGTGGTCAAGATCTCCAGGCTGCGCAGGTTCAGCCGGATCTTGGCCGGGTCGGAGTGGGTGGCGCGCACGCCGCCGATGGCTGCCTTGTTCGACCCCTGGCCGGGGCTGGCGCGGCCATCCAGCACCAGCACCTGCACCCCCGCACCCGCCAGTGCAAACGCGGCCGGCACGCCAACGCTGCCCGCGCCGATGATGATCACGTCGTAGCTCTTAAGCATGGGAGACCTCCGTAGACCGAGACGAATGACCAAGGACAAACGACGAAGGCTCATCGGTCGTTCGTCGTTCGTCGTTCGTCATCCCGGCAAACACCCCCAGCGCCACCTCCATGAACAGCGGCCGCTTGGTGGCGTCGGTCACTTCGCCGGCCGAGATGCCTTCGTCCCGGAACAACCGGTGGATCAGCGCGTTGCACGTCTTCGATCCGCACGACCCCATGCCCGCGCGCGTCACCGCCTTGAGTTCGTTGATGTCCCTGAACCCGCGGCGGATCAGGCCTCGAATCTCGCCGGCCGTCACCCGCTCGCAGCGGCAGACCACGGTGTCGTCGGTGATGCGCTCGACGTAGTGATCCATGGGCTCGCTGACCCACTGCTCCTGCACCTGGATGCCGGCGATGCGCTTGGCGTAGGCGCGCGGGGCCTTCACCTGCACCAGGAGCGTCCGGTCGTTGGCCTTGGCCGCACGCACCCGGGTCACCTCGACGTTGCCCAACGCCTCGCCCTCAGTGTCCAGCACCGTGACGGTGTCGCCGGCCGCGATGCTCTCCCGCAGGAACTCGTAGGGGATGGTGACGGTGGGGCGCTCGCGATCTTTGCGGTAGTCCACCAGCGTGATCGCCAGGCCGGGGCACACGGTGACGCACTTCTCGCAGCCGATGCACCGCTTGCCGAGCTGTTCCGCGATGAACTCCGGCACGGCGCGGATGTCGTTGGGGTCAATGTAGATCGCGCCCTGCGCGCAGACCGATGTGCAAGGGTTGCAGGGGATCTCCTGGGTGCAATGGAAGACCGGGAAGACATCGTCCTCCTCGGCCGGGATCGCCTCAGGTGTGGTCTGGCCGGGCTTGGAGCGCAGCAACTCGGCCGTGCGATACCAGTCGGGCGGGATCTCGCCCACCTCGTGGCCCAACGCCTGCGCGATCTCCAGGCCCTTGATCTTGCCGGAGAACATGGCGGCCGACGCCTCCGCGATCTCCTCGGCGTCGCCGGCCGCGAATGCGGTCATGCCGAACTCCTGCGCCTTGGTGTAGAACTCATTCACCGGGTCCAGGCCCACCGCGATGAGCACCGTATCGCACGCGAAGGACTCCTCGGTGCCGGGGATCGGCTTAAACCTGCTGTCCACCTGCGCGATGGTCACCGATTCGACCTGCTCCGAGCCGTTAGCGCTGAGGATGGTGTGCGAGGTGTAGATGGGCACGCCCATGCGGTGCAGCTTGTCCCGGTGTACTTTGTAGCCGCCGCACTGGGGCAGCGCCTCCACCAACCCCACCACTTGGATGCCCGCTTGTAGCGCGTGGTAGCCGGCGATCAGCCCCACGTTGCCGCCGCCGACGATGAACAGCCGCTCGGCCGCCCGCACCAGGTCGCGGTTGACCAGCGTTTGGAACGCGCCCGCGCCGTAGACGCCCGGCAGGGTGTTGCCCCGGAACGCCAGCGATTTCTCCCGTGCGCCCGCGGCGGCGAGGATGACCTGGGGGCGGATGAGGATATAGTGCTCCTCTTTGTCACCCTGAGCGGTCACGGAGCGAAGGGTCTCGGCGCCTGTCGCAGGAGATGCTTCGCTGGTCTCTCGCTGCAAAGCACTTTGAGCCGTTGACCCGCTCAGCATGACAGGCGGTTGCGCCCCCCGCAGCACCCCCACCACCCCATCGCTGAACACCGCCAGCGCGGTGCTGTTCAGCCAGACCTCCACGCACGGGTGTTCTCGCACCTGGCCTTCCAGCTTCGTCGCGATGTCAATCCCACGCGTGCCCGCGTAGACCGCGTTGATGGAGCCGAAGAAGCGGTGGGTTTGTAGCACCAGCTTGCCGCCCAGGCGATCCTTGTCGTCCACCAGCAGTGTTCGGATGCCGCGCTGGCCGAGCTGGATGGCGGCCGACATGCCCGCCGGGCCGCCGCCGATGATGAGGACGGGAACGGCGAGTTCTTCGATCTCGTGCATGGAGAAACCCGGTTTCTCCGCAGAAACCGGGTTTCTTGTTATCTGTGGCAGCTCCGGCAGCCCTTCGGCCGGTTCCACCCGCATGCCGGGCCGCACGGGCGCTGTGCACGACTTCACCGGCATGCCGTCGGCCAGCACCAGGCATTGGCTGCACTGGCCGTTGGCGCAGAAGATGCCCTGGGGCGAGCCGTCCTTGGGGTGATGTCCGAAGACGCGGATGCCGGCCGCGAAAAGGGCGGAAGCGATGGTCTCCCCAGCCTGGGCCATCAGCTCCCGCCCCTGCCAATAAAACGCCACGCTGCCGCGCGGCGTCGCGCTAAGGATCGGATGCGCTGTGATGCGATATTCGGCCATGTGTGCTCCTTGATCGCTGACTGCGTTGTCTTGCACGATCGCGCCAAGTGTAGCACCGGCCTTATACCGCGTCTATGAGATGGGTCAGGGTATCACATCGCTTCTTGCGTCAGGGGAAGATCTTCTGTTCCATGCAGCATCCTCTCCAGGAAAGCCTGCCAGGCCGGATACTCGGCCGGAGCCCAGATCGCCTGCAGGTCCGGCAGCGCGTCTTCAAGCTGCCAGCCCTGGCGCAGCACGCGATAGAGCAAGATGAACGCCGAGGCGCGATAATTGGCCGCGCAGTGGACGAGGACGCGGCGGCCCGCATGGCGCTCCAACGCGGCGAAGAACGCGTCGAGGTCGGCCGCGGTCGGCTGCGTCCATACCACCGGGATGTGCTCATAAATCATGCCCAGCCCGGCCACCGTGCCCCGCTCATCGGGCAAGGCATAGGCCGGGTCCAGCCGGCCCAGGTTGATCACGACCTCGCAGCCGGCCGCGGCCACCGCGGCCAATTGCGCCTCGGTCGGCTGGCCGCCGGTAAGGAGGTCGTCGGACAGGAGGCGGAAGTTGATGATGGTAGTCAGTTCAGGAGTATCCATGATGAAAGTCTTTCCTCATCCAGTAATACACCTCGCCCGGCGGATAGTCAACCATCTCTCCAACCACGCGATACCCCTCCCCCTCGTAGAACCCGCGCGCCTGGAAGCTGTAGGTCGTCAGCATGGCGTGTGAGCAGCCGCGGCGCTGCGCTTCCGCCTCGGCCGTGCGCAGCAGGGCGCGGCCGAGGCCCTGCCCGCGCAGCGACTCGGCCACCCAGAGGGTGTCAACCTCCAGCCAGCCCCAATAGGTCGCGCCGATCAGCCCGCCCACGATCTCGCCCGCGGCATCCCGGATCAGAATGTCAAGCGGCGCCTGCCCGACGCCGCGGATCGCCCGATGGTGCTCCGAGTGCCGGTCGTTGAACGTCCGCAACTGCCCGCGCACGAACTCCCGCGCAGCCGGGTCGGCGGTATCGGTGAGGGTGATGTGAAGACTATCCACTGCTGCCTCCGGTGGTTAAAAACCGACCGGCTCAATGCGAGAAGGCCCCGCGGGGCCTCTGGCCAAACGACTGAGGCCCCATCTGGAGCTGGGATGAGCTTGAGCCATTGATCTATCTGCAACACATAACCCGGCGCTCAGACAGAGCAACCGGCTGAAGCCTCGATTCCAGTTTCTTGCAATGGCACGCTAACCTCCCCGTTGCCCTTCTCCCTATCTCCATGTCTCCCCATATCCTACACTCCCACACTTCCACACTCACCCCCGCACCTGCCCATCCCCGATCCCGATCCACTTGTACGTCGTCAGCTCCTCCAGTCCCATCGGCCCGCGGGCATGGAGCTTCTGCGTGCTGACCGCGACCTCGGCGCCCAAGCCGAACTGGCCGCCGTCGGTGAAGCGGGTGCTGGCATTGACGTACACCGCCGCGGAGTTGATCTCGTCCACGAAACGGTGCGCGTGGCGCAGGTCGGCAGTGAGGATGCTGTCGGAGTGCTCGGTGCTGTGCGCCTGGATGTGCGCGATGGCCTCGTCGAGCGTATCCACGAGCTTGACGCCCAGGATCAGCGCCAGCCATTCGGTGTCGAAGTCATCGGGGCTCGCAGGGACGATCTTTGCCGCCGTCCCTGCGCCTTGTAGGATCGCCAGCGCATCGGGCGTCGCGCGCAGCTCGACTTGACTGCGCGCCAGCCGCTCGGCCAGCGCGGGCAGGAAGCGTTCGGCCGCGGCGCGGTGCACCAGCACGGTGTCCAGCGCGTTGCACACGCTGGGCCGCTGCACTTTGGCGTTCTCCACGATGTCCACGGCGCGGGCCAGGTCGGCGCTGGCGTCCACGAAGATGTGGCAGATGCCGATCCCGCCGGTGATCACCGGGATGGTGGCCTGCTCCCGGCAGAGGCGGTGGAGCCCCGCGCCCCCGCGCGGGATGATCATGTCCACGTACTTATCCAGCCGCAGCAACTCGGTCACCAGCGCGCGATCCGGGTCGGTGATGGTTTGCACTGCGGCGGCCGGTAGACCGGCTGCCGCCAGCGCGTCCTGGATCACGACGGTCAACGCCAGGTTGCTGTGCAGCGTCTCGCTGCCCCCACGCAGAATCGCGGCGTTGCCGGTCTTCAGGCAGAGCGTCGCGATGTCAATGGTGACGTTGGGCCGCGCCTCGTAGATCACGCCGATGACGCCGATGGGGATGCGGCGCTTGCACAGGCGTATGCCGTTGGGCAGCACGCGGCCATCGTACTCTGCGCCCACCGGGTCGGGCAGGGACGCCACGTGCCGCGTGTCGGCCGCCAGCGCGGCGACCCGTTTCTCGTTCAGCAGCAGCCGGTCGAGCATCGCCTCGCTGAGGCCTTTGGCGCGGCCGGCCGCGATGTCTTGTGCGTTTGCGGCCAACACCTCGCCAGTTCGGGCGTCCAACGCACCCGCGATGGCGTGCAGCGCCGCGTTCTTCCGCGCCGTCGGCAGCACGGCCAACTGGCGGCCAGCGGCCCGCGCCGCCTGGCCTATTGTTGTCAAATCCTTCATCTTCACCTGCTCTTTAGCGGAGATGGAAATACCAGTTATCCGCGTTTGTCCGCGCTCGTCCGCGTCCCATTTTCGGGTTAGCCGTTTACGCTGGGACGGTCGCAGCCTGCGCCTTCCGCGGCCTGGTCGCCAGGAGATACACCCCGGCCAGCCCGACATACACCACCAACAGGCAGACCGGGATGACCTCCAGCGAGATGCGGCGCGCCAGGATGCCCATGGTGGTGGGGATGACCACACCGCCGAGGCCCGTCGCGGCCATCTGCATCCCGATGGTGTTGGCCGCGAAGTGATCGCCGACCCGCGTTCGGGTGCCCGACATCATCGCCGGGAAGATGGGGGCGATCGCCACGCCGATGAGGGCCACCGCAACCACGTTCGCGATTTCGGCGGGATTCCAGAGCAGCAACAGCGCGCCCAGCAACGCGCCGGCCAGCCCGCCCAGCACCAGCCTGTTGACCCCCACCCGTCGGGCGATCACCCCGGCCAGGATCCGGCCGATGGTGAAGGTGAACCAGTAACTGCCCGTGAAAAACCCTGCCAGCGTCTTATCCACCCCGCGAGACTCGGTCAGCAGCGTGTAGGCCCAGGTGCCCAGCGAGCCTTCCGCACCCACATACAGGAAGAAGAGCAGCACGCTCAGCCAGACCTGCCGTTGCCGCAGCGTCTCGCCCAGCGGGGTCTTGTAATCCGTCAGCTTCTTCTCGGCCTCGCCGGCCGCCGGCGCCTGGTTCTGCTGCCACAGGGCCAGGGTGAGCACGAAGCAGGCGGCCAGCGTCAGTTGAAAACCACACGACCCGGTAGCCGAACCGCCAGGAGTTCAGAGCCGTCAGCCCGATGGTCATGATGATGGGGCCGGTGGTGATGCCGACGCCCCAGGAGGCGTGCAGCCATTGCATCAGCCCTTCGCCGAAATGGGTGGCGACGTAGGTGTTGAGCCCGGCGTCAATCCCACCCGCCCCCAACCCGGCGAACACGCCGAGCAGCACCATCAGCCCATAGTGCGGGACCACCGTGTAGCCGATCAGCGCCAGCCCGGTGAGGCCGCAGCTGGCCGCCAGCATACGGCCCACGCCGACATGGGCGAGCAGCCACCCGCTGAGGAAGCTCGATGTCATGTAGCCGATGGTCGCCGCGGTGAGGAACAGGCCGATGGCATCCAGCGGCACGCCAAACCCGGCCCGGATCGAGGGCCAGCCGACGCCGAGCAGGCCGTCGGGCAGCCCCAGCGCGATAAAGGCGACAAATGCCAGCAGGACGAGGCCTAGCCTCGGATACCGCCTCGCTCTTGTCAAGATGTTCATTGAGGTTCCATTCTCTGAAGAGTTTTCTACCCGACCATCAATTTCGCCCGCAGCAGATCGCGGCCGCGCGAGGAGGGGCCAACCAGGATCTCGAACTCGCCGGGTTCCACCACGGGCACGCCGGCAGCATTCACGATCTGGAACGCCTGCCAGGGCAGCGCCACCTGCACGGTTTGCTTCTCGCCCGGCGCCAACTCGACGCGGGCGTAACCCTTCAGCGCCTTGTCCACCCAGGTGGCCGATGTGACCACGTCACTGACGTAGACCTGCACGATCTCCACGCCCGCCCGCGGCCCGACGTTTTGGATATCCACCAAAACATGCGCCGTTTCCCCTGAGGCCAGGACGGGGGAGGCCAGCCGCAGGTTGGAATACGCGTACTCCGTATAGCTGAGGCCATGCCCGAACGGGAAAAGCGGCTCCTGGGTCAGGTCGGCGTAGCGGTCGCCGTGCTGGCCGCGCACCTGGCTGTAGAACACCGGCTGCTGGCCCACGTGTACCGGGAACGAGATCGTGAGCTTGCCGGAGGGGTTGAGCAACCCGAACAGCGCCTCGGCCAGTGCCTGACCGCCTGCCATGCCGGGGTTGAATAGTTCGATGACCGCAGCGGCGCGTCGGACAGCAGGCGGCAGGACCAGCGGCTTGCTGTTGACCAGCACCACTACCAACGGCTTGCCGGTCCGTTCCAGCGCCTCCAGCAACGCGATCTGGCCGCCCTGCAGCTCCAACGTGGCGGTGCTCTTGGTCTCGCCGATGAAGTCCAGGTGATCGCCCACGACGGCCACGATCACATCCGCGGATTGGGCCGCAACCGCGGCCGCCGGGATGCCTGACAAATCGTCGTTGATGATCGAGCAGCCGCGCGCATAGTACACGGCCAGGCCCGCGGGCGCGAGGCCCCGGATGCCGTCGAGCACGGTGGTCGTCTTCTCCCGCGGGTGCTTGCCGGCCTCCGGTGGGTGCTGCGGGGAGCCCAACGACCAGTCGCCCAGTTGTGACAGGTCGTCGTCGGCGTTGGGCCCGATCACCGCGATGGACTTCACCTGTTTTGGGTCAAGGGGCAGCAGGCCGTTGTTCTGCAGCAAGACCAGGCTCTGGCGCGCCGCCTCAAGGTTGGTCGCCCGGTGCTCCGGCCGGCTGATCTCGGCCGCGGCGCGCGCCAGGTCCGGCGCGCGCGGATTCTCAAACAGACCCAGGCGGAACTTGAGCGCCAGCAGCCGGGCGCAGGGCGCGTCGATCTCACCCTCCGCCAGCCGCCCGGTGCGGACGGCTTCGATGGCGCCTTCGTAAAACTCGGGGGTGGTCATCATGATGTCGTTCCCGGCCCGCACGGCAACAATCGCGGCTTCCGTGTAGTTCGCGCACACCCGCTGCTCGATCACCAGCCGGCCGACATTGTTCCAGTCGGTCACGACCACGCCCTCGAAACCCCATTCGTCCTTCAGCACCTCGGTCAGCAGCCAACGGTTGCAGGTGGACGGCACGCCCTCGATGGATTGGTAGCCCGTCATAAAGGTCATGGCCCCGGCCCGCACGGCGCGTTCGAAGGGCGGCAGGAAGTAGCTGCGCAGTTTGCGCTGCGAGAGATCGGCCTCGGACGCATCTCGGCCGCCCTGGGTTTCCGAGTAGCCGGCGTAGTGTTTGGCCGTGGCGAGGATGGCCGTCGGATCGCCCAATCCCCGGCCCTGGTAGCCGCGGATCAGCGCCGCGGCCAGCTCGCCGATCAGATAAGGATCTTCACCGAAAGTCTCACCGGTGCGGCCCCAGCGCAGGTCGCGCGTTAGGCACAGCACGGGGGAGAAGGTCCAGTGGATGCCGGTCGGGACGACCTCCTCCGCCGTCACCCGGCCCACCCGCTCCAGCAGCGCAGGGTTCCAACTGCACGCCAGCGCCAGTTGGGTCGGGAAGATGGTCGCGCCCTTCCAGAACGAGTGACCGTGGATGGCGTCCTCGCCCACCAGCAGCGGGATCCCGAGCCGGCTCGTGGCCGCCAGGTGCATGGCGTGCGCCAGCTTCTCGCCCCAGACGTGCAGGATCGAACCGGCATGGCGGGTTTGGATGAAGGACAGGTCATCGAGTTGCCCGTTCCACATGATGAGCTGCCCGATCTTCTCCTCCAACGTCATGCGACCGAGCAGGTCAGCCACGCGTTCTCCGACGCTCAACGATGGATCGCGGTAGGCAGGGGTTAGTGTTGACATGGGATCTCCTGCTCAACGAACGACTTCAAATGCCGCGTGGAGCGTCGCCAACGAGTCGGCGCCGACCCAGACGTCGAAGGCTGCAGCCTCTTGCACCCACGCGCCGGCGTTGGTGCTCCAGTACCCGAGCTCATCTGGGCCGAGGCGGAAGGTCACCGTCCTCGTCTCGCCGGGCTGGAGGGTGACGCGTTCAAAGCCTTTCAGCTCGCGCATCGGCCGCGAGTCGCTGCCCCAGCGTTGGTGGATGTAGAGCTGGGCCACCTCGTCACCGGCCACCTGGCCGGTGTTGGTCACGTCCACGCTGACGGTCACGCTGTCGCCGATCTTAACCTGCGGCGCCGAGACCACCAGATTGGCGAACGCAAAGGACGTGTAGCTCAGGCCGTAGCCGAAGGGGTAGAGCGGCGTCGGCAGGCCGTCCCAGTAGCGCGGGTTGTACATGGGGCTGCCTTCAGGCGAGTGGGTCAGGTTGCGGGCGTAATAGAGCGGCGCGTGGCTGCCCTGGCGCGGGAAGGTCACCGGCAGCTTGCCACCCGGGTTCACGTCGCCGAACAGGATATCGGCCACGGCATGTCCGCCCTCGCCGCCCGGCTCCCAGGCCTCGAGGATGGCGGGGATGTGCTCGGCGGCCCAGTTGATGCTCAGCGGCCGACCGTTCAGCAGCACCAGCACCACCGGCTTGCCCAGCGCCGCGACCGCATTGAGCAGCTCCTCCTGCCGGCCGGGCAGATCCAACGCGGCGCGC
Source organism: Anaerolineae bacterium (assembly GCA_034433275.1). Classification (GTDB taxonomy): domain Bacteria; phylum Chloroflexota; class Anaerolineae; order CG2-30-64-16; family CG2-30-64-16; genus DAOUAT01. The sequence continues at coordinate 12,050 of DAOUAT010000313.1, forward strand.
GACGCGGCCTCGCCGGCCATCTCGGCGGTCTCGCCCAGCACCATCACGACCAGATCAGCGGCGCGGGCGGTTTCCACCGCGGCCTGGAAGGCAGCCTCGGCCTCCTCGGCGGTCTGGCGGGGTTTGGGGGCCGGACCAATCATGGCGCTCTCGAACCAGGATGGGATGTCGCGACGGATCTCGGGGCCGGGCGCGTAGGAAACCTGGGCGTCGGGCAGTTTGGCACGGATACCTTGAAGGACCGTCACCGCGGCCGACGTGTGGCCGAAGACCATCCACGAACCCTCGGTGGCCTCCATGGAGTCGGCCAGCGGGCCGATCACGGCCACTTTTTTGAGGTCCCGCTTGAGCGGCAGCAAGCCACCCTCGTTCTTGAGCAGCACCATCGAACGTTGCGCGGCCCACCGCGCGGTCTGGCGATGTTCGGGGCGCGCAACCACTTCGGCCAGCAGCCCTTCGTCCACGTAGGGCCGTTCAAAGAGGCCCATTTTGACCTTGAGGGCCAGGATGGGGCGCACCAGCTCCTCGATCTCGGCCACGGACAGGGCGCCTTCGGCCACCAGCCCGGCCACGCCCTCGGTGTAGGTGTAGCTGGACATGTCCATGTTAACGCCAGCCTTAATCCCCCGCAGCGCGGCGTCGCGGCGGTCACGAGCGTGGCCCTGGATCAGCAGATTGCCGACCGCGAACGCGTCCGAGACCACAAAGCCCTGGAAGCCCCACTCCTGGCGCAAGACCTGGCGCATCAGCCAGCGGTTGCCGCTGGCCGGGACGTCGTTGAGATCCATGTAGGCGCTCATAAAGGTGGTTACGCCGGCCTTCACCGCGGCCAGGAAGGGCGGGAAGACGACGTTGCGCAGCTGCGTCTCGGACAGGTAGACCGAGTCGTAGTCGCGGCCGCCGTCCGAGAAGCCATAGCCGGCGAAGTGCTTGGCGCAGGCCAGTACCCGCTCAGGGTCTGCGATGTCATCGCCCTGGAAACCGCGCACCTGTGCGGCGGCCATCGCCGCGCCCAGGTAGGGGTCTTCGCCCGCGCCTTCCACGATGCGGCCCCACCGCGCATCGCGAGCGATGTCGAGCATAGGGGCGAAGGTCCAGTGCAGCCCGGCGGCGCGGGCCTCCCTGGCCGCCACGGCCTGCGATTTTTCAGGCACGGCCGGGTCCCAGGAGGCGGCCAGGGCCAGCGGGACGGGGAAGATCGTCCGGTAGCCGTGGATGACATCCAGGGCGAACAGCAGCGGGATGCCCGAGGGGCTCTCCTCGACGGCAATCTGCTGCAGCTCGTTGAAGCGTCGGGTATCGTTGAGCCACAGGACGGAACCGGCCCCGCCCGCGCGGATTTGCTCTTCGGCCTTGGGCCCGGGGGCGAAATCAGCCCCGCCGACCTGGTTGAGCTGTCCGATCTTTTCGGCGAGGCTCATGCGCGCCAGGAGCGCCTCGACCCGCGTGGCGATGTCGTTGTCTGCCGGGACGGCCGCAGCCGTTCCCGCCTTCTCCACCTTGTTCATGGTATCTCCTTTGCAGTGTTGATGCCTGTCACACCAAAATCATATCGTTCCGGTGCACCGCCACCGGCCCCAGGGTGTAGCCCAGCAGATCGGCGATCTCGTCCGAATGGTGGCCGCGGATGCGCTCCAGATCAGCGCTGGCGTAGCGGGCGATGCCGCGCGCCAGGTCCTTGCCCCGGGGCCCGACGATGAGAACGGTGTCCCCGCGGCCGAAGTCGCCCTCGACGAGGGTGATGCCAGCCGGGAGCAGGCTGCCGCCCCGCTCGCGCAACGCCCGCGCCGCGCCCGAGTCCACGATCACGCGGCCGGCCGGCGCAGTGCCGCCGAAGATCCAGCGTTTGCGGTTCTCCAGCGGCGCCTCCAGGGCCGGGAAGCGCGTCCCCACCGCTTCGTTGTTGGCCGCGCGCACGATCACGTCGGCCGCGCGGCCGGCCGCGATCACCACGTCGGCGCCGGCGCGGCGGGCGACGTCCGCCGCTTGCAGCTTGGTGGTCATGCCGCCCACCCCCAAACCACTGACGCTGCCGGAAGCCAGGGTGCGGAGGCCCTCGTCAATCTCGCGCACCTCCGGGATGAGCTGCGCGTCCGGGTGGGTGCGCGGGTCGGCGGTGAACAGGCCGGGCTGATCGGTGAGCAGCAGCAGCAGGTCGGCCTCGGCCAGCACCGCGATCAGCGCCGACAGGTTGTCGTTGTCCCCCACCTTGATCTCGGCCGTGGCGACCGCGTCGTTCTCGTTGATGATGGGGATGATCCCCTGCTCCAACAGCGCCACGAGCATGTCGCGCGCGTTCAAAAAGCGGTTGCGGTCGGCCACATCCGCACGCGTGAGGAGCATCTGGCCGACGTGCAGGCCGTAGATGTCGAAGAGGCTCTCCCACACGTGCATCAGCCAGCCCTGGCCGACCGCGGCCAGCATTTGCTTGGCGGCAACCGTTGGGGGTAAGGTCGGATGGCCCAGCCGCTCCCGGCCGGCCGCGATCGCGCCGGAGGTGACGATGATGACTTCGAGTCCCTGGCCGCGCAGCGCGGCGCACTGCCGGGCGATCTCCACCATGTGGGCGCGGTCCAGCCGCCGCGTGCCGCCGGTGAGCACGCTAGTGCCGAGTTTGACGACGATACGTTTGTACATGCACTCTTCCACGGTGGATCTCGCGGCGACGCGGAGCGTTCGGCAGTGAACAACGGGGAGCATTGTAGCTGATCGTAGGCCAGGGGGCAAACGTCGCGCGTGGAGGGATAACGCAATAAGTCGCCGGTGCTGTTCCAAGGAAGCTGTGCGCTGTGCGGCGGGGCGGATGATGGGTTGTCTGCGTTTGGGTGGCGGTAGCGGGCGGTGGGGATGGCTCTTGTGTGTACTAAGTCACGGGGCAGGGTGCCGTGGGGCGGTGTTAGCGGGTGCGGCCGGCGGAAGGCGGGTTGCCTCCGCGGGCAGCGCCAATGTGCGCGGGAGAATCGAGGGGCGGGGCGGGCCAGCGGGGTCTTGCCGGCGCTCGAAGGGAGTGCATGGCCGCCGGGCGAGTCGGCCATCAAATGGCGCGCGCTTAGCTCATCCGGCTGCGCACCAGCGCCTGCACCTCTTCGGCGTTTTCCAGCGCCAGCGCCGCGGCAGCGATCACTCGCGCCTCTTGCGTGTGCAGCGTGCGGAGCACCTCTTTTGCCGTGGGGATGGCCGGCGCGTTCATGCTGAACTCGTCCAGCCCCAGGCCGAGCAGGATCGGGATCGCCAGCGGCTCACCGGCCAGCTCACCGCACAGCCCCACCCACTTGCCGGCCGCGTGCGCCGCGTCGATCACCTGGCGGATAAGGCGCAGCACCGCGGGCTGGAACGCGTTGGCCAGCGATGCCACTCCTGCGTTGGTGCGTTCTGCGGCCATGGTGTTCTGGCTCAGGTCGTTGGTGCCGATGGAGAAGAAATCCACCACTTTGGCCAGCTGATCGGCCACCACGGCCGCGGCCGGAATTTCGATCATGATCCCGACTTCCAGCGCCTCCGCGACCGGTTGCCCCTCGGCGCGCAACTCCGCCCGGCACGCCTCCAACAAGGCGCGCGCCTGACGCACCTCGCCCACGGTCGCCACCATCGGGAACATCAGCTTGAGGCCGTTGCCCGCGCCCGCGCGCAGCGCGGCGCGCAACTGCGGCTTGAAGAGCTCGGGCCGCGCCAGGCAGAGCCGGATGGCGCGCACGCCCAGGAACGGGTTCTGCTCGGCGGGCGTGTTCAGGTAGGGCAGCTCCTTGTCGCCGCCCACATCCAGCGTCCGCAGCACCACCGGCAACCCGCCGAACGCGTCGCCGATAGCCTTGTACGCCCGATACTGCTCCTCCTCTGTGGGCAGATTGGCCCGCTCCAGGAACAGGAATTCCGTGCGCAGCAGGCCCACGCCCTCCGCGCCGGCCGCCAGCGCCGTGTGTGCGCCGGCGACGTTGCCGATGTTCGCCACCACCTCCACGCGCCGGCCATCGCGGGTGATCGCGGGTTCCAGCGCCCGGCTGCGCGCGACCGCTTCGGCGGCCTCGGCGCCAGCCTGTTTCTGCCGGAACGCCGCCAGCGTGGGGGCATCCGGGTCTACCACCACCAGGCCGGCTGAGCCATCCAGAATGAGAGGCGCGGCATTGGGCAGCGCCAGCAAGGCCTCACCCGCACCGACCACGGCTGGCAACCCCAGCCCGCGCGCCAGGATCGCGGTGTGCGAGGTCGCGCCGCCGGCCGCGGTGCAGAAGCCCAGCACGAGCGTCTTGTCCAGCATCACCGTGTCCGAAGGCGCCAGGTCCGCGGCCAGGATGATAGACGGTGTCTTGAGGCCCGCCGTGGGCGACTCGGCCACATTCAGCAACACCCGCAGGACCCGATTCGCCACATCCCGCACGTCGGCCGCGCGCGCGCGCAAATACTCGTCGTCCAGCGCGGCCAGGGCCTCGGCATAGCTTTCGGCCGCAGCACTGAGAGCGGCTTCGGCATTGATGCCTTCCTGCCGGATGGCGAGACGCACCGCCTCCATCAAGTCAGGGTCATCCAACATCATCGCCTGGGCTTCAAAAATGGCCGCTTCCTCCGCGCCGTGGGACGCAGTCGCGCTAGCCTGGACGTCTGCCAGCTGCTCGCGCGCCACCAAGAGCGCGGCCTCGAAGCGCGCCCATTCGACCATAGGATCCTTGACAGGATAGCTGGTGACGGTCAGGACGGGACGGAGGAACTGAAACGCGGGGCCCAGCGCGATGCCGCGCGAGGCAGGAATGCCTGTCAGAGTCTGCATGGCGCCTTACCCGTTCATGCTTCGCCGAAGTTGTCGAGCACCAACTGCTGGAGCGCGGCCAGCGCTTTGTCGGCCTGCTCGCCTTCGGTCTCGATCGCGATCACGTGCCCCTGCTGCACGCCCAGGGTGAGCACGCCGAGGATGCTCTTTGCGTTGACGACCTTGCCATCCGCGGTGATGTTGCGCACCGTGATGGTGCAAGGGAACTCCTTCGCCTGTTTTACAAACAATGAGGCCGGCCGCGCGTGCAACCCGACCGCGTGCCGGACAGTGACTTCAGATCTCGCCATGACCTTCAACCTTCCTGGAGGGCGCCAGCCGATAGGCCGGCGTGATGCGGCGCAAGTCCGCGCCATCAGCCACAGCCTGGGCGTGTCGCAGCAGCTCCCGCTCGTCAATAATCGCTTGCGCAGCCCGCACACTTTTGCGCACAGGCCACAGCCCGGCCCGCCGCGCCACCAGTGGGAACCGCACGCTGTCCACCGCGGCCTGCCACGGCAGCGGCGACAGTTGCCCCGACCCTGGCCCGCCGCCGGCGCGGCCTTGCGCCGGGCCCAACGCTTGCGCTGCCGCAACAACCAGGTAACGGTAGATC
>DAOUAT010000314.1:0-4943 GCA_034433275.1 Anaerolineae bacterium
AGCCGAACGCCGCCGAAACCATAGGGTACGATGGCCCCAACCGGTTGCGGGGCCGCAAAGTCTACCGACACCACGGCGCGGCTTTGAATCGCCAGGAGTACGAACGCGCCGATCGCCGCCGAGACCATCAGAATCGCACTGTGCGCGGCGTACGCACTCCCGGCAACGTCTTCGAATTCACGATAGACTTCCATAACCTTGCACCTGTGGAGTTAGGCGCGTTGATATGGGTGCTCCAAACGATGGGGGCCGAAGGTTGCTGCCACCGCTTGGGCTACGCTAAACCGCTCGGGTTTGGGAGTGTGCGGTTGCGTGTGGAAGAAATGCGATTGCTCGACATGGGTGCGCGCTACGAGACCCTCACCTCAGACGATGGACGGCGTCCGGTGCAATCTGATGAAATGAGGCGTTGGGTGCAGCGTTTCGAAACGGCGATGGCTGCATCTTATGGTCATCCGTTGCGCCAACTGGATAACATCCGCGATCTCCTTGCTTTGCTGCGTGAGCCAGCTTCATCCTTGCCCCAACACATCCATTACCCGCGTTCGCAACCCCGTCCCGACCCGGAGGGCAAGAACTTCGAGTGGTTTGTTGGCAACAAGAGCAAATCAAAGAAGCTCGATAAGGCGGGACGTAACCTTGCGTTAGAAAGCGCGACCGAGGAAAGAATGGGGTTACCATTGATAGCGAAAAAAGAAAGGTACTGATCGCAGATGCTTTCACATCCTGACGCCACCCTCCTCCTCACCCACCCCACCCCCGACCTCGACGCCATCGGCTTCGTCTACGCGGCGCGCAAGGTCTGGGGGGCGGAGACGCCGGCGGCGTGCCGGCCGCCGACCGAGGCGGAACTGGCGGACCCGACAGTGGTTGTGGGCGATATCGGCCGGCCGGGCTGCGAGGCGATCGGCTACAGCCCGGCGCTGAACAACTTCGACCACCACTACAGCCATGCCGAGCGCAGCGCGACCTGGCTGTTCAACCACACTTACCGGGTGCTGCGGGACGATATCGCGGCGTACATTGATGCGGTGGATACCACAGGGCTGCCGGAGGCAGCCGGCGCAGCCACGCTCAAGGCCGCGACGGTCGGCGTGCGGGTGCGCCACAACGGGGACGATGCAGCCATCCTGGCGGCCGGGGGTCGGCTCCTCCGTTGGCTCGAAGAAGCGGGGCAGTTGCCCGGCGATATGACCGGCGTCCCGGATGATCTGCAGGACTACCTGACAACGGGCCAGGTCGAGCTGCGCCGGATCCAGGAGGCCGAGCTGCCAACGATGCAACGGAGCACGACGCGCCAGGGGCGGACGGCCGGCTTCCTGATCAGCGCGTCGCCGGTGGTCTCGATCGTGAAAGAGGAGATGTTCGCCCTGGGGCTGGACATCGCCATCGTGCATAACCCGGCAACGCGCCGCTACGCCATCGCGGCCAATGTGCGCGGGGCCAACCCGATCAACCTGAAGCGGGAGGGCCTGGCCGACGCGCTCAACGCAGAGGAATGGCGCCGAGGCGCACCGCCCGAACAACGCTGGGACGGCCACGATGACCGCATCGGTAGCCCGCGGCCAGCGGGGTCGCGGCTGAAGAGCGATGAGGTGCTGGCGATCACGGTTGCAACGCTGTGAATTGCTCGGCGTTTGCATGCTTCTTCGTTCGCTGCTATACTGACAATCAGACACTCTGATTATCAGTGCATCAGAAAAGGAGCCATTCATGCAAACCTTCACCCTCCAAGTCGCCCAACGTGGCCTGGTAACCTTGCCCAAGGAGGTGCGCCAGGCCCACAACATCCAACCGGGCCAACAGATGACCCTGCTCGACCTGGACGGCGTGTTTGTGTTGAGCCGGCGACCGTCGCAAGTGGACGCGCTGGCCGACCGGATCGCGGCCGAATTGGTCGAGCGGGGTGAGACGTTGGAGTCCATGCTCCAGACGTTGCGGGAAGTGCGGGCAGACTATGCCTGAGCTGCGCATCTTCCTGGACACCAGCGCGATTTTCGCTTCCGTGCTTTCTGCAACCGGCGGTGCGCGCGCCCTGCTTAAGCTGGGGGAAAGCGGTGCGATCCAGATTTGGGTGGGGCCGGCCGTGTTGACAGAGGCCGACGAGGTGTTCCGGCGCAAGGCGCCAGAACTGCTGCCCCTCCTGGCGACCTTACTGCATCAGGCGCAGGTACAGGTGGGGCCGACGGCCACCGGTGAACAGCAGGCGCGTGCCGCTGCGATCGTGGATTATGCGCCCGATGCCCGTATCGTCGCTGAGGCGCTTGCCTGCGGAGCGGGGTACCTGGTCACGCACGATCAGGAACATCTCTTGCGCAATCCCAGGCTCGAAGTCCTGCCTTGCAAGGTCGGGACGCCCGGCGACTGCCTGGCCTGGGTGCGCCAGTGCTGGGCGAAAGGTGCTGAGGTTGACTGAACATGCCCACCCACCCTGCTCCCTCCTGGTGCCGCCTCAAGCCCCACCTCGACCGCCTGGACACGGCGGCGCTGGTGGGATTGCTGCGCGACCTGTATGCGCTCAACGCCGACAACAAGGTTCTTGTGTCTCTCCCCCGATGCTCGAGGCGTGGATGGCGCCCTGCCGGCCCGCCCCTGTTTTTGACGGACATCAGGCGATGGGTATAATAGGTATTATACATATAATATGCTAGAGGGGGAGTTCCACCATGACCTTAGTAAGCGTCAGCGAGGCCAGCCAGAACCTGTCCCATTGGATCAACCAGGCCAGCTATGGCCGGGAGTGCGTGATCGTGACCTCGCGCGGGCGCGCGAAGGCGGTGCTGTTGGGGGTTGAGGCATTCGAGGCCATGATCAACATCCCTGCCCAGGAGCGCGCGCCGTCCCGCGCCGTCGAGCAGTTGCGCCGCGAGTTCCGCCAGGCATTGAGCCAGGCCGGTTATGAGACGCGCGATCAGATCGTGGATTTGGTGCGGCAGGTCAAGCGCGAGCTGGCCGACGAACACGTAATGACACAGTGACGAGGCGGCTGTGCCAGCCCATCCGCACCGCATCTTTCTGGATACCAACATCTTCATCATCGGCGCAGCCATCGAAGACAGCCCGGAAGCAGCTATCCTGGATTGGGCCGGCTTCGGTGCGCAGCGCGCGGCCGACGTAGTGATCCTGACGTCCGAGGCTTTGTTCCAGCAAGTCGCGCGCGTGGCGCGGCGCCTACGAGGACGGGATTGGGCCGGCGCAATCATTGGGCGCATCTGGCGGAACATGCAGGTGGACTATGTGCTCCTGGATGACGCCGAAATCCGCCGGTGGCAGACCGGGGATCTCATCCCGCGAGAGGATGTCACGGTCTATCTCACGGCGCTCAACGGTCGCGCTGACTGCTTCGTTTCGGCCAACCATGAGTTGGTGAAGACGTTGGCGGGTGAAGCCGGCAGCTTCGAGTGCCTGACGCCACCGGAGTTTGTGACGAAGTATCTGATGCAACCCAATCTGAGGTAGCCCACCATGCCTACCCGGACGGGCTGGTGATGATCTATGAGGAAGAGTATCCAGCGAGCGCGTGAGGTCATTTGACAGCGCCGCAGCGTCGCTCTATACTTATCTATGTTGTGTAATTTGGATAAGATAGACGATTGGGGAGTCGAGACATGGTCATCCAGTTACCATCCAGCCAGGTGCAGCAGAATTTCGGCGCGACGGTGGAGCGGGCGCTGCGGGGTGAGGATGTGATCATCGAGCGCTACGGGACGCCGCGCGCCGCGCTGGTGGAATTTGGGCGCTATCAGCAGTTGGTGCAAGCGGCGCAGGAACAGGCCGTCGCGCAGTCGGCCGCGCCTCAGCCGGCGCCGCCTGCTCAACTGCACGAGGCAGCGGTTGTCTATCGCGTGGCGCGCACCCCGACGCCAGCCGCCGCGCAGATTCCGGCTGACCACGCTGCTGCTGACGCACTGATGTACCGCTACGTGACGCGCACGCCGGGGGTGTGCGGCGGCCGGCCGATCTTGCGTGGCACCCGCGTGACGGTGCGGGCCGTCGTCGGCTATCACAAGCTCGGCCTGGGCGTGGATGAGATCCTGGCCGCCCTGCCGCACCTGACCCCGGCACAGATCTATGAAGCGTTGAGCTACTACTACGATCACACCGAGGAGATCGAGCAAGAGATACAGGAAAATCAGCTGGCAGGCCTGATCGAACGCTACGGTCTGCAAGTGGCAGCCGACGGCCGGATCACCTTCGCCGGTTGAGCCGATCATGACCGGGTCCGCCGCTCTGTTTATCCGGCTCTATCTCGACGAGGATGTGCCTCCGGCGGTGGCGACCGCTCTGCGCCGGCGTGGGTTCGATGCGGTTAGCGCGCATGAGACGGCCCGCTGGGGGCGGACGGATCCGGAGCAACTGGCCTACGCCGCGGCCGACGGCCGGGCGCTTTTCACTTTCAACGCGGCCGATTTCCTGCGGCTGCACCGTGAGTGGCTGGCGTGCGGTCGCCCGCACGGGGGAATCATTATCGCCGAGCAGTCGCCGGTGGGCGAGATCACGCGGCGGCTGCTGAAGCTGTTAAACCGTGTCACCGCCGATGAAATGTGCGGTCAAATCTACTGGTTGCCGGGAGTCCGATAGCGCCTATGGTCCTCATCAACTTCTCCCATCCCCTCACCCCTGAGCAATTGGCGCAGGTGGAGGCTTTGACTGCTGCGGCGGTTGAGCGGGTGATCGCCGCACCCGCGCAGTTCGACGCGGGGCAACCGTTCGCGCCCCAGGTGCAGGCCATGCTGGCGCAAGTTCCGCTGACCGCCGAAGAATGGCAGACCGCACCGCTGCTGATCGTGCCGCCGGCGCTGAACTTCATCACCGCGGCCCTGCTGGCCGAGCTGCACGGCCGCATGGGGTATTTCCCGGCCATCGTGCGGCTGCGGCCCGTGGCCGGGAGCCTGCCCCCGCGCTTCGAGGTGGCGGAGGTGATCAATTTGCAGGCGGTGCGC
>DAOUAT010000315.1:0-4598 GCA_034433275.1 Anaerolineae bacterium
CAGACGCACTTCACCTGGGATGACACCAAGGCGCTGACGGACGAGATCCGGGATGGCTCGGCCCACGGGCTGCACGTCTTCCTGCACGACAACACCTTCCACGCCGTGTATGCCACCAACTACCTGATGCGCGTGGTGGACGTGATGATCACCAAGCCGAGCGAGCTGGCGTTCTACCCCGTGCCCAAGATCTTCAACGCCCGCGTCGGCGGCCATGAGATGTGGGGCGCGATCCGCGGCGCGGAGTTGGGCGACGGCACGGTGGAGACCCGCACCGTCCCGCAGACCCTCCAGGCCATTGACCTGATCACGGACGGGACCGACCTCATGGAGATGTTCTGCGACTGCATCATCAAGAACAAACAGATCGGCATCTACGACGGCGCGTACAAGTGCGTCGAACTGGCGACCGGCAAGAAGTTTGAGCGGAAGTGAATACCTACCCCCTACCCCCTCCCTGCGAGGGAGGGGGCGCGGTCGTTCCCCTCTCCTCGCAGGAGAGGGGGTAGGGGGTGAGGTCATGAATATCGGCATCTTCACCGACTGCTACCTGCCCACCAAGAACGGCGTGACGACCGTCATCGCCCAGGCCAAGCACGAACTGGAGCGCCGCGGGCACAGAGTCGTGGTGGCGACGGTGGCGTATCCGGGATTCACCGACCAGAAGTCGGCGTCTGACATTGAGACGCAGCCCCTGCGGGGGCTTTTCACTTTCAGACGGGGATTTCCAATCCCCGATCAGCTCGCCGTGACCACCGGACCGGCTGAAGCCTCGATTCCGGATCCCGGCGACCGCATCCACCGCTTCCCCTCCCTCCCCTTTCGGCCCGACATCGAGCTCCGCCTCGGCCTGCCGCGCCAGGCGGCCATTGACCGCATCGTCGCGCGCGAGCAGCTCGACCTGATCCACACGCACACCGAGTTCAACCTGGGCTGGGCCGGCCGGCGCGCGGCCCGGCGCGCGGGTCGGCCCCTGGTGCACACGCTGCACACCTTCTACCCCGCCTACCGGCACTACCTGCCCCTGGGCTGCTTGCTGCCGGAGCGGGCGATCGCCGGGCTGCTGGCGCGGTTCCTGCGTGGGTGCGATGTCGTGGTTTGTCCCTCGGCAAAGGGCCACGACTTCGTCACATCCGTCGCACCGGGGCTGCGCGCTGCGGTGATCAGCAACGGCGTCGCGGCCGAACGCTTCGACTCGGAGCGGATCACGCTGGCAGATCGGGTGCGCGCCCGTGCGGCCCTTGGCATCGGCCCGGCGGAGCGCGTCATCCTCTACGTCGGGCGGCTGGCGCCGGAAAAGCGGACCCTGGCGCTGTTCGCGGCGTTGCGGCCTCTGCTGGCGGCCCAGCCGGACTGCCGCGCCGCCTTCGTGGGCGCGGGGCCGGCGCGGGATGAGCTGGCAGCCGCCGCCCGCCTGGCCGGCCTGGAACGTCAAACGCAGCTGACCGGCCCCATCCCCTGGGAGCGGATGCCCGAGATCTATGCACTCGCCGACGTGTTTGCCACCGCCTCGCTCAGCGAGATCCACCCCATGACCCTCATCGAAGCGGCCCTGGGCGGCCTGCCGGTCGTCGCGCGGCGCGATGCCGGGCTTTGTGACCTGGTGATTGACGGTTTCAACGGCTTCCTGGTAGACTCTGACGCGGAGATCGCCGGCCGGCTGGCTACGGTTCTCGATGATGCTTCGACCCGGCGCGTGTTCGGCGAAAATGCGCGGGCGCTGGCGCAGCGGTTCACGGTTGAGGCGCACGTGGACCGCTTGGAAACGTTGTACCGGCAGGTCATCCACCATTACATTCCAGAGGTATCTTCATGAAATTTGGCGTTTGTTACTACCCCGAACACTGGCCGGCCGAGCGCTGGCCGCTCGACGCGCAGATGATGGCCGCCGCCGGCCTGGATTACGTGCGCATCGGTGAATTTGCCTGGGCCCTCATGGAGCCGGCCGAGGGGCGGTTCGACTGGGCGTGGCTCGACCGGGCCATCGCGACCCTGGCCGCCGCTGGGCTGCGCATCGTGCTCGGCACGCCGACGGCCGCGCCGCCCGCCTGGCTGACGCACGACTACCCTGACGTGCTGCCGGTGGATGCGCAAGGCCGGGCCCGCAACAGCGGCACGCGGCGCCACTATTGCCCCACCAGCCCGACCTACCGCCAGCACAGTGAACGCATCGTGCGGGCGATGGCCGAACGCTACGGCGCGCACCCGGCTGTTGCCGGCTGGCAGATTGACAACGAGTTCGGCTGCCACGACACGGTGCGCTGCTACTGCGACCAGTGCGCGGCCGCGTTCCGGGCGTGGCTGCGGCGCAAGTACGGCACCCTCGACGCGCTGGACGAGGCGTGGGGCGCGGTCTTCTGGAGCCAAACCTACAGCCGGTGGGAAGAGATCCGCCTGCCGAACCTGACCCCCACAGGCGCCAACCCCAGCCACCTGCTGGACTACGACCGCTTCGCGTCAGAGGCGACGGTGAGCTATCAGCAGCTTCAGGTAGACCTGCTGCGCCAACACACGGCCGGCCAGTTCGTCACCACCAACGTCCTGGGTGACTTCGAGGAGATAGACTACCACGCCCTGGCCCGGCCGTTGGATTTCATCGCCTGGGACTCCTACCCGACCGGTTACGCCGAGTTCCTGGGCGAATCGCTCTACCTGCCGGAGAAGCCGGACCACGCCTTCGCCTACGACGTGGGCGATCCCTACGTCACCGGCTTTTGCCACGCCAAGGCGCGGGGGTTCAAGCAGGCGCCCTTCTGGGTGATGGAGCAGCAGTGCGGGCCGATCAACTGGAGCCGCTATAACACCGTGGTGCGACCGGGGACGATGCGCCTGTGGACGTGGCACGCGCTGGCCGAGGGGGCGGAGGCGGTCGTTTACTTCCGCTGGCGCGCGGTGCGCTACGCGTTCGAGCAATACCATTCCGGCCTGCTGCACCACGACACGACCCCTGCGACCGGTTACCGCGAGCTGCTGGCCATGCGCGATGAGCGGGCGGAGATGGCAGCCATCGCGGCGGGCAAGCCGGCTGCCGAAGTCGCGCTGCTGCTGGACTACAACGACGTCTGGGCGTTGCAGATCCAGCCGCACCGCCAGGATTTCTCGCTCCAACGGCACCTGTTCGTGTTTTACCGCGCCCTGGTCAAGCAAGGCATCCCCGTTGACATCGTCGCGCCCGACGCCGACCTGGGTCGCTACAAGGTGGTCGTGGCACCCTCCGCGTTCCTGGCCGACGAGGCGCTGGCGGGCCGGCTGGCCGTGTTCACCCAGGCGGGCGGCACGGTGCTGTTCGGCGTGCGCTCCGGGTTCAAGACCGCCAGCAACGTGGTCACAGACCAACCGCTGCCGGGCGTGCTGCGCGGCCTGGCCGGCGCGACCGTGAGCGATTTCGGCAGCCTGCCGCCGGGCATCGGTTGTGCGCTGGAGACACAACTGCCAGGCCTCGGTGGCCCCGCGGCGGTTTGGGTGGAGGCGCTGGCCCCGGAGCCGGCGACCGCGGCCCTGGCCGAGTACGTTGACGGCCCATTCGCCGGTTCTGCCGCGCTCACCGAGCGTGCGGTTGGCGCAGGCCGGGCGCTCTACCTGGGCTGGTATCCCACCGCGGCCCAGGCTGCGGCCATCATGGCCCACCTGGCCGAGCAAGCTGGCGTGGTGCGCCTGGCCGACGACCTGCCCGCGGGCGTGATCGCCGCGCGCCGCGGCCCCGTCACGCTGCTGCTCAATTTCACCGACGAGCCGCAGACCGTGCGCGTGACGGGCGCGGCCGTGGAGGTGGGGCCGCGTGATGTACGGGTGGTGCGGTGAAAAATCTGGACGTCGGGGCTCGCCCCGGTACGCCGCCAGCCACGCAGCAAGCTGCGACGTCCGGCTTCAGGGGCCGTCCCACAGGGCGGCTTCGCACCGGCGCGGCGCGCGGCATGAAAACTCCTCCGAAACTAACCCGAAAAGGGGACGCGGACGAGCGCGGATGAACGCGGATGTTCCCATTTTTAACTCCGCTTGCACCGCCTGCTGTGAGAACATGACTGTGAAGTCTTGCACAGTTTGTCAAACCTGGCTTTCTGTGCTATAGTAAGCCCATCTGTTGGTTCGTCCCCGTTTTTGTTTGTCCAGGAAAGGAGGTGACGCCGTGGTAGTACTGCACCGCCGCACGTGAACCGTGGCCGGCATGATGCACGTCGTGCATCGGCTGACCCACCGAACGGCGCTCGCCCCTTGCCTGGACGCCCGCGTGAACCCCGCACCCCCTGCCTGATTCCCGCTTCCGACGCGTCGCAGCAAGGCCGCGCCCCTGACTGCGCAATTGCGATCTCGGGAGAAAACCATGAGCAATCACACTGAAGCGACACGCGCCAGCATCTCGCTGGTATTGAGCGTTACCAGCGAGACGATGGGCCGGGGCGACGACAAGCTGGGGTCCATCCTTATCCGCAGTTTCTTTCATGCCCTGGGCGAGACAACACCGCAGCCCCACACCATCATCTTCTACAACAGCGGTGTGAAGCTGGTCGCTGAAGGTTCACCTCTGCTGGATGATCTGCGCGCCTTGGCTGCACAGGGGGTAAAGCTCCTGTCGTGCGGCACCTGCCTGGGATTTTATG
>DAOUAT010000316.1:0-2360 GCA_034433275.1 Anaerolineae bacterium
CAGCCTCAGTCGCCTTGCCGATTGTGCCAGCCGGGGTCAGTCACGCCCTTCGGGCCTGGAAGCTGGCGAACAAAGCGGTGAGTGCCGCCGACACGGCGGCTGATGCGGCCAAGCTGCTGAATGCGGCCGACGCCGCGGGCGATGCGACCAAGCTGGCGAATAAGGCCGACAACGTTACCGCTGCGGCAATTGATCACCAAGTCGTTCTCTTCAACTCACCAAGCAATCCGAATGTACCTCAAACGCGACCGGGTAGAGACGGCAAAGTATCCTGTTCTGCATGCTCCCCCAGCGAGGGAATTCGCAACTCATTTGGACGGGAGCCTACATCCGCGGATCGTTACTGGGAGGTCGATCTCAACGCCGTGCGCAATAACGGGGGACAGGCAGTCTTTGATGGCGGACGGCCCGTCACTGACATGCAGGGGAATCCTCTCGGCGGGTCATATCCGCTGGGTCATGTGTCGCTGCAGTTTCCTGGACAGAGCAAGGGGTGGGTGGAGCGGAGTCTACCCAATTGGCTTAGAGGGCCACGTAAGGTCTTGCCAGAGTAACGACTGCTCGGAGCGAGTGATATGTTCTACCATGCTTCTCTATTACTAGACTACGAGGGTTTCAGATGTGAATGTGCGCCGCTGAGTCGACTTGCAGATAACGGCGACTATATCGCGATCGCGCAGCGAGCTACGGATGTCATGAGATCCATCACCTGTGAGTCCTTCTGGCTGGATCGATATGGATTTGCTTCATGGGACTGGAGATTGCCGTCCGTCGAGGAAGTGATGATGAGTGCTCATCGGAACAGCGAAATTGGTCGTTGGTTCCTGATTGTGCTCTCAACTTGGCTGACTCCCAGCCAGTCATGTGTTGGTTACGATTGGGCCCGTCTTTCCGATAGCTTGAGGCAAATCGGCTGGCACGAAAAGCGAGTGGCCCTGCTGTTCTATGGCTACCCTACGTGGTCACTCATCAGGTCCGATACCAGCAATCAGCACGCCTCAACCGTGGCGCATGCAGATCCCTACTGGAAGTGGATCAGGCCGCTGTACACGCACGGACAAGGAGGCTGGCTTGACACCGATGCCTGCCGCTCGCTTTCTGACGATCTCCTGGCCAGTGAAGACGCCTTGCTGTACGCACTGCCGCCGCAAACCCACCAGAGCGGTAGCGACCAGCCTTCGCAGTGGCGGCGATCAGTGCGCCGTGGCTATCTTCGCGCGCTCGCTGTGCTTCGCTCCGCAGTAGAGCGGCAACTGGGTCTCTATCAGCTAGTTCTGGGGGAAGCTCCAGATAACGATTCTCTCGATGATCTGTAGTTCGATGACTCTTATGGCACATCCAAGTTGTAGCGACCATGTTCATCGAGTTCGCGTCAAAATACACATCGGTTGGCAGCTTGTATGAACTGCCAACTGACCTGGGCCAGGTGGCGCAGTGCATTGTGAAGTGGACGGGCAGCGCGACGACGATGAAGTCGTAATACTATGCTGGCGAGACGCGCGTCGCCATGCGGACGGGGGCCAGCACGCTCAACTACCTGCTGAGCGACCACCCTTCGGCTGCGCTCAGAGCTTGCCCTGAGGCACGAAGGGGCAGGCTCGCGGCTCGACCAGCGTGAGCTACAACACGAGCACCGGCGCCGTGCGCGCGCAGCGGTACACGCCCTACGGCGCGCCGCGCGGGCTGGCCAGCACGTTACCAACCGACTACCGCCCTTCGACTGCGCTCAGGATGCACTTCACCGGCCAGCGCAGCGAGGAGGCAGGGCTGGGGTCGTTGTATGATTACAATGCGCGCCACTAGCGCGCAGCCTCCCCTTGGGGGATTCACTTTATCTTGACCGCTCCGTGATCGCCTGCCGGCCCTTCGCCGTCAGCGCCAGCACGGGAAGTGTGGCCGCGCCGGAGGGCTTCGTACATGCGTCAGCCAATGAACACCCCGTGCAGCCGGCGCCGCAATCGGTCTGCAGCGCCGCCAGGTAGCCGCGACGGGCCAGGTCCTCGGCCATCAGCCGCGCCAGGTCCTCGCTGACGTGCAGCGCGCACGCCAACTCCGCCGTGGAGCGGATCCCGCCCCCATCCAACAACCGCAACATCTCACCTAACACCTGCGCGCCCCCTCAAATGCCCCCAATTCCCCCAGTTCCCTCAATTCCTTCCGTTCCCCCAGTTCCCTCAATTCCATCAGTTCCCTCAATTCCTTCCGTTCCATCAGTTCCCTCAATTCCCTCTACCCACCAGCCACCAGCGTCCCCACCTGATACACCAGCGCCGCCGCGCCCAGTGACAGCACCAACAGCAGCGCCACGCTGGCGATCGTCCAGCGCCACGACGCGGTCTCCTGCCTGATGGTGGCGACCG
>DAOUAT010000317.1:0-1569 GCA_034433275.1 Anaerolineae bacterium
TGGCGGGCCAAGATCAGTCCGTCCAAGCTGTTGATCCCGCTGGCTTATGCGTCGGTGGTGGGCGGGCTGTTGACGCTCATCGGCACGCCGCCGAACATCGTGGTCAGCAACCAGTTAGCAGCAGGCGGCTACCGGCCGTTTAGTTTCTTTAGCTTCACGCCTATCGGGGTCCTGGCCGTCGGGGTCGCGATCGGGTTTATGCTGCTGCTGGGACGCAAGCTGCTGCCGGCGCGCGCACAACGGGCGCCGGGGGACGCCGGGGCTGGCGCAGTCATCTCTCTGGCCGACCTGGCGCAGGCATATAGCCTACCCGGCAACCTCTTTCGGGTGCGCGTGCGCATGGCCTCGTCCCTGATCGGAAAAACCCTGGCGGAGGTCGATCTGCCGGCCAGTTACGGCGTGAATGTGCTCGGCATTCAGCCGTGGCCCGACCGCCGGACAGAGCCGCTGCCCGTTCAGCCGGTCAGCGCGCAGACCTTGCTGAACGCGCAAGACATCCTGCACGTGCAAGGTTCCCCGGAACAGGTGGCGGACCTGGCGCGCTCGGCGTCGTTGGGCATTTTGCCCGCGGCTGGCACAGAAGGCGGCCTGCTGTCCCAGGAGCTTGGCATGGCGGAGGTGTTGCTGACCCCGCGCTCTCAGTTGGTGGGGCAAAGCCTGCGCAGCAGCCGCTTTCGTGACAAGTACCATGTGACGGTGCTCGGCATCATGCGCCTGGGCAGGCCGGCGGCCGGCGTGTTGGCTACCACTGAGCTGCGTTTCGGCGACACCCTGTTGGTGCAGGGCACGTGGCAGGCCATCAGCCTGTTGAGCCAGGAAAGCCGCGACTTTGTCGTCATAGGCCAGCCGGCTGAGATGGCCCAGGTGCGGCCGGCAGCCCACCGCGCACCGGTGGCACTGGCTTGCACGGTGGGCATGTTGATCCTGATGGCCTTCAACGTCGTGCCCCAGGTGGTGGCTGTGCTATTGGCCGCCGTGGTGATGGTGTTGACCGGCTGCCTGAGCATGGAAGACGCGTACAAGAATATGAACTGGCAGAGCCTGATCCTGTTGGCCGGCATGCTCCCCGTGGCGACCGCGCTCCAGAAGACTGGTGGCGTCCAGTACGTGGCCGACCTGCTGACCGACAGCCTGGGGCGCTGGGGACCGATGGTTGTAATGTTGGGCCTTTTCTTGTTGACTGGATTCTTCAGCCAGTTTATCTCCAACACGGCGACGACGGTGCTGGTAGCACCCGTGGCGTTTCAGGCCGCGCTCACCCTGGGCATCGCGCCCCACGCCTTCCTGATGACCGTGGCGGTCGCGGCATCAACGGCCTTTGCGACCCCGATCGCGACCTCGTCAAATACCCTGGTGCTCGGCTCCGGGGGCTACCGTTTCGGTGACTTCCTGCGCGTGGGCATCTTGCTGCAATTGTTGATCATGGCAGCAGTCCTGTTGGCGCTGCCGCTCCTGTTCCCGTTTTGATGCACGGCGGCGATGGATGAAACTTCCCTTCGATCACTTTGACCTCATTGCGCGCTGGTACGATCGGCTGATCAGCAAGCCGGAGCATGATCGTCTTCAAAT
>DAOUAT010000318.1:0-12017 GCA_034433275.1 Anaerolineae bacterium
TCACGATCGCGGCCGTGGCCGGGCCGGTGCTGGCCTACGAGCTCAGCGGCCGGCGCATCAGCGGCACGGTGTTCTGCGGGCCGGATCGCGCCGAGTTGGAGCGGCTGCGGGGCATCTTCCACAACGCGTATTACCGGGTGTGGCTTTCGACGGACCCGGTCGGTGTGGAAGTCTTCGCTGCGCTCAAGAACGCGTACACCATCGGCATCGGCGCAGCGCGCGGCATGTTGGAGGCCGCAGGTGGGCCGGACGAGATCAACGCGGCGATGCACAACACGGCCGCCCTGCTCTTTGCTGCCGCGGCCCAGGAATTGTCGCAAATCGTCGGGCTGATGGGCGGCCGGATGGCAGGGTTCGCCGGGCTGCAAGGCGCGGGCGACCTCTACGTCACCTGCACCGGCGGCCGCACCTTCCGGCTGGGCTGGCTGATGGGCGCCGGGTTGACCTACTCGGAGGCGCAGGCGGTGATGCAGGAAGACACGCTGGAAGGCGCGTTCGCGGTGGTGCAGATGGCGCACATCCTGCCGGTCTGGGAGGCCGAAGGGCGCATCGGGCCGGACGATCTGCCCATGCTGCGCGCGATCATCCGGGCGATCACGTCCGACACGCCGCTGGCGCTGCCGTGGGATGACCTGATGGGGGTGGGGCAGGTGTTTGTTTAACAACATCCGGAATCGAGGCTTTAGCCGGTCTCTCCGGGCATTGAGCGTGACCGGCTAAAGCCTCGATTCCAGAAGATGAGCTGAACGTCTGAACAACTTTTGGATCATTGACTGGAGGCAACACAATGACGTATCTCGCGGGCATAGACCTGGGTTCGACCACATTGAAAGCCGTGATCTACGACACAGCGGGCAATCTCGTCGCCAGCGCGTGCCGGCCGACCGAGCGCTTCCACCCGGACCCGGCGCATCCCGAATGGACCGTCTGGATGCCCAATCAAATCTGGGGCGGCAGCGCGGCGGCCATGAAGGAGGCCATCGCGCAGATCGACGATCCGGCGCAGATCAAGGGGGTCGCTGTTACCGGCATGGGCATGGACGGCGTCCCGGTGGACGAAAGCGGCCGGTGGCTCTACCCGTTCATCAGCTGGCACTGCCCCCGCACCCAGCCGCAGTTCGACTGGTGGGTCAAGAACATCGGTGCGGAGAAGAGCTTCGCCATCGGTGGCAACACCCTCTGGCGCTTCTCCACCGCGCTGCGGCTCCTCTGGATGGCCGAACACGAGCCGGAAATCCTGAAACAGACCTACAAATGGCTGCTGATTGAAGATTACGTCAATATGATGCTATCGGGCAAGTTCGCCACCGACTACACCATGGCCTCGTGTACACTGCTCTTCGATCAGAGAAAGCTGGACTGGTCCGATGAAATCCTGGGCCTCTCCGAGATTGACCGGCGCTTGCTGACCCCGGCCTACCCCAGCGGCACGCGCATCGGCGAGGTCACCGAGGCTGCGGCCGAAATCACCGGCCTTGCGCCAGGGACGCCGGTGGTGCTGGGCGGGCACGATTACCTGTGCGGCGCACTGCCCGTGGGCGCGATCCAGCCGGGCGTGATCCTCGACGTGAGTGGCACCTGGGAGGTGGTGTTGGCCGCCACCCACATACCGGTGCTGACGCCGGAAGCACAGAAGACCGGCGTGACGGTCGAAGCCCATGTCGCACGGGATCTGTACGGCATCTGGGGCGGCGCGGTCTCGTCCGACATGCTGGAATGGTATCGCAGGGAATACGGGTTCGAGGCCCGGCACAAGGCGGATCAGTGCGGCGGCGTGGATTGGGACTTCCTGATGGCCGATGCTGCGGCTTCTCCTGTCGGCGCGCGGGGCGTGATGTTCCTGCCGCATCTGTCCGGCGCCGGCTGCCCGGACAACGACACCCAATCGCTGGGCGCGTTCGTGGGCCTGAGCAACTTTGCCAGCAAAGGCGACCTGCTGCGCGCCGTGATCGAGGGGCTGGGCTACCAGTTCCTGGACATCGTCCGCACCATGGAGGGCCTGGGCGTGCCATTTGAGCACCTGGTGGTAGTCGGCGGCGCGATCCGCAACAAGTTCTGGATGCAGAACAAGGCCGACATGGTGGGCCGCGCCATCGAGGTGCCGGAGGTCGAGGAAGCGACGCCGCTGGGCGCGGCCATGCTGGCGGGCATCGGCGTGGGCATCTATCGCGATGAGCAGGACGCGTTCGAGCAGGTGCGCAAACCGGGCCAGGTCTACGAGCCGGATCTGGCGACCACGGCGAAATACGCCGACCTGTTCACGATCTACAAACAGCTTTACCCGGCCCTGGCCCCCGTCAGTCACCAGTTGTATGGACGGTTCTTGGGATAACATTTCGGCGAGTCTGGACTGGATCGCTGCCAGTCTCAGTTGATCACAATCCCGGCGCAGAGGGGGTCTGCGACCCCTGGCCGCCGGTCAGTGCGAAGCCTCCCTTTGGCACAGAAAAGCTGCGAGCGCGAAACCTGTGATCTATTGAGTCTCCAGCCCAGACTTCATCCTTGACTTGAGGAGTTGTAGTATGACCGTTATGGCGAAAGCGAGAACGAACCAAGTCCTACCCGCGCAACCGCCGAGTTTCACCGCCAACAAGAAGCGGTTTGGCTGGACGCTGGTGGCGCCTGGGCTGCTGTTCCTGCTGATGGTCGGCCTGTATCCCACCATCTACGTGTTTGCCCTGGCGTTCAGCAAATGGGACCCGGAGACGGGGATGAGCTTCGTCGGCTTGACGAACTTTGCGCGAGCCCTGGCAAACCCGCGTTTCTGGCACGGCCTCGAAGTGACGGCCTGGTTTGCCATCGGCGGCGTGGCGATCCAACTGGTGATCGGCTTCGTTATGGCGTTGGCGCTGCAAGAAGTGGGCCCGAGGCTGCGCAAAGCAGTGACCACACTGTTTCTGATCCCGTTCATGATGACGCCGGCCGTCGTCGCGACCTTATGGAAACTGATTTACCATCCGACCATTGGCCCATTGAACTACACGTTGTCCTGGTTGGGCATCAAAGCGCCGGAGTGGGCCACGTCGGAGTTTGCGCTGGCCGCGCTGGTGGTGGCGGATGTCTGGCAGTGGACGCCGTTCATGACGATCTTGCTGCTGGCGGGCCTGCAAAGCCTGTCGCGCGAGGTCTACGAAGCGGCCTTCATGGACGGCGCCTCATGGAAGCGCGCGTTCCTCGACATGACCCTGCCGCTGATGAAACCGTTCATCTTCCTGGCCGTTTTCTTGCGCTTCATTGATGCGTTCAAATTGTTCGACCTGGTGTTCATCGTGACACGCGGCGGGCCAGGTGACAACACGGAGAGCATCTCCTTCTTCACCTATACTATCGGTTTCAAATACTTCGACCTGGGATTGGCTGCCGCGCTCAGCGTCCTGCAGCTCATCATCATCATCGCCGCCGGTAAGATGCTGCTGACCCAGCTCTCCCGCGTGCAAGACGCCCAACGGCAGGCGTGAGTCAAGGAGGCTGATTATGGACACTCAGAAACGATCCAAAGCATGGGCCTATATCGTGGTGATCATCGGCATCCTCTGGACCGCGCTGCCTCTGTACTGGATGTTGATCACTGCATTCAAGACGCAGATGGAGATTCGCACGTTTCCGCCCAGCTTTTTCCCGGAAACGCTCACAACGGCCGGCTTCATCGAAGCCTGGACGCACGGCGGCGCACGCGGGGTGCGCGACAGCGCCATCATCGCCACCGGCACCTTGATCATTTCGCTGGTGCTGGGCCTGCCGATGGCCTATGCCTTCTCGCGCTACAAAACGGGCGGCAACGACCTGTCATTTGTCGTGCTATCGTTCCGCTTCATGCCCCCCATCGCACCGGTCGTCGCTTTCTACCTGCTGGCGATCCGCCTGGGCTTGTTCGATACCTACTGGCTGCTGATGATGGTCAACTCCATGGCCAGCATCCCGTTTGTCGTCTGGATCATGAAGGGATTCATTGACGAGATTCCCTTCGCCATCGAGGAGGCGGCCCAAATTGACGGCGCATCCTGGCTGCGGGTGATCCGCGATCACATCCTGCCGCTGGCTGCGCCGGGCCTGGTGGCCGTCTCACTCTTCGTCGTAATCTTCACCTGGAACGAGTTCCTGTTCGCCACGCTGCTGACCGGCCGCTACA
The DNA here is from genome assembly GCA_034433275.1 of Anaerolineae bacterium. Taxonomy (GTDB): domain Bacteria; phylum Chloroflexota; class Anaerolineae; order CG2-30-64-16; family CG2-30-64-16; genus DAOUAT01. The sequence goes on from DAOUAT010000318.1 coordinate 4,130, forward strand.
TCTTGCCGTTCCCGAAGGCGGTGCCCGGCCTGACCATCGGCGTGTTCGAGCCGAACTGGGCCGCCATCTCGGCGCTGGGCCTGATGGTGGTGGTGCCGATCATCTTGCTGTCGTTCTACATGCAAAAGTACATCGTGCGCGGTATGACGTATGGAGCGATTCGGGAGTAGCGAATCAGCGAATAGCGAATGACGAACACCTGGAGTCGAGGCTTGAGCCGGTTTGGCAAGGCACCGTTCGCGTTGTGTCTCTCGATCTGTGTGGCCGCATGTGCCGCGCCGGCGGGGCCGACAAGCACCGAGAGCAGCCGGCCGCAACCGACGCCCATCGCCACGAAGACGCGGCCGGCTGATGACGCACCGATGGTCTTCGTGCCGGCGGGACCGTTTCGCATGGGCAGCACGGCCGAGGAGATCGCGACCGTGCTGCAGGAGTGCCGCGTCTGTCCCAACGACTGGTTCGACTGGGAAGAAGCGCCGCACCAGGTCAACTTGCCCGCCTACTGGATTGACCAGTACGAGGTCACCAACCGGCAGTACCGGCTCTTCATCGAAGCGGGCGGTTATGACCGGCGCGATCTGTGGACCGGGGCCGGCTGGGATTGGAAAACGCGCGAAGGGCGGATACAACCGCAGTACTGGGATCAGGCAGCGTGGAACCAGCCCGATCAGCCGGTGGTCGGCGTGGTGTGGTACGAAGCGGTGGCCTACTGCCGGTGGGCCGGCGGCCGGTTGCCCAGCGAGGCCGAATGGGAGAAGGCCGCGGGCTGGGATCAGGTGCAGGGCCGCAAGGTCAAGTACCCGTGGGGCGACGCCTGGGATCCGCAGCGCGCCAACACCGCGGAACTGGGGCTGCGTCACACCACACCGGTCGGTCAGTTCTGCCGGGAGGCGGGCGCAGCCAGCCCCTACGGCGCCTGTGACATGACCGGCAACGCCTGGGAGTGGTGCAGCACGCTGCACCAGGGCTATCCTTACGACCCGCACGATGGCCGCGAGGATCTGGAAGCACCGGGGACCCGCACCCTGCGCGGGGGATCATGGATCAACGAGCGCCATGAGTCGCGCGTAGCTTATCGGCTGCCGCCCTTTCCGGGCGACTTCATCCTGTTTGACCCGACCAACGGGTTTCGCTGCGCACAGTAAACAAGGAGGTGTCCATGGGCAAGTACCTCATGGGTGTTGACAACGGCTTGACCCTATCCAAAGTCGCGCTGTTCGACCTCGAAGGTCGCACGATTGGGGTCGCCAGCCGCAAGATTGACGTGCAATATCCCCGGCCCGGCTATACCGAGCGCGACATGGCCGTCATCTGGCCGAAAACCGCCGAGGCGATTCGCGAGGTGATCGAGGCGACGGGCGTCAACCCCAACGACATCCTCGCCATCGGCAATTCGGGCCACGGCAACGGCCTCTACGTGCTGGATCGCAACGGCCAGGCGTTTCGGCCCAGCATCGCCTCCATGGATGGCCGCGGGGCCGACATCGTGGACGAGTGGAACCGGCCGGGCGGCGTGCGCGACCAGGCTTTCCCCGCCATTCAGCAAGCCTGCTGGGCCGCGCAGCCCAGCGTGCTGCTGGCCTGGCTGAAACGCCACGAGCCGGAAAACTACCGCCGGATCGGCAAAGTCATGATGTGTACCGATTACATCAAGTACTGCTTGACCGGCGAGCACACGACGGACTACACGATTATCAGCGGCAGCAGCCTGTTCGATTCGCCGAATCGCAGGTACTCACGCGAGCTGCTGGAGCTCTACGGCATCCCGGAGATACTGCCAGCCCTGCCGCGGCCCTTGTGGGGGCATGAAGTCGCCGGCTACGTGACGCCGGAGGCCGCGGCGCTCACCGGCCTGGCGGCAGGCACGCCGGTCACGGGCGGGCTGTTCGACATTGACGCCGCGGCTATTGGGGCCGGTGTGATCAGCGATGGCGTGCTGTGTATCATCGCGGGCACCTGGAGCATCAACGAAGTCGTAACCAATGACCCCATCATTGATAAGCGGCTTTATCAGTGCTCCCTCTATGCGGCGCCGGGTATGTGGCTCACCATCGAGGCCAGCGCCACCTCAGCCACCAACCTGGAATGGTTCGTGAGCAACTTCTGCTTCGAGGAGAAACAGGAGGCCGAGGCGCGCGGCATCTCGGTGTACGACGTGTGCAACGAAAAGGTGGCCGCCCTGCCGCCCGGCAGCGTGGACATCATCTTCCACCCCTACCTGTTCGGCTCCGACGTGCAGGCGACGGCGCGGGCCGGCTTCTACGGCCTGGGCGCGTGGCACACCAAAGCGCACGTCCTGCGCGCCCTGTACGAGGGGGTCGTCTACGGCCACATGAACCACATCGAGAAGCTGCGGGCGGCTGGCGCCGTGATCGAGAAGGCGCGCATGACCGGCGGCGGCTCGCACAGCCACGTGTGGACGCAAATGTTCGCCGACGCGCTGGGTCTGCCCATCGAGGTCCCCGAAGGTGCGGAAGTGGCCGCGCGCGGCGTCGCGATGGCCGCCGGCATCGGTGCAGGGGTCTATCGCGATTACGCCGATGCCGTCGCCAAAGTCGTCCAGGTCGAGCGCGTACACCAGCCCAACCCCGACACCGCTCCAACCTACCTGGCCCGCTACCGGGAGTATGTCACCATCCTGGAAGCCATGAAAGAGCCGTGGAACCGGTTGGCGAAGTTGGCGAACGACGGATGACGGATGACGAATGGCGAATGACGGATGGCGAATGGCGGATGGCGAATGGCGGATGACGGATGACGCACCACGCAACACGCAATACGCAATACGGAACACGCACCACGCACCACGGGGGCACACCTTGACACATCTACGCAACATCACCCACCTCGTCATTGACATGGACGGGGTGCTATATCGGGGAAGCGATCCGCTGCCGAGGCTGCCGGAATTTTTCGAGTTTCTGCGCGGGCGCGGCATCGGATTCCGGCTGGCGACGAACAACTCGGGCAGCACGCCGACCCAGTACGCGGCCAAGCTGAGGAAGATGGGCGCCGAGGTGGCGCCGGCCGAGATCATCACCTCGGGCACCGCCACGGCGCTGATCATGGCGCGCGAGCTGCCAGCAGGCGCACGCGTCCACGTGTTCGGCGAGAACTCGCTGCGGGAGGCGGTGCTCGAACAGGGCTTCGTCCTGGCCGACAGCGACGTGCAGGCCGTCGTTGCCAGCATTGACTGGGGAGTCAACTACGAAAAGATCAAGCGAGCGTGTCTGCTGATCCGCGGGGGCGCGCGCTTCTACGCCACCAATCTTGACCCGACGCGGCCGACCGAGGAGGGACTGGTGCCCGGGACCGGCGCGCTGATCGCGGCCATCGCCACCGGCGCGGAAACGCAACCGATTGCGATCGGCAAGCCGGAGCCGACCATGTTCGAGCTGGCGATGGCGGAGATGGGCGCGACACCTGAAACCACCGCCACATTGGGCGACCGGATTGACACCGATATGATCGGCGGCGCGCGGGCGGGCCTGCGGACTATCATGGTGCTCTCTGGCTCGACGGCGCGCGCTGAGGCGCTGGCATACGGCCCAGACTTCGTGTTCGACGACATCGCGGCGTTGATAGCGGCCTGGGAAGATGAGCTGACCGGCGCAGCGACTGCACATATGTGAATGTAAAAATTGCGCGCAACGAAGAACAAGGTATAATCAGTAACGCCGCGGACATAGCCAAAAACACCTGAGTTGCCAGGCTGATGTCCGATTGGCTGAAAACGATCAGTTCCTGACAGGAATCGGCACAGCTGCCGGAGGAGAAACCCATGGAAGATGATCGCCTTGACCTTCTCGCGCAGGTTGCTCTGTGGTATTACGAGGAAGGCCTGGACCAGGCCGCGATTGCTGAACGCATCAACAAGTCGCGTTCCATGGTGTCGCGACTGCTGGAGCAAGCACGGGCAGCAGGATTGGTTGAAGTGAAGGTCCACTATCCTCTGCGCACCGACGCCGAGTTAGAGCGGCAGTTGTGCGAGGAATTCGGCCTGACCAGCGCGATCGTGTTAGCAGAGCCGCCGGACGACTACAATTTGCTCCTCAAGCGCCTGGGCGAGCTGGGCGCGCGCTGTTTGCAGCAGTCACTACGCCGCGGCATCGTGATCGGCATCAGTTGGGGGACTGCCGTCCACGCAGTGGTCAGCGCGATGCCGGCCACACCGCTACCCGGAGCCACCGTGGTGCAGCTCATCGGCGCGGTGGGCCATGGCGATCCTCTGGTGGACGGCGCGGAGCTGGGCCGCTGGCTGGCGCAGAAACTGGGCGCGTCGTTCCGGTTCCTCTCGGCGCCGCTGCTGGTCGAAGATGAGGCATTGGCCGCGGCCCTGCGGCGTGAACGCACCATCGAAGAGACGTTGGCACTGGCCGCACGGGCCGACGTGGCGCTGATCGGTATCGGTACGCCGCAACCGGAGTTGTCCAGCCTGTTACGCGCCGGCTACCTCACCCGCGGGGAGATCGAAAGACTGATCGCGGAGGGGGTTGTGGGCGACGTGGTGGCCCATCAGTTCGACGCCGAAGGCCATTGGCTGGACATCGCGGCCAACCGCCGAGCCATCAGCCTGGACGCCCAGGCGCTTCGGCGCATCCCGCGCGTCATCGCGGTGTCCGGCGGGGCCGAAAAGGCGCGCGCCATCTTGGCCGGCCTGCGCGGGCGCTTCTGCACTTGCCTGGTGACCGATGCGCGTGCCGTCCGGCTGGTGTTGGAAATGCACCGCCAGGGCGGCAAATCCGTGCAGGCATCCCGCTAACAGGGCCGGACGACGCACATGCCAGCGCAAATGACCCCCGAGCCCCTGCCATTTCTGAGGCGCGGCATCGCCCAGGTGGGCCTGGTGGTGCGAGACCTGGATCGCGCCGTCGAGTGCTACTGGAGGCAGTTCGGCATCGGGCCGTGGCACATCTACACCTACGGCAAGCCGCTGGTGGCCCACATGACCTATCGCGGCCAGCCGGCCGACTATACCATGCGCATCGCGCTGGCGTGGATCGGGTCGTTGCGCATCGAGCTGATCGAACCGATCGGGGGTGACTCCGTCTACGCCGAGTTCGTGCGTGAGCACGGCTACGGCATCCATCACTTCGGCGTGCTGGTGGATGACATGGCTGCGGCGCTGGCGCAGGCAGACGCGGCAGGGCTGGAGATGACCATGGATGGCGCCGGCTTCGGCCGCGACGGTGACGGGCACTACGCGTACCTGGACACCGAGGGGGACCTCGGCGCCATCATCGAGCTCATCGCCCGGCCCCGAGGCCGCGTGCCGCCGGAGCGCATCTATCCAACAGACCAGGCATAACTTTCAGCAGGGAGAGCAACCGTGTTTGAGATCGAAAACGTCCTGAACGTGCAAAGTGAATTGGGCGAAAGCCCGCGCTGGGATGCCGACGAAGGGACGCTGTACTGGCTGGACATCTGGAACAGCCCGGCCATCTTCCGTCTGGACCCGGCGACCAGAGCCTTCACCCGTTGGGCGCCGGGATTGCCCGTGACGGGCCAGGCGCGCCGCGCCGGGGGCGGCTTCGTGCTCGCCACCCGCCAGGGGTTGTACACCTGGGATGAGTACACGGGCCAGAGCCAGTTCATCCACGACCCGGAGGCGAACAACCGGCCGGTGCGCTTCAACGACGGCTCGGCCGACCGCCACGGCCGCTTCTGGGCCGGTTCCACCTACGCCGACGACCAGTTCCGGCCGGAAGGCTCGCTCTACCGCCTGGGCGCGGATCGCCGGGTGGATAGGATGGCCGGCGGGCTGGCCTGCTCCAACGGCCTGGGCTGGAGCCCGGACAACCGGACGATGTACGTCACCGCGCAGTTTGCCTACGAGCTGCTGGCGTTCGACTTCGACCCGGCCACCGGCGAGATCGCCAACCGGCGCTCCTTCGCCGTAGTACCCGAGGCGGACGGCCTGCCCGACGGGCTGACCGTGGACGCCGAGGGTGGCGTGTGGAGCGCACAATGGGGCGGCTGGCGCATCACCCGCTACGACCCCGACGGCAAGATCGAGCGGGTCGTCAAGCTGCCCGTGCCCAACCCCACAAGCTGCACCTTCGGCGGGCCCGACTTGAAGGATCTGTACGTCACCACCGCCTGGCTGATGCTCACGGACGCTGAGCGCCAGGCTGCGCCAGGGTCAGGCGACCTGTTCGTGGTTCACACCGACATCCAGGGGCTGGCTGAGCCAAAGTTCGTGGGGTGAGGATGAATCGGAAACAGCGTTACCTGGCAGCCGCCCGACGCCAGCCGGTAGACCGCATCCCCACCCACTTCCGCGGCTCCAAAGTCCTGGCGCGGCGGCTGATGGCGCACTTCGGCCTCGACCCGGCCGGCGGCCTCGACGCGGCCGAGGCGCTGCTGGCCCACCTGGGCGCGGACTTCTGGGCTTCGGGCTCGCGGCCCGACGCGTGGGCCACCTTCCTGCCGACCTACCGCGGCCCGCAACCACAGGCGCCCTACATCACCGACGCGGCCTGCTTCTACACCCTCGGCATCCCGGCGGTCAGCGCGGAAGTTGATGCGCTCGAATATCCTGCTTATGTCGAGCCACCGTTGGCCGGAATCGAACGAGCGAGTGACATCCCGGCAGGTTATCTCACGCAGCGGCTGGCGTACTTCGATTTCGATTGCACGGTGAACCGGCAAGGAAAGGACCTCACCCCCGGCCCCTCTCCTGCGAGGAGAGGGGAGAGCATGCCACCCCCTTCCCTCCCAGGGAAGGGGGCCGGGAGGTTAGGTAGCCCCGCCGATCGTCTATCCCACACAGCACTGGCTGGCAGCAATCGCCACATCATCTGCACGGGCATCCTGAACAACTTCTTCATGATATGCAGCTACCTGCGGGGCATGGAGCAGTTCTTGATGGACCTGGCCCTGGATCGGGTGTTGGCGGAACGGCTGATCGGTGAGGTTGGGGAGTTTTGTCTGGAGTTCAACCGGCGCTACCTGGCCGCGTTTGGCGCCAAAGCCGATCTGTATGCTGCGTGGGACGATGTGGCGGGCCAGGATGGCATGATGTTCTCGCCGAAGTTGTTCCGGCGCTACTTCCAGCCGCTCTACCGGAAGCTGATCGCCGAGGTCAAGCGCTACGGCCTGGTCTTCAGCTACCACTGCTGCGGCAGCGTACACCAGGTCTTGCCGTTGATGATCGAAGCGGGGATTGATGTGTTCGACGTGGTGCAGACGTCCGCGCGCGACATGGACTTGGCGAGCGTTTACCGCCGCTACGGGCAGGACGTCTGCTGCAGCGGCGGCATGGATGTGCAAAAACTGCTGGTGAACGGCACGCCGGCGCAGGTGCGGGCCGAGGTGCAGCGCGCGCACGATCTGTGGGGCACGGCCGGCGGGCTGGTGCTCGGCCCCTCGCACGAGGCCGCGCCGGAGACGCCGCTGGAAAACATCCTGGCGATCTATCAGGCTATCTGATCACACCAACGCCAAAACCGCTTCGGCTGCGAGATCGTCAATAATCAGTCGATCGACCACGCCGCTGCGCACCGCGCCGAGGATGGCGGGGGCTTTGAGTTTTCCGAGCGCTACAGCTATGACGGTGGGAACCCGTTTCAGGTCCGCCCATTCCACGCCGATCACGCAGGAGTTGAACCAGGGGACTTCGATATATTCGCCGTCCAAATTGAAGAAGGACGCGCAGATCGCGCCGACCGCGCCGGTCCGGTCGAGCCGGCGCAGCTCATCGTACGAGATGTAGCCGGAGTGGTATTGGGTGGACACGCTGGGGACGATCGAGCCGATGCCGACCAGCGCCACGTCCGACTGTTTCGCCAGATCCAGCACCTCACGAACAGAATGATCGTTCCCAAGGGCCTGAGCGACGCTGGCGCTATCCACACGCATGGGCGCATTCAGGTAATAGTGCTGTGCC
>DAOUAT010000319.1:0-17610 GCA_034433275.1 Anaerolineae bacterium
AGATCACCGGCGAGAATATCATCTACCAGCAGCTCGGCTACCTTATGCGCTCGGGCGCCCCCGACTCGCTGGACCGCATGGTGGCGCTGAGCTATGCCAACCTGGCCACCGACCTGATCGACCAGGGCCGCTCCGGCCGCATGGTGGCGCTGCGCGATGGCAAATACACCCACATCCCGCTCAGCACCGTCATCTCCGGCACGAAGCGGGTGGATGTAGACGAGCTGTATGACCGAGAGCACTATCGGCCCAAGGTGGCCAACATGCTCGGCAAACCGATGTTCCTGTACTAGGCCACGCCGTGACGACCGACGGGGGATGCTCGCAAGCGCTGCGACGTCCCCCGTTTTGATCTGGCGCCCTGACTGTGGATTCCTGGCCGAAGATTGTCGTTTTGCTGTCAGCCACAACACGGCCAACGCGCTATACTGCGTTCAGCGCATTCAAATCGTGCGTCAGTACGCGATCCTTCACCCGATAAAATTCACCCACAGGACACGGAGGACCCTATGAAGCGAGGCATTAACACAACCTTGTTGCGCGGCATCATCATCGCCATCCTGCTGCTGATCGTTGCGGTCGTGCTGACCAGCAGCAACCTGTTCTACATCATGGCGCGCGTCGAGCAGCAGGAAGTCGGCATCCAGTTCCGCGGTGGCCGCATCACCAATATCGTCGGGCCGGGCCTGTACACCGATGTAGGTCTCTACGTTGAGCTGAAGAAAGTGCCGAGCTCGGCCGTGCCGTTCACGGTGCAGGATGACGAGATCATCACCAAAGACAAGCAACGGCTGGGCATCGTGGTGGCGGGTGATATCTTCCGCCCCAACCTGTCGCAGGCTGATATCCTGAAAGGCAACTGGGCGCAGTACAGCGAGCTTTACCTACGCGAGCAGATCCTCAAGGATCGGATCGAAAATCTGGCCCGGCAGGCGGCCAAGGTGTGCATCGGCGAACGAACTTTCAACGACAACGTGATCGGCACCGCGCGCGATGTGCTGCGCGAGTGCATTGACGAAGAGCTGAGCCAACTGGCGCAGAACTACGGCCTGCAGATCGCCAACGTCGTGGTGCCCAATGTGATCCTGTCGCCCGAAGCGCAGTCGTTGCTGGATGCCATCACCCAGAGCCGGTTGAACACGGAGAAGGCCGCGCAGGACAAGCTGAAGGCCGACGCCGAAGCCGCGGCCGAGCAGGCCCGCCAGGAGGGCGAGGTGCGCGTGGCGCAGAGCCGCGTTCAGGAAGAGGCCCGGCAGCAGACTGTCCTGGCCCAACTGGAGAAGGAGAAGGCCGTGGCGCAGCAGGCAGTGATCGAAGCCACCAAGGCCAACGAGCTGCTGGCCGCCGAACGGGACTTCGCCATCAGCCAGGCCCAGGCCAAAGCCGCGGCCGAGAAGGCGAAGGCCGACCTGGCGCTGGAGATCGCCAAGGCGCAGCTCTACGCCGACAACCCGGCCTACCTGACGCTCCAGACCGCCCTGGCCAACGCGAGCGCGTTCAAACCGACCGACAAGATCATCTTCACGCCCGTAGGCAGCACGCCAACCATCATCGTGCCCGGGCCAGGCGTCGTGCCGACGGTCAACACGCAGCCGGCGCAGTGATCCTGCGCCGGGGCAGCGCACATAGAAACCAGGTTTCGCGGAGAAACCTGGTTTCTGTTATAATCGCCCCATGATTCCTGCCATTGTGCTCGCGGCCGGCCTATCCCGGCGCATGGGCCGTTTCAAGCTGACCCTCCCCTGGGATGGGACGACCGTGGTCGGCCAAGTGGTGGCCACCCTGACGGTGGCCGGGCTGGCAGATATCGTCGTCGTAACCGGGCACCGCGCCGGGGAGGTCGAAGCCGCCCTGGCCGGAACAGCCGCGCAAACCGCCCACAATCCCGATTACGCCAGTGGCGAGATGCTGAGCTCGATCCAGGTCGGAGTGCAGGAGGTGATGGCCGGGGTCTGGAAGGCGGCCCTCCTCTGCCTGGGCGACCAACCGCAGATGCAGGTCGCCACAGTGCAGGCGGTGTTGGCCGCGGGCGCGCCGGACGATTGGTCCCGCATCATAATCCCCAGCTACGAGATGCGCGCCGGCCATCCCATCCTGCTGCCCGCCTGGCTGTGGCCCGAAATCCTGGCCTGCACCGGCACCCTGCGGGATGTGCTGGCAGCCCATCGCAGGCAAACATATTACCTGGCCGTAGACACGCCCAGCGTGCTGGCCGATCTGGATACGTCGGAGGACTATGGATACTGTCTACGCCAAGTTAGCTGATTTGATCAACGCCGATGAGACCGTCGCCGTTGCGACTATCGTGGATGTCAAGGGTTCCGTCCCGCGCGAGGTCGGCGCCAAGATGATCATCCACCCGCTGGGCCAGCACGTGGGCACCGTGGGCGGCGGCTGCGGCGAGGCCGATGTGATCCGCGCCGCGCTGGACGTGATCCAGACCGGCGCGCCGACCACCGTGCGCGTAGATCTGACTGAGGATGTCTCGATGCAGGCGTTGGGCGTGTGCGGCGGGATCATGGATGTGTTTGTGACGCAAGTGGCGGCGGGTGGGGGCGAGGTCTCCTCGCCCTCCGCCCCGGGCGGGGAGACCCCGCCTCTACAGCGTATCGCAGCGTTGCGCGAATCGGCGCTGGCACGCGAGCCCGTAGCGCTGGCCACCGTGATCAGCGGTCCCTCTGCCGGCCGCGAGGCCGTGATCTGGCTGGACAAGCCACCGCTGGGCAGCCTGGGCCTGGGCGGCCTGGAACCGCAGGTCATCGCCGACGCGCAAGCCGTCCTGCGTGGCCGACAACACCGCCTGCTGCGCTACCCCAACATCGTACATCGCACATCGAACATCGAACATTCCCTCTCCGTCTTCATCGAGGTCCAACGCCGCGCGCCGGAGCTGATCATCGTCGGCGGCGGGCACATCGCCGTGCCCCTGGCGCAGATGGCGTCCATGTGCGACTTTGCCGTGACCGTGCTGGACGACCGGCCCAGCTTCGCCAGCCCGGAGCGCTTCCCGACCGCGCAGAAGACGCTCGCCGCGCCGCTGCGCGAGACCGTGCGCGCGATGCCCATGGACTCGGACACCTTCATCGTGCTGGTGACGCGCGGGCACAGCCACGACGTCGAATGCCTGCTGGAGGTGCTGGATCGCCCTGTGGCCTACATCGGCATGATCGGCTCGCAGCGCCGGGTAGATGCGGTGTTCGAGCTGCTGGCAGAAGAACAGGGCATTGACCCCGTCAAGTTCGACCGCGTCTACGCACCCATCGGCATCGCCATCGGCGCGCGCACACCGGCGGAGATCGCCATCTGCATCATGGCCGAACTCATCAATGTCCTGCGCGGTGGCCCAGCAACCTCGATCTCGGAGAAGCGGCGGGAGCGGGATCGCAGGAGACGCGGTGACACGGTGAATCGGCGAATGACGAATGACGAATCAGCGAATCACGCACCACGTATCACGCACCACGTATCACGTATCACGTATCACGGACACACCATGACCAATCTACCACCTCCCCTCCTCGCCGGCCTGCGCGTGGTTGACATGACCGAGGCGCTGGCGGGGCCGTATTGCACCATGTATCTGGGCGACATGGGCGCGGACGTGATCAAGATCGAACGCCGGGGCACGGGAGACCAGACCCGGGGCTGGGGGCCGCCGTTCGTCAACGGCGAATCGGCCTACTTTATGTCCACTAATCGCAACAAGCGCAGCCTGACGCTGGACGTCACCACACCCCAGGGTCAGGCGATCCTCCACCGGCTCATTGACGGAGCGGACATCTTCGTCAACAACCTGCCCCGGTTCAGCTCCGTGCAAAAACTGGGTATTGACCCGGAGGCGTGCCTGGCGCGCAACCCGCGGCTGATCCACGTCTCCGTCACCTCCTTCGGGCATACGGGGCCGCGCGCCGGCCAGCCCGGCTACGACATCCTCTCCCAGGGGATGAGCGGGATCATGAGCCTGACCGGGGAACCGGACGGGGAGCCGATGCGCTATCCCGTGCCCATTTCCGACATGACCGTGGGCCTGTACGCGCTGATCGGCATCCTGGCCGCGCTGTATGAGCGGGAGCGCACCGGCCGCGGCCAGGCCATTGATGCCGCCATCCTGGAGTCGCAGATGGGCTGGCTGACCAACCTGGCCGGCAGCTACTTCGCCACGGGCCAGAACCCGCCGCGCATGGGCAACATCCATCCCACGATCACGCCCTACCAGCCCTTCCCCACGGCCGACGGCTGGATCATCATCGCAGGCGGCACGGATCGCATCTGGGCCCGGCTGTGCGACATGCTGGGCATCCCGCCGGAGGTGCGCGACGATCCGCGCTACGCCACCAACCCCCAGCGCAACATCCACCGGGCCGAGGTGCAGGCCATGCTCACCGAGCGCTTCCTGACCCAGCCCAAGGTGGTCTGGCTGGAACGCCTGCGGGAGGCCGACGTGCCCTCCGGGCCGATCTACCTGCTGGGCGAGGCGCTGGCCGACCCGCAGTTGCTGGCGCGCGACTTCATCGTGGAGCTGGAGCATCCCGTGGCCGGCCTGGTGCGCTCCCTCGGTTTCCCGCCCCACCTGCGCGCAGGCGCCGTCAGCTATCGCCTGCCGCCGCCGACGTTGGGGCAACACACGGGCGCGGTGCTCGAAGAACTGGGATTGACGGGCAGCGAGATCGCTTCTTTGCGCCAACAGGGCGTCGTTTAGGACACTCAACGCAGCTCGCCGCGGTTGGCGCGGCAAGCTGCGCCCCCGCACATCCTCCACATCCCCGGATCCACATAATTCCCGCCACGACGGGAATCCATCCCTCGACAACGGGACACCCGACATGCTAGGCTGTTCTCGGTTGCGCGACCTGCGGTGGACGCAGGTCGGTGTCGCCAGATAGACGACGATCAGGAGGCCCTACCGTGAAACGATCCCGCTTTTTGACCCTCACCATCCTGCTGGCGTTGTGCGCCCTGATTCTGGGCGGTGGATTCCCCGCCGGCCCGGCATTCGCCCAGGAGGGCGGCCCGGCTGCGCCGGCCCAAGGAGACGCCGCAAGTGGATCCGACGGCGCCAACGCCATCCAGGCAGCGCTCACCAGCGCGTTCACCTACCAGGGCAACCTCAAGAAGAACGGCCAGCCCGCCAACGCCACGTGCAGCTTCCAGTTCAGCTTGTGGGACGCGGCCAGCGCCGGCGCCCAAAAGGGCAGCACGGCATCGCTGAGCAACGTCCAGGTGGCTGCGGGCCTGTTCACCGTGCAGCTCGACTTCGGCAACCAATTCATGGGTGATGAACGCTGGCTGCAAACCGCCGTGCAGTGCGCGGGTGACGCCGGATTCACGACATTGTCCCCCCGCCAGCCGCTCAACGCCGTACCCTACGCCATCGGCCTGCGGCCGGGCGCAGCGATGCTGAGCGCCGCGGCAGGCGATGCCTTTTATGTGGAGAAGACTGCGACCAACAGCGTCGCCATCCACGGCAAGGCAACCCAGACCGGCGGCACCGGCGTCCTGGGCGAAAGCGCTTCGTGGGCCGGGGTGTGGGGCCAGAGCACCAGCGCCAGCGGCGTGGTCGGCCGCAGCGCGGGCCAGTTCGCCGCTGGCGTCCTCGGCGAAAACACCGGGCAGGGCTACGGCGTTTACGGCAAGGCGCCTGACAGCGCCGGCGTCCTCGGCGAGAGCACGAGATGGTTCGGCGTCTACGGCAAGAGCACCAATCAGGTCGGCGTGGTGGGCGAGAGCAGCGGCCACGATGGCATCCAGGGCTCGACGACGGCCGCCAACCGGGTCGGCGTCAAGGGGGTCGCGACCGCGGCCGGCGCTACAGGCGTGCGGGGCGAGAGCACATCTTGGGCCGGCGTATGGGGCCAGAGCACCAGCGCCAGCGGCGTGGTCGGCATCAGCAGCGGCCAGTTTGCCGGTGGGGTCTACGGCGAGAACAAGGGGCAAGGCTACGGCGTGTGGGGCAAGTCGCCCAACGGCGCGGGCGTGGTCGGCGAGAGCACGACCTGGGCCGGGGTCTACGGGCAGACGGCCGCGGCGGGTGTAGCGGCGCTGTGGGGCAAGAACACCGCCGGCGGCATCGCGCTCAACGCCGAGGGACACGCCATCCAAAGCCTGGACAAGGCAGGCTTGCCCAAGGCCATGGCATTGGTTGTGCCAGACCCCTCCAAAAATGGTTCTCAGCAGTTGATAATTCAGTCCTGCTACAACGGTGTTACCGGCCAGGCAAGCGGCAATTGCGGCTTCAGTGCAACCTGGACCGAACAAGGCGGGACAGGACAAGACTCTGGGAATAACAGCAATGCCCAAGTGAACTTCGGCTTCAACGTGGCGCAGCGGTTCATCGTGGCGAATCCTGTTGAGTCGACCGGTATCGACAGGGCGAAAGCTTTTCACATCAGGTCCGTCGCGGGGAGTCAGGTCACGCTACTCAATTGGGTTTGTACGATTTCGTGTACAACGAGCGCCTTCGGCCCCTGGCGCTACCCCATGGCGTTCTATATCGTCGTCTATTGATCATGGAGGAGCACCATGAAACCCAAAGGCATTCTTGCGATGGCGCTCATCGCCGCGCTGGCGATGCTCACCATTCTAGCACCGACAGCCCTGGCCCAATCCGGCGGGCCCTACGAGCTGACCTGGACTACCGTTGACGCGGGCGGGGGAGCCTTGACCGGCGGCGTGTACAGCCTGGTCAGCACGATCGGGCAGGCAGAGCCAGGGCCGGCGGCCAACGGTGGCGGCTACAGCCTCACCGGCGGGGTGTTCAACAGCGCTGGGGCTGCGACCCCACCCCCTGGCGGCAAGAGGGTATATCTGCCAGTAGTTATCAGATAAGGCTAATTCTTCAAGACCAAAGGAGTATCACCATGCCATCCGTGATCGGAGAGATCCGCAAGAAATGGCTCGCTCTCGGGGGCGAGAAGTCATGGCTCGGGAGTCCCATCAGCAATGAGACGAAATTTGCTGAAGGGGGTCGGGTCAGCTACTTTCAGCGAGGGGCCATCTACTGGTGGCCCGATACCGGGGCCATCGATCTGAATGATGTGATTGTCCATTACACCGGCCTCGTCTGCTTCAACGAGACAAGCTGGGACCAGGGCTCCAACTCCGACGAGCCCTATGCGGTGCTCGGTGTCATCTCCCCGGCCGGCACATCGGTAACCCGCACCCGCGTCTACAACGATGTTGATAGTGGCGAGAGCCGTCCAGACCTGCTCCAGATCTACCGCGGAAAGCCGCACGGGCTGACCATCACCACCCTGCTGATGGAACACGACGAGGCTGATCCCGACAGGTATAAGTCTGCCATGCAATCTGCTGTCGCGCTGGGATTCAAGGGAGTTACGAAGCTGATCGAATTCATTCCGGTAGCTGGACCGATCATCTCTGCCGTCGCCGACCCGATCCTCGCGGCCGTGGCTCCAGGCGTCTCAAAGGAATTGCACAAAGCGCTCAACCTGGGCGATGACCGGATCGGCGCGGTGACGCTGGCGCTCACGGCCAAACAGATGATCGTTCTGGCCGCGCGCACGACCAACTCCGTCGAGCGGGGGGTGGGCTTCAAGGTCGCGACGCCGCTGCTCAGCGCCCACGGCGCGAACTACAAGGTCTACTTCGGCGTTGTGCCGGCTTAACCCCCAGCACGTCGTTGATTGGAGGCTGCCTGGCAAAGCGCTGTGCCCTGCTTGCCAAGCAGCCTCGGGTGGGCCATAATGGCCCTATCATGAATGCAACCCACCCCTCGCAACCCTGGGCCGTTGCCGGCCTTCCGCTGCTGCGGGCCCTCAGCGCCAGCGCCTTGCTGACCGCGCTGGGGGTCTCGCTGCTCGGCATCCCCGCGCGGCTGGAAGAGCTGCAACGCGTCTCTGCCTGGTTTGATCATCTGCTCATCTCAACAAACGGGGTGGCGTGGGGCACACTGGCCATCGAGGTTGGGATGGCGCTGATCTTCTTTGCGTGCGCGGCTGTCCTGCTGTGGCGCAAGCCAAAAGAGCCGATGGCGCTGTTCCTGGCGATGACGCTGGCTGCCATCGGTGCAGTCGAGACCGGGATGAGCGGCGCCCTGATCAGCCCGTTGCAGGCAGCCAGCATCCCGGCGCTGCGCACGCCGGTATGGGCCTTGCGCGCCCTGGAGATGGCAGGCCTGTTGGTCTTGCTGTACACCTTCCCGAACGGCCGCTTCACCCCGCGCTGGACCCGCTGGCTGGCGCCGGTCTGGATCGCCTATATCATGGTGTGCGCCTTCGTGCCGCGCACCCCGTTCAACCCGCTCGACGGTCCCACCTGGCGCGCCACACCGGTGGCATCCTTCATCTTCGGCGTGGCCTGGTTCGCCACCGGCATCTATGCCCAGGGTCATCGCCTTCGGCACGGCCGCGATATCGTGGAGCGCCAGCAACTCAAGTGGACCGCGGTCGGCCTGGCGCTGGCCGTGGTCGGCATGATGATCTACTACGGAACGCTGGCATGGGGACAAAGCCCAGATTGGCCAGCGCCCCTCAGGCAAGACATCGGCGAAACCCTCTATGTGATCCTGCGGCCAGCGCTGCTGGGACTGTCGCTGGCGGTCTTCCCGGTCTGCCTGAGCATCGCTGTCCTGAAGTATCATCTCTTCGACCTTGACATCGTCATCAATCGGGCGCTCGTCTGGGGCGCGCTGACCGCGCTGACGATGAGCCTATACGTGCTGCTCGTCGGTGCGCTGAGCTCCCTCTTCCAGGCCGGCAATAGCCCCCTGGCGTTCTTCCTGGCCACGGGTATCATCGCGGTGCTGTTCCAGCCGGCCCGCCAACGCCTCCAACGGGCGGTGAACCGGCTGATGTATGGCGAACGCGATGAACCGTACGCGGCCCTGTCGCGGTTGGGCCAACGCTTGGGCGACACGTTGGCCGCCGATGCGGTCGCGCCGACCATCGTCGAGTCCATCGCCGCGGCGCTCAAGCTGCCCTATGTGGCGCTAACGACTCAGGTGTGGAATCTGAACTCGCCACCTGGAGTGGAGGCTTCAGCCGGTCTCTCTGGGCCGCGCGCACAACCGGCTAAAGCCTCGATTCCGGAAGATGGGTTGCGTAACGGCTTCAGCCGTATTGAGGAGCCGCTGGCCGCCTGGGGCCGACCGCCGGCCTACCCGCTCGTCCACCTGCCGCTGACGCACCAGGGTCAGCCGGTGGGCGAGCTGCTGCTGGCACCGCGCGGCCCCGGTGAGACCTTCTCTGTGGTGGATCGACACCTACTGGACGATCTGGCCCGGCAGGCCGGCGTGGCGCTCTTCGCCGCGCAGCAAACCTGGCAGGCGCAGCGGTTGGCCGATGATCTCCAGTGCTCGCGGGAGCGGTTGGTGACCGCCCGCGAGGAAGAGCGCCGCCGCCTGCGCCGCGACCTTCACGACGGCCTCGGGCCAGTGCTGGCAAGCCTGACACTCAAGGTGGACGCGGCCCGGGACGAACTGGCGTATGACACGGCCTCGGCTGCGGCGATGCTGGCGGGCCTGAAGGGGGACATCCAGGCCGCGGTAGGGGATGTACGCCGGCTGGCCTATGACCTGCGGCCGCCTGCGTTGGACGACCTGGGGCTGGCCGCCAGCCTGTGCCTGCTGGCCGAGCGCTACCAGAGCGCCGGCCTCACTATCACGTGTGACCTGCCCGCAGATCTGCCGCCTCTGCCCGCGGCCGTGGAGGTCGCGCTCTACCGCATCACGGGCGAAGCGCTCACCAACGTCGTCCGCCACGCTGCCGCGCGCACGTGCGCCGTGCGGCTGATCGTGGGCGACCGGGTCGAGCTGACGATCAACGACAACGGCCGCGGGCTGCCCACGGATGTGGCCGCGGGCGTTGGGTTGCTCTCCATGCGCGAGCGGGCCGCGGAGCTGGGCGGGGAGTGTGCAATTACGACGGGTGTGGGCGCAGGAACGACGGTGCGGGTGTGGCTGCCGCTAACCCGAAAATGGGACGCGGACGAGCGCGGATAAACGCGGATGGCTGCATTTTCATCTCTGCTTGTGTCGCCTGCGACATGGACACTGCTCTGAAGATCGCGAGGGACGTGCCAGGCACGTGAAAAATCACCGGAATCGAGGCTTTAGCTGGCCAACTGCGCGGCACGAGAAACCGGCTGAAGCCTCGACTCCAGTTGGGAGTGTCATGGACCAGATCACCATCCTTATCGCCGACGACTCGGCGCCCTTCCGCGACGGGATGCGCGCCATGCTGCGCCGCGAGGCCGACCTGGCGCTGCTGGGTGAGGCCGCCAGCGGCGCGGAGGCCGTTCGCATGGCGGTCAGCCTGCAGCCGGACGTGGTGCTGATGGATCTGCACATGCCCGAGGGCAACGGCATCGAGGCGACCCGCAAGATCGTGGGCCAAGCGCCGCACATCCGCGTGCTGGTGCTGACCATGTTCGAGGACGACGACTCGGTGTTCGCCGCGCTGCAGGCGGGTGCGCGCGGCTACCTGCTAAAGGGCGCGGACAAGGCCGAGATCGTGCGCGCCATCCGCGCCGTACACAGCGGCGAGGCGATCTTCGGCCCGGCCATCGCGCAGCGGTTGATGGGCTACTTCACCGCGCTGCGCCGGCCGGCCGCGACGCAGCCCCCCTTCCCCGATCTCACCGACCGCGAACGGGAGATCCTGGCCATGATCGCCCGCGGCCGCACGAATCAGGAGATTGCCGCCGACCTGGTGGTGAGCCTCAAGACCGTGCGCAACCACGTCTCCAACATCTTCGCCAAGCTCCAGGTGGCCGACCGGGCGCAGGCCATGGATGCGGCGCGCAAGGCCGGGCTAAACTGAAATCAGACTGAGTGTCTCACAACTTGGGGCTGTCCGAAAAGTCGGTTTGGGCGAATTTCACCTACTATATACAGCAGCTTTACGCTGGCGATGCCACTACATATAGTGGGTCATATGCCGTGATTTGGACTTTTCAGAAAGCCCCAAGTTGTTAGTAGCGTTGGAGCAGCGGCAGGAAAATCATGTGCTGAACGGACGGATCCCGGGTGAAAGTGGCGGTGACGGATCTGGCAACGTCCATCGCCAGGGAGCACATGTCTGTGCCCGTGCAGGCCCCGCCCCAACCGGCGAAGATCGAACCCGCGTCCGGCGTCGCGGTCAGCGTAACGATCGTGCCATAGACGAACGTCTCGGTGCAGTCGCTGCCGCAGGCGATCCCGGCCGGCGCGCTGCTGACCGACCCCGAGCCACTGCCGGCCAGGGCGACGGTTAAAGCGTAGGTGTTGGCGGCAAAGCTGGCGGTGACCGTCTTGGCGCTATCCATGGTGACGGTGCACGTCCCGGCGCCGGTGCAGGCCCCGCTCCAGCCGGTGAAGGTGGAGCCCGTCGCAGGCGCGGCGGTCAGCGTGACGACCGTGCCGTGGACGAACGTCTCGGTGCAATCGCTGCCGCAGGCGATCCCAGCCGGCGCGCTGCTGACCGTGCCGGAACCATCGCCGGCCCGAACAACCGACAAGGCGTAGGTGTTGGCCGCAAAGCTGGCGGTCACAGACCTGGCGCCGTTCATTGTGACGGTGCAGGTCCCGACGCCGGTGCAGGCCCCGCTCCAGCCGGTGAAGGTGGAGCCCGTCGCAGGCGCGGCGGTCAGCGTGACGACCGTGCCGTGGACTAACGTCTCGGTGCAATCGCTGCCGCAGGCGATCCCGGCCGGCGCGCTGCCAACCGCGCCTGCGCCGGTGCCGGCCAGGCGCACGCTAAGCCTTGGAAGGCGCTCGATGATCGTGACAATCCGGTCAAGGTCCCTGCCAACGACGATGCGAGAGTTGCCCGCCACCGCCTGGAAGGTCATGGTGTTTCCCTGGTTGGCCGTTGCTCCCAGCACGCTGTTGTTGCTGCCGATCAGGCCGGCCGCGCCGGAGCCGCCGGATCCCCAGGTGATGGCGCCGGCATCAAGGATGGCCCCGTTGTCCCACCCGGGCGTGTGCGCCAGGTAGTCGCTGTTGCTCAGCACCGATGGTTCCTGGACGCCGACGCGATCGATGTCCGCGCTGCCCACCAGGCTGTTGGCTGCTGAGACCGTCCCCCGAATGCCCGCGCTGCCGCTGCCCCAGGTGAGCGCGCCCACCTCCGCCTTGCCCGCAACCGGGTCGTTCCAGGTGCCGCTGCGCACCAGGTAATTGCCGTTCGGCAGCGCAATCACACCATCGGAGCCAACCTGGTCGTAGGTGAAGCCGCCGACCAGGCTGTTGGCGGTCGAGACGACACCGCTGAGGCCGGTCGCGCCGTTGCCCCAGGTAGCTGCGCCCGCATCGATGATGGCGCCATTGTCCCAGAGGGGGCTGGCGACCACGAAGTTGCCGTTGCTCAGCCCGGTCACGCCGCCGGAGCCGATCTGGTCACCGATCGTGCTGCCCACCAGGCTGTTGGCCGCGGACAGCGTGCCCGTCCTGCCGGTCGCGCCGTTGGCCAGCGTGACGGCCCCGGCATCAGTCACCGGCCCGTTATCCCAGAACGCGCCCCCGACGACATAGTTGCCGTTGCTCAAGGGGATGACGCCCTGGAGGGTGGGCGGCTGTCCCGAACTCCCCTGGCGCAGCAGACCGAGCCGGTCATTGAGAGAGGCCCCCACCAGGCTGTTGGCAGCCGAGACCTCGCCGGTGATGCCCGTCGCGCCGCTGCCCCAGGTGACCGCGCCGGCGCTGATGGCTGCGCCGCTGCCCCAGTAGGGACTTGCCACCACGTAATTGCTATTGCTCAGCACTACGATGCCAAGATCCAGCCGTGCCGCGTCGACCTGCCCGATGTACTGAGAACTGGCGCTGCCGACCAGGCTGTTGGAAGCGGAAACCGGGCCGGTGATGCCGGTCGAGCCGTTGCCCCAGGTGACCGCCCCGCGGCGGGAGCCCCAATTCGGGCTGCGGACCAGGTAGTGACCGTTGGGGAGGGCCACCGTGCCGAACAGGCCGACGGTGTCGCCTGTGGAGGCGCCCACCAGGCTGTTGGCCGGCGAAATCGTGCCCGTGCTGCCTGTTGCGCCGTTGCCCCACGTAACTGCTCCGGCATCGAAGGCGGTTCCATTGTCCCAGTATGGGCTGCCTACCACGTAATGCCCGTTTGCCAGGGCTGCCACACCAGCAGCACCGACCCAATCGTTTGTGCTGCTGCCCACCAGGCTGTTCACCGCAGAGACCGCGCCGCTGCGGCCGGTGGCGCCGTTTGCCCACGTGATTGCACCGACATCTTTCGTTGACGGCGAGTCCCACAGGTAGCTGGTGACGACGTAGTTGCCGTTGCTCAGCGGGGTCACGCTGGATTTCAGTCCGTAGCCGACGTTATCAGAGGCGCGCGTGCCGACCAGACTGTTGGCGCTGGACACGACGCCGGTAGTGCCCGCAGCGCCGTTGCCCCAGGTCACTGCGCCGGCGTCAACGGCAGCGCCGTTGTCCCAGACTTCACTGACGACTACGTAGTTGCCGTTGCTCAAGGGGACCACGCCGTTATCGTAAGCAGGCGGACGGCCGTTGCCGATCCGATCATCCGACTTGCTGCCGACCAGGCTGTTGGCGGCGGACAACACCCCCTTGGGCAGGCCGGCCTCAGCGCTGCCCCAGGTGACCGCACCTCTGCCGACATTGAAGCTGCGCACCACGAAGTTGCCATTGCTCAGGAGAACCGCTCTTTCGCCCACAAAGCTGTTGTATTCGCCGCCGATGAGGCTGTTGGCGGCAGAGACCGTCCCGGTGATGCCGGTGGCGCCATTCGCCCAGGTGGCGGCGCCGAGCCTCTGCGCGTTGCCCCACACCGGGCTGAGGACCACGTAGTTGCCGTTGCTCAACGCAACCAGCCCGGAGCCGACCTGATCACCGCCCCCGGAAGTGCCGTAGCTGCCGACCAGGCTGTTGTCCGCGGAGACAACCCCGGAAACGCCGGCCACGCCGCTGCCCCAGGTGACCGCGCCGCGATAGAGGTTCCAACCGGGGCTGCTGACCACGAAGTTGCCGTTGCTGAGGGGCGTAATGCCGGGCGGGCCGTAGGGCCCGCCTGAGCCCACGCGGTCGTTCTCCTGGCTGCCGGTCAGCACGCTGATCAGGGCCAGCGTGGCGCCATCGTAGAGATAGACTGCGCCCACCTTGCTCGCCGTCGGTGTGCTGTAGTCCGGGTCAGCGACGACGATATTGCCGTTCGCCAGCACCGCCACCTGCCTGCCGAAGGCACCGCTGCCCGCAGGGCCGGGAATATCCGTCGGGTAGATGGTCTGGCCCTGCGCAGACGCCCCAGATGCGAGGAAAGTCAGCCACAGCAGGCCCAACAACACCAGGAGCCGGGCTCCTCGGATGGGATGAGTGAGAAATGACAAGAGATGGGCAGCGGATGAACGTATCATAACCTTGATTTCTACCTCCTTGTTAGTTCATTACAACAAGACATGTACGAAATAATAATCACACAATACTTGCGCAATCGCTTGTTCATTATAGAGGGCGTTGGCGTCCCCCAATGTAGCACCGCTTACCGTGCGCTTCCCAATTGATGCGCCTGCACGCTCAGCAGACCCCTCGTCTATCGAGCGGTGATGCGATTTTTGACTTTGTACACATATTGTATGGCGCGCTATTGGGACGAGGGCAGCGAGGGCGAACCGGTCGTGTTGATCCATGGCCTGGGCGGGTATGTTGAGAACTGGCTGCCGAGCTTCGCCGCCCTGGCCACGCAGCACCGCGTTGTCGCCGTGCTGGCGTTTTGGGATCCAGATAACATCCAGGTGGAGCTGATCGCGGCGCTGGCATAGACTAACAAAGATATCGAGGTTCCTGCCGAAAACAAGGCACCAGGCGGATCCGAACCTTGCAAGTGAGGTATAACCATGGATCACCAAGACACTAAGCAGAATTGAAAGACCTCAACGTCAAATTGGGGCAAGCGGAGAAAGACAAGGACGATGTATACACCTTCAACAACGCTCCCAGACGCTTCGCCAGCTTCGATCTGACGACGAGGGGCAACGACTGGCCGCGTGCATACATGGCAGTGCTTGCGATGGCTGAAAATGATCAGGATGGCGGCTTCATCGAGCTCCTTCGCCAGATCTGGGATACCCTTGATGAGATTGTGATCAAGGCCTTGACCGATGTCATACTTGATGCGCTCGCTAGTGCTGGAATTGGCGCTGCCACAGGTGCCGCCGCTGGCGCCCTCGGAGGCCCGGAAGCCGCAGCGCTAGGAGCTGTTGTGGGTGCAGTAGTTGGTTTCGCGGTTAGCCTGATCATGGATTCGCTCGAGGATGATGTGTTTGAGCCTACGCTATTGACGCCTGTCGTACTGTTCAATCCAGCAGATGGCTTCGCTGGTCGGGGTAGCAGGACATCGCTGACCTATGCCACCGAGATTAACCGCGGAGGAGTGGATGAGCCACCCGTCGTGGCGGCGGCTGGTCTACGCGATCGAAACCATCACCGAAGCGACCGGGCGATCTGCCGATCACGCCGGCCGAGAGCAATGCAAGTGCCTCAGGCACGGAAAACGCCAACCTGGGCGGGGATAAGTTCGCCGACAAATTCACTGACAGCGAGGGACGACATTAACGTGATCGGAAGCCACGCCACGTCATCACGCACTCAAGTATGATACAAATCAATCACAGATGAGGAGGTGCTCGTGAACCCTGTTTTTCTTGTGGTCGGCGCTCCGGCCGTTGGTAAGAGCACGACAGCGCACGCGCTGGCGGCCCGATTCGAGAAAAGCATCCATATTCCCGTGGATGATGTGCGTGACATGGTGGTCTCGGGATTGCTGTATCCGTCGGCCGAGTGGGGGGCGGGCCTCATCGAGCAGCTGCGCCTGGCGCGTGAGAGTGTGGCGCAGATGGCACGCACGTATCGCCAGGCTGGTTTTGTTGTGGTGATTGATGACTTCTGGGATCCCAACAGCCGGCTGCTCGAGTATGGCGAGCTTCTTGATGAGTCGGACGTTCATAAAGTCCTCTTATTTCCGACGCAACAGGCGGCGCAGGAACGGAATCGAAAACGCGCTGGCCCAGGCGATGCCAGCGAGTACATTGCAGGTGGCATCCAGGCGGTGTATCAGTATCTGAGCACGGAAATTGCCGGTCTGGCGCGTCAAGGCTGGAGGGTGCTGGATACAACAGACCAAAGCGTCGAGGCGACCGTAGAAAGTATCCTGGCGCAGCCTACTCGACGATAGAAACCCTCAACTTGCTCTCAGTTTCTCCTTGGCACGCTCACAACACCATCGCCCAAAATGGGGTTGTGATGCAAAGCATGCCAAGGAGAACTAATGTCCACACCAAAACCACCTGGAAAACTGTTGCCCGTCGCGATTGTGGTGGGCCTTGATATCCTGCTGATCGGTGCGGCGCTGTGCGTCTTCGCGCTGTTCCACCACGTCCTGCCGCGCGCCTATGCCACCGGCCAAACCTACGGCAGCGCCGCATCTGCCATCAGCACGCCGGCCGCCACCTCGGTGACGACCATCGCGTTCGCCGGCAGCGATGACAGCCAGGGTATCACGGCGCTGATCGGCGACGCGGGAGGTGCGGCAACCGAAGAGAACGCCGGCAACGTCACAACCGGTAGCGTCGCGACGGATCTCGGGGGCGGCAAGTTTGCCGATAAATTCACCGACGGCCAGGTGATCGCCACCGCTACCAGCTACATGAGCGCAAACGTGAACGTGACCCTCAGCCAGGTGCAGCGGAGCGGCGTCACCTACTACGTGGAAGACATTTACATCCGGGACATCTCAAACCTGCGCACGGCTTTCGCCCAAGACACCTACGGCCGGTCCATCACCGACTGGGTGCTGACCATGGCGCAGGACAACGACGCCATCGCCGCGATCAACGGCGATTACTACGGCACAACCGCCAGCGGCGCGGTGATCCGCAATGGCGTGTTGTACAACGACCAATCGGACGGCGACGTGTGTGTGCTGTTTCGCGATGGGACCGTGCAGATCGTGCCCGCGGCCGACTTCGACGCCGCAGCGTTGATGGCGGCCGGCGCGTATCAGGCGTGGGACTTCGGCCCATCCCTGCTCTCCGCGGATGGCACAGCCCTCACTCGCTTCAACAGCCGCATCAGCGGGAGCAATCCGCGCACCGCCATCGGCTACATCGAACCGGGGCACTACGTCTTCGTGGCCGTGGACGGCCGGCAGGCGGGCTATTCCAGCGGCATGACCCTGGCGCAGCTCGCCGCGCTCATGGCGGACCTGGGCTGTGAGGTGGCCTATAACCTGGATGGCGGCAAGACCTCGGCCATGACCTTCGGCGATAGCCTGGCAAACCAACCGGCCCAGGGCGGGCGCGCCAGCAGCGATATCATCTATATCGGAGAGTGAGGGGCACGATGAAACAGTTCGCCGTAGCCCCTGCCGCACGTCAGTATCATCCTGGCGGCCGTGATGATCGTCTTCTTCGTGATCGATCGTTTCAACAGCGCGATGGCATTTCTGAACAACGATGGCGCCAAGGTGCTGCTGCTCATCCTGAGCAGCACATCCATCATCAACGCGATCAGGTTGATCGCGTATCAACGGCACGAACATGCTGCAATCAACAATCACC
This sequence comes from Anaerolineae bacterium, assembly GCA_034433275.1. Lineage (GTDB taxonomy): Bacteria > Chloroflexota > Anaerolineae > CG2-30-64-16 > CG2-30-64-16 > DAOUAT01. Next base: position 17,524 of record DAOUAT010000319.1, read on the forward strand.
CGTAATCCGACTGACCGGCCGGCGCGGCCCTGGCGCCGCGGCCGGCCGCTTTGGCAAACAGCCAGCGCGCACCTGCGTTCACCGAAG
>DAOUAT010000320.1:0-16464 GCA_034433275.1 Anaerolineae bacterium
CACCTGGTAGGACACACCCGCCTTGCCCGCGAGGAACTTCAGATCGGTCTTGGTCTGGTCGGCCGCGTTCTGGCGGAACTCGACCGTGCCCGTGATACTGCCGGTCAGCGCCAGGCTCAGGAAGGGCGACTTGGTGGGGAGGGGCGTCCGCGTCGTATCGGTCAGCTCGACCTCGAGCATCGGCACGAGCTTCATGTCGCCGTTGAGCAGCCGCGGGTCGGCCCTGACGCCTGCCACGTTGTTCGTCGCGTAGGTGGATGGCTTCGCATGCTGGATCTGCCCGTCCAGGTCGGAGGCCGGCCAGTCGAGCACGTTCATGGCGTAGCTCAGGTGCTTGGCGTTCACCGGCCGCAACTGCAGTTCGACGAGTATGGGGGTGTTCGTGATAACGTTCGACACTTTCAGCTTGAACGGATTGTCGCGGTCGAACGCCCGCGGTGCATTCGCGTTGTAGGTCTTGCCATCCTTGCCGAGGCTGCCCATGGGGGTGAGGTCAGCCGGGTCAATCACGCCGTCGCCGTCGTCATCGAGATCAAAAGGATCCGGCACGCCATCGTCGTCACTGTCGCAGTCCATCACCGTGTTAGGATCGAACGAGGTCAGGTTCTTGAGGGCGAGGCACTCGCTGCCGTCGTCGCGGCCATCCCCGTTGGTGTCGGCCTCACGCGGGTCCAGGTACCAGCGCCGCCCCGCAGCGTCCACAAAACCTTTCACCTCAATGTCGTCGCGGATGCCGTCGCCGTCGGTATCGGCGCTGGCAGGACTGGTGCCCAGGTAGGCCTCGATGCCATCGTCGAGGGTGTCGCCATCTGAGTCGGGCCTGGTCGGGTCGGTGCCCACTTCGTTCTCGATGGCGTCGGTGAGCCCGTCGCCGTCGGTGTCGAGCTGATTCCCACTGTCGGTCGCGAGTTGGGTGACCGTGGTGGCCGCGACAGCCTGAGCCGCGACGGCGTTCGCCAGCGGATCCTGGTGGGGATCCCACTTGTTTTCCAGGCCGGCGCTGGCCTCGTCTTCACTGGTAGCATCATCCTGTCCCTGCTTCAGCTGCGCTTGCTTAACCTCCTTGGCCGCCTGGCGTTCGAAGAATGCCTGGGTCTGCTGAGCCTGGAGCAGGGGGATGACCACCATGGAGATGATTACCAGGATAACGACGGCGCGGTAGGTCTTGGGTGAGCGCTGCGCCCGGATCAGCGTCGCGAAGCAGAGCATCAGCAGCCCAAGCAATACCGGGTACTCTGTGACCTGGCCCGGCGTCTGCCGCAAGGTTTGAACCAGGGGCGGGACTGCGCTCGCCACGCTTCCAGCTGACTGCGCCTGTGCGACCTGTGCCGCGTCAAAGCTGAAGGTGGTTGCGATCTCCGCTTCGACGATTTCATCGTCGTCATTGGGTGGGTAGATGAGGTGCACGGTCAGGCGTCTTGGCAGGCCCTGGCCATCAATCATGATCTCACCTTTGCCGGTCATCCCCTGGTAGATACGCGCACTGTCAAGGTGGAGGTGGGCTGGGAGTTCGCCTTTTTTCCGCAGGTATTGCTCCAGGTTATCGCGCATGTATCTGGCGAAAGCCGGCCCATCGAACTCGAACGTGTACGTGGCGCCTTTCGGTTCGATCGGGATCTGCCACGGCGCCTCGCGCACGTTTTTGATGCCTTGCAGGTAGTTGAGGAAGTCGCCCCCGGGCGCGAAGCCGCCGCTGAAGTCCGGCGCCTCTTGCCACGAGCCGCCGGACTGCCGCACCCAGCCCTGGTCGCCCACGATGCGCAGCTCGGATGCGGTTTGCGAGTTGGCGAGGCTCCCGTCGCCGCTCCACAACCGCATCTCAAGCACTCGCTCAGGCAGGTCAACATCGCCCTCGAGGTGAAGCTCGTTTCGCGTGCTGCTCCGGCCGACGTTGCCGAGCGCGGGGGTGGGAAAGGTGGTCTGCGCCACATCGCTGGCGAAGGAGTAGGCGCCGATATCATGGGCCGTCTGCCAGGCGCGCTGGACGGCTCGCTCGGGTGAGTCGGGGAACGCGTCAGCTGAGGCAACCGGGACACCTGCTGTAGAGATTAGTGTCAGGACGAATACGAAGCAGAAGAGTCGGATAGGGGTGAGGCGAGGGGTTCTCATACTGGTCCTCCAATGATCTCCCTAATCTGGTCCATGGTTAGGGTCTGGCTTCTTTGTCCCGACAGCAGCAGACCTTGGTCGTGTTCCGAGTCGAGACCGATCAACCGCAGGTGGGGCGCCTTGAGTAGCAGAGGCAGGATGTGGCTCTCATACGAGTTGTCTAACTCGAAGATCAGTACATCGGGTATTCTCTCCATGGTCAAGCGCTGGACCTCGGCCCACGTGACCACGTGCGTCACGTCAAGGTCGGGGACCTGTTTCAAGCTGGCTGTCACCAACGACAACAGCAGCGAACGGCCGAATAACAATATAGAACGCGGAAACATGGCGTCTTATCTTATCTCGTAACGGGGGTAGTTGTGTACTCTACTGAGGGATAAACAACCGATAGTCTTTGTTGGCCGCGACTATCCTTAGGGAGAGGATGGAGGGTTACGTCAGTGATCCTCATCCACTGCAGAGGGCTTAAATCAGGGTCCCGCGCCATGACGCCTGGGATTGATTGGGGGTTATCTGATGATGAGTGGAAGAAATAGGAAGGCGCCCGAAGATGGCGCTTCATACGCGCCAATGTCACAGCGCCGCCCCTGAGGACGGATGGCGCCGCGCTGGTCGAGGTTGTTGACGGGGGCAGCCGTGCAGATGGCGTCGTCTGCCGCGTCCAGCGCGGCGCTGCCTGAAAGGAGCGCTATCGTATGCGTGGAGCCGCCGTTATCCTGCAAAGGGCCGAGCAAGGGGTCAGCGTTGATGCCGAGACAAGTGACGTCGGGATAGCTGAGGTTCCCACCGCCATCGGTGATGGCGCCGGAGCAGTTTTTACCTGCCGAGCTGTTGGCGATAAGCGTGTTCTTAAGTGTCGCTGTGCCCGCGTTGTTCACAATGCCGCCGCCATCGCTGGCGCCGTTCGCGGCGAAGGTGCTGTTGATAGTTTCCACCGCCCCACGGTAGTTGTAGATGCCGCCGCCCATATGGCTGGCGGTGTTGCCGGAGAAGGTGCTGTTGCTCACGGTTAGCGCATCACGGGAGTAGATGCCGCCGCCATCGTAGGCGTCGTTACCGGAAAAGGTGCTGCCGCTGACGGTCAGTGGCCTGGAAGTGTAGATGCCGCCTCCGTAGTCGTTCACGATATTGCCGGAGAAGGTGCTGTTCGTCACAGTCAGCGCGCCGCCGGTCATGATGCCGCCGCCCGAGCCAGCGCGATTGCTGGAAAAGGCACTGCCAGCCACAGTCATCGAGCTATATTCCGAGTAGATGCCACCCCCACTGTCGTTGGCGGTATTGCCGGAGAAAGTGCTGTTAGTCACGGTTAGCGCGGCGCTGGTGCAGATGCCGCCGCCCCAGCCGGCGCTGTTGCCAGAGAAGGTGCTGTCGCTGATGGTCAGCGTGCCGTTGGTGATGATGCCACCGCCGCCGCCATCGGCGGCGTACCCGTCGGCAATGGTCAGTTCATTTAAGTTAAGCGCCACCTTTGAGTTTACGATGAACACTCGTACCAGGTGATTGCCGCTGAGGGTGACAGCCTGGCCGCTGCCGGTAATCGTGGTGCTGGCCTCAATGGTAATGGGCTGTGCCAGGATGATCGTGCCGCTGCAGTCGAAAACCACGGTGCCGCCACCGGACAACGCCTCGTGCAGGTGTGTTTCGTCGCAGACACTAACGTTGCCACCGGCCTGCGCGGGCGTTGACGAGACGACAAGCGCCAGCAAGATGAGGAGGGTTACAAGGTGTTGGGGTCGCATATGTAAAACTATCCACCGCTCTGCGCCAGCCCGGTCCGCAGGGCGTAGGCGACCACCTGTTCGCGGTTCTTGAGGTGCAAGCGCCGCAACATGTCGCCCATGTGGTACTTGATCGTGTTTTCGCTGAGATTCAGCGCGGCGCCCACTTCTTTGTATGATAACCCGTTTGAGATTAGGCCGAGGATTTCATGTTGGCGGGCAGTGAGGTCGGCGCCGTGCTGCCCCCCCCCGGTCAGCACGGCGGCCGCGCCCTGGTCAAGCGCGTTCGCCTGGCGCGCAAATTCGCGCAGCAGACGCGCTGAAAGCTCGGGAGATAGCGGCGCCTCCCCCCGTTCCAGACTGGCCAGGTAACTGAACAACTGATTGGGTTCCAGGTTCTTGAGCAGGTAACCGCTGGCGCCGCTTTTGAGCGCCTCGAACAGATCTTCATCCTGGGCCGAGGTGGTGAGCATCACGATCTTGATCTCCGGCAATTCGGCCTGGATCAACCGTGTGGCGCACAGCCCGTCGCAGACCGGCATCCGGATGTCCATCAAGATCACCTCAGGGCGCAGCGCGCGCGCCGCCTGCAAGGCGTCCAGCCCATTACGTGCAGTGCCCACCACGTGATAACCGCCGGCGCGTAGCAGGTTTTGCAGACCCTCCAGGAACAAACCATGATCGTCCACCAACAGAATTTTCACGTTGTGCTCCTTCCATGATGATCTGCGGGGATCTCGGTCAACGGCACGCATGCCTCGATACGCGTGCCCAGGTTAGGCGCTGAGTGGATGGTAAGTTGGCCGCCGATGCTCGCCACGCGCTGGCGCATGACCTGCAAGCCGAAGTGGTTACCTTTGTGCGCCGGCGCAGTGATATCGAATCCGGTCCCATCGTCCTCGATCGCCAGGCATACGTGCCCTGCCTCGGCCGTCAGTCGGATAGCGACCCGGTTGGGGCTTCCGGCGTGCTTACGTACGTTTGCTAATGCTTCCTGGACGATGCGCAAAAGCTGCACACCGGCGCTGGGGGGTAGGGAGCTCGTATCGCAGATCGCTTCCGTATCCTGACCGATCTCCAGGTCAACGTGCAAGCGCGTATGCTCCTCGAAACGGACAAGGAATTGGCGCAAGGCGGTGCAGAATCCTTCCGATGGCAGGCTGACGGCCAGGAGATTACCGATGAGCTCGCGCATATCGGCCTGTATCTCGCGTGTGGCGTTCACCAGACGAGCCAGGCTGTCTTGAGCGGCCGCCTCTTGTTCAGTTTGCAGATAGATCTGAGCAGCCTGCGCCTGCAGGTTGAGGAAAGCCAGGTTCTGGGAGAGGCCGTCGTGCAACTCCTGGGCCAGCAGCTCGCGCTCTTGCAGCGTTGCCTGCGCCCATTGCTCTGCCAGGAGCCGTGCCTGGGCCCGGTGGCGTTCGGTCACGTCGCGCAACAGGAGCAGATACCCTATGACCAGCCCGCGCCGATCCCTCAGCGAGGAGACGTGCGCTGTGCAATCACGGGCTTCGTGGCCTTCCCGCAAACTGAGTTCCAGAGATCCAGCTTGCACCTCATCAAGGTGCAGTGCAAGTTCGCGAAACCCGGGCGCAAGTTTCTGCAGCGGTTGGCCGCGGGCGCGGCCTTTCGGCACGCTGAGCATTTTTTCCGCCGCGGGGTTCAGGTTGACGACGTGCCAACGGCTGTCGAGCACCACCACGCCTTCTTGCATCTGTGCGATTGCCAGCTTGTGCGCGGCCGGCTGTGGGTCAAAGATGCGGAAGCCGAACAGCGCGATGGCATAGATCACGAATGGCGCCAGGAAAGCGAGGATCAAAGAATCGAACGGCGCGGCCACATCCAGGTTGCCGAGATCCAGCAGGAACAATCCTCGACTGATGATCTGTCCACAGGTCATCAATGCCACCGGCCAACGGTGTTGGGGCGAGCGGATGAACAGCCAGAGGAACGCGGCGATGTTCACCAGGGCCAGGCCCATGCCGTAACCGAGCACGAATCGCAACCCGACCCCGGACAGCAGCAAGGCGCCGTCGTAAGTGAATTCCAACGACATTAAGGGATGAAGGGCGCTGGTGAGGTTCAGGCCCAGATTCAGGAGCAACGGGATGGATGCCATGAGCACGTAGCGGCGAGTCAACCAGCGTCCCGGCCAGACATACTCCAGGGCAAAGAAGGTGATGGCGGTGACACAGGGCAATCCCCATATCATCTGGAACCGGTACCAGGCGATTTTCGCCGGGTTGGAGACAGCAACGGTTTCGGCGACGATGCCTGCCAGCCAGAACAGACTCAAAAAACAGGCGACGGCGAATGGCCCCGCACCGGGCACGCTGCGATGCCGCCAGCTGTACAGACCCAGAAGAGCTATCAAGACCGCAGTGCAGATAGTTATCCACAGGTTGGTGGTGTAGTGATACTGCCAGGTCATTCGCCTCCCCTCCTCTTGGAGGTGGCACTCGTTCCAGGGACGATGATACCTGATAAGGTTATCACGATCCTTGGAAAAGTCAAGGATGTATTTGACAGCAACGCGAGAGTACGCGATAATCACAAAACCGACCGGTCGGTTTGATTCTTCCCTGGAGACCTCATGACCCATCAATCCCGTGGCGACGAAACCCGAGCGCGCATCCTGGCGGCAGCGATTGAGTGCTTTACGCGCGCCGGATATGACGCGACCGGAGTGGCCGAAATCTGTGAGCGCGCCGGGGTGAGCAAGGGCGCGTTCTATCACCACTTTCCCTCCAAACAGGCGGCCTTCCTGGCGCTGATGGAGCAGTGGCTGCACGGTGTGGATGCCCCGTTACGCGCCGCGCGCATCCCCGATGAGGTGGTGTCCCAACAGCTCTTGGGCCTGGCGCAGATCGTGGCGCCGGTCTTCGCAGTGGCCCAAGGCCAGGCGCCCATGTTCCTGGAGTTCTGGCGCCAGGCGGCCAAGGACCCCGAGGTGTGGCAGACCACTATCGAGCCGTACCGGCGTTTTCGGGCTGGTTTCACGGCGCTGGTGGAGGCCGGCATCGCCGATGGTTCATTGCGCCCCGTGGATCCCAACCTGGCCGCGCTGGTGCTCGTGTCGTTGGGCGTGGGCCTGGTGGTGCAAGGCGCGCTCGACCCGGCGGGAGAAGATTGGGGCCAGGCCGCCGAGCAGTCGTTACGTTTGTTGTTGGAGGGGTTAGCCAATAGATGAGCGCTCCGCTTTCCCATGATGCGTCCGAGCCCTTATCCCCAATTTTTGCGTTAGAGAGGTTCACCATGAAGGTTTTACTCACGGGCGCATTCGGGAACGTCGGTGTGAGCGCTATCGAAGCATTGCTCCAACAGGGACATACGATCCGCTGTTTCGACCTGCGGACGCCGGCCAATGAGCGCACCGCCCGGCGTTACCGCGGCCATATCGAAGTGTTTTGGGGCGATCTGCGCGTCCCGGCCGACGTTGTGACCGCCGTCGCCGGCGTGGATGTCGTGCTCCACGTCGCGTTCATCATCCCCAAGATGTCGCACACCGGCATCGAGTCGGAGCTGCGGCCCGATTTCGCGGAAGCGGTCAACATCGGCGGCACGCGCAACCTCATCCAAGCGCTTCAGGCGCAGCCGGCGCCGCCCAGACTGGTGTTCACCTCTTCCCTGCACGTCTATGGCCGCACGCAGCACCTGGCCCCGCCCCGCACCATCGCCGAGATCCCGGAGCCCATCGAACATTATGCTCGACATAAAGTCCAGTGCGAGGAGATGATCCGCGCATCAGGGCTGACGTGGGCCATTTTACGGCTGGCGGCCACGCTGCCCATCGCGCTGAAGCTGGACCCGGGCATGTTCGATGTACCGCTGGCGAATCGCATGGAATACGTCCACACGCGCGATGTCGGGCTGGCGCTGGCAAATGCGGTCAGCAGCGAGGCGATCTGGGGCAAGACGCTGCTGATCGGCGGAGGGCCGCGCTGCCAGCACGTGTTTGGTGACATGGTGGCGCGCATCATGGGCGCGATGGGGCTGGATATGTTGCCGCAGGAAGCCTTCGCCACAGTGCCCTTTGCCACCGATTGGCTGGACACCGAGGAGAGCCAACGCTTGCTGCGCTATCAGACCCGCACCCTGGACGATTACGTGCGTGATATAGCGCGGCTGCTGGGGCCGCGGCTGGCCTTTGTGCGCCTGTTCAAACCGGCGGTTCGCCGCTCGTTGTTAGCACAGTCGCCTCATTGGCGGCGCCACCTGGCCCGGCAGCGGCGCGCAACCGGGTGGGAGGGCAAGACCGCCCTGGTAACCGGCGCGTCCAGCGGCATCGGCGCGGCGGTGGCGCGCAAGCTGGCCCATCGAGGCGCGCACCTCCTATTGGTGGCCCGCCGCGCCGACCGGCTCGATCTGCTGGCGGACGAGATCCGGCGGGACGGCGGGGTCGCACACGTGATCGCGGCTAACCTGATGGAAGAAGGCGAGCGCGCCAGGGTGCTGGCCCAGGCGCACGAGTTGGCCGGCGGGGTGGACATCCTGGTGAACAGCGCCGGTCTGGGTTGGTACGGTTACGGCGCCGAGATGCCTTGGGACGTGGCCCAGACGATGATCCAGACCAACATGACCGCGTTGGCGCATCTGACCCTGGCGGTGCTGCGCGACATGCAGGCGCGCGGGGCGGGGCACATCGTCAATATCAGTTCCGTCGCCGGCAGCCTGCCGGAGCAGGGCATCGCCCTGTACGGCGCCACCAAATCTTTCGTGGATAACTTCACCACTGCGCTGTACCGGGAGCTTCACAATACGGCGGTGCGGGTCAGCCTGGTGCGACCTGGCCCGGTGCAAACGGAGTTCTACGACCGGGCGGCGGGCCAGGCCAACGGCCGCCGCATTCCCGGTGAACGATTCGCTGTCAGCCCTGAACGCGTGGCCGCGCGCGTGATCGCGATCCTGCGCCGGCCACAGCGGGTGGCTTACGTGCCAGACTGGTTACGCGTGGCGCCGTGGGTGGAGCCCCTGTTCGGCTGGATCATTGACCGGATCGGGCCAGCTCTACTACAGCGGCAGCCAGTGGTCCACCGCTAGAGGAAAACAGTTACCATTCAACCCATACAGATATCGAGGAGAGAAACATGATCGTTGTAACCGACCGTGGGGCGGATCTGGCCCCGCAACAGCTGGCAGGGCTGGACATCCACTTCACGCCCCTGACCATCACCCTGGATGGCCGTTCATACATCAGCGGCGTGGACATTCAGCCGCAGGAATTCTACGCGCTGCTGGCGGCCTCCGAGGGGATGCCGACCACCTCGCTGCCCTCGCCGGGCGAGTTCATGGCGCTGTACCGTGAGCTGGCGAAGATTGACCCGGAGATCGTGTCGGTACACATCTCATCCGGCCTGAGCGGCACCTACAACACCGCGGTCGAAGCCGCCAAAATGGTCCCGGAGGCGCGCATCACCGTCATTGACACCTTCACCCTGTCCGGCGCGGAAGGCTGGCAGGTGGAGGCTGCGGCGCGCGCCGCCAAAGCTGGCTGGTCAGCCGACCAGATTCGGGCGTTGACCGGCCAGGTGCGCGATGCCACTGAAACGATCTACACCCTGCCCGAGCTCAAATACCTGATCCACGGCGGCCGGATCAGCCACATCAAAGGGCTGCTGGCCTCGCTGCTTAACATCAAACCGATCATCGGCGTCAGCAAAGAGGATGGCAAGTACTTCCAGCGGGACCGGGCGCGCAGTTTTTCCGGCGCGATGGCGAAGCTGGTCAGCGTGATCGCCCATGACCACGCGCCGGGCACCCCCTTGCGCACCCAGGTGATGCACGCCAACAACCCCGAGGGCGCCGAGCAGTTGCGCCACCTGATCAGCCAGGAATATCCGTGCGACTGGCTGCCGATTTCGTCCATCGCGCCGGTGCTCGGCGCGCACACTGGGCCGGGACTGGTCGGCGTGGCGTACGCGGCGCAGGCGAAGTACCCGGCGCTGCCGTGAAAATATCACAGATGGATGCCGGAGTCGAGGCTTTAGCCGGTCTATTGTCCAGCGCGAGAAACCGGCTGAAGCCTCGACTCCAGAGCGCAGGTTTTTCACCCGAAGGCGCCGTGGCGCTGCGCCCGGCAATCGTGACTGCCTTGAATAACAAGGGGATTCAATCATGACCAAACCCACGCCTCCTATGTTGCCCGGCCTGCCGCTGATCGGTAACGTGTTGGATTTCAACCGCGATCGCACCGGGTTGTTTCGGCGCGGCTACGAAACCTTCGGCCCCGTCTTCGGCTTTCGGCTCGGCCCACAGCCCGTCGCCGCGCTGATCGGCCCCGACCTGCACCAGATCTTCTTCACCAAGACCGACAAGAAGCTGGGCATGGACAAGCCTTACCGCAGCCTGCGCGCGGCTATCGGCAATGTGGCGTTCCTGGCGTCTAAGGAGACCTACCAACAGCAGCGGCCCATCTTATATGCGCCGTTCACTGGCCAGAAGATGGTGCAGTACGTCCGCACCATGCAGGATGTGGTGCAGAAGTGGCTGGATGGCCTGGGCACGGCGGGCGAGATAGACATCACGGCCGAGACCGGCCAGCTGGTGCAGAATGTGGCCGGCTACGCCTTGATGGGCGAGGATTTCCAGCGCCGCGCCGGCCGCGAGTTCTGGGAACAGTACGCGGTGCTGGGCAAGAGCATTGACCTGGCGACCCCGCCCGATTGGCCCCTGCCCAAAAACATCCGTCGCGACCGGGCCAAGGCCAGGATGCGCGCTATCCTGGCCCCCATCATCGCCGAGCGCCGCCAGAACCCCGACCGCTACGACGATTTCCTGCAGGACTTCGTCAACGGCCGGTTGAAGGACGGCCAGCCCATGGATGATGAGACCATCAGCAGCCTGATCCGGGCGTTGATGTTCGCCGGGCACGAGACCACGGCCGGGCAGGCCACGTGGACCATCATCGAGTTGCTGCGGCATCCCGACGCGGGGCAGCGGGTGCAAGATGAGATCGCGCAGTTTCTGCCGCCCGGCGCGCGCATCGAGGGCAGCAGCCTGCGCCAGATGCAACACCTGGCGTGGTCGGTGCGCGAAATCGAGCGCCTCCACCCGTCGGCCGACCTGCTGATGCGTTACGCTGAAGAAGACCTGGAGGTAGGCGATTACATCGTGCCCAAGGGTTGGTTGGTGACGGTGGCGGCCGGGTTCGCTCATCGGTTGCCGACTGTGTTCCGCGACCCCGATCGGTTCGATCCGCTGCGCTTCGCACCGGGCCGAGCCGAGGACGCGCAGCACCGTTTCGCGCTGATCGGCTTTGGTGGCGGCATGCACCGCTGCGCCGGGGTCAACTTCGCCAACAATGAGATGATGGTGATCACCGCGCTGCTCTTCCAGCAATTCGATCTGGAGTTGGTGGACAAGGACCCGATATCGGTGTACGGCATGGGCGCGGTGCGGCCTTCGCCGACGCGCGTGCGCTATCGGCGGAAGTGATCGCCGTGTGGCCGTTCCTGGTCCACACAACAGCGGCCCGACCGGATCAGGCGTGATGCTCATGGCCCAGATTATCAAACAATTCGCTGACGGCAGCCTGTTGGAGTTCGACGCGGGCAGCTTCGACGAATGGTGCATCTACCTGGCCCGGCCGGGCCAACCGCGCCACGCGCCGCGCGATGTGGTCTACTTCGCGGCGCTCCAGCGGCTGGCGGCGGTCCACGGCGCGCGCCAGTTGTACGGGGACTTTGTCAAGGTTTACAAGCCGACCGGCAAAGCGATTGATCCGGCTGTGTTGGCCGTCATCGAGTCGTTGGCTGCGCGCTATGGCCCCGACGCGCAGGAAGTGGAGATCTTGCTCACGCTGCTGCACGCCGCAATGGTGGCTGAGATGAACAAGCGCTTCTCGCCGTTGGGCAAACGCATCAAGCGCCTGGGGGTGCGCCAGGTGCTCCTGGAGGGGTTGACGCCTGAGGCCGCGGCCAATTACAGCAAGGACAAGCCCTGGCGGCAGTTGGCCGGCGAATGCCAAAAGCGGGGATTCTAAGCCTGGTCGGAAGGGGCAGAAGGAGGCTTGTCTTTCATTTTGCCCCTTCCGTAACTTATGCTATCATCTTGTCCAATCGGGTTCCATCCCAACCCGTGTGTATTCCATCCCTCACCTTGAGGCGCATCATTGACCGCACCGATGCCGTCCGTGGCGATGTTGCCACGACACACCGCTGTCGCTGAGAAGGCTCCTGTCTTCGTCGTGCTGCCGGATTCTGACCGCTTGTTGTCCCGCGGAGGCGTGTTCCGCGACTTCGAGCGACCGGGCGCCACCACCTTTTTCCTCACCGCACCCTACAAACCGGCTGTTCACCTGGTCGGCGATTTCAACGGCTGGGATCCGCGCGCCACGCCCATGCGCACCGATGGCGCCGGCCTGTTCTGGGTGACGGTGGCGCTCCAGGGCCCCACCCACTATCGCTTTGTCGTGACCCTCGATGACACGGGGCAGCAGGTCGCGGTGGCCGATCCGTACGCCCGCGAGATCCGCTGGGACCAGTGGGGCGCGGTCGCGTTCCTGGGCGACGATCCGGCCTATGCCTGGCGTGATGAGGCCTGGCGCCGGCCCGCGCTGCGCGATTTGACCATATACGAGCTGTGCGTGCGCGACTTCTCCGGCGAAAAGAAGGACGGCGGCGCGCGCTTCGGCGATTTTGCCGGGCTCCGGCGCAAGCTCGGCCACCTGCAGGCGCTGGGGATCAACGCCATCGAGCTGATGCCCATCAGCGAGTTTCCGGGCGCCAGCTCGTGGGGCTATAACCCGGTCTTCTACATGGCGCCCAAGTGGCTCTATGGCCGGCCGGCCGAGCTGAAGGCGCTGGTGGACGAGGCGCACCAGCGAGGAATCGCCGTGATCCTGGACCTGGTGTTCAACCACGCCTGGCCGCAGCATCCCTACTACCACATGTACCAGCCGCTGTTCGGCCCCCAGGGCGAGGAGCTGCCGGATTACAACCCCTTCTTCCACCATCACCATAACGGCCACGCCAACGGCTGGGGCGGGCTGGACTGGGATCACTCCTCCCCCTACACGTTGGCCTATATGCAGGATATCGTCCGCTTCTGGCTGGATGAATATCACATGGATGGCTTTCGGTTCGATTGGCTGGGCGGTGTGGAGTTTGATCCCTGGCAGCCGCACCGCGAGGGCTTCGACCCCTTCTCCGGTATCGCGCCCATCGCCCGCGCAGCGCGGCAAGCTGCCCCCGACTGCTATCTGATCGGCGAGTACTGGCCCATCCACGGCACCAACCCGGCCAAGACCGCGGCGAAACTGGTGCAGCAGACCGAGATTGATGCGGTGTGGAACGGCGCGTTTCACCACACGCTGGAAAACTGCCTGTTCCAGACCTGGCAGTGGGAACGGCAGGATGTGCCGCGCAACCTGGGCGGCTTCCGCGCGCAGGGGTTCCAGCGCGCCGACCAGGTGATCAACTATGTGGTGAGCCACGACGAGCGGCGGCCCGAGCACGAGCTCCAGTTCTGGGGCGCGCACATCCAGCCGGGGCGGGCCCGAGACGCGGGCCGCTGGCCCACGCGCTGGCATTTCGCCTTGCAGAAAGCGCGACTGGGGCTGGCGGTGCTCTTCACCTCGCCGGGCGTGCCCATGCTGCTGGCCGGCCAGGAGTTCGGCGAAGACAGCCCGCGCACCATTGACTTCTGGCCGCTGGATTGGAAAAAGCTGATGCTGATCGAGGGCCGGACGCAGCTCGATTTTGTGCAGAAGCTGATTTGCCTGCGCCAGGACCACCCGGCCCTGCGCTCGGACTCCATCGAGTATTATCGCGACGACTTCGCCCGCACCAAGGTGATCCGATATAAACGGTGGGACGGCGAAGGCGACGTTGGTGTGGTGGCGGCCAACTTCGACAACGTGCCCCACATGGTCGGCTTAGGGTTCCCGCACGATGGCCGTTGGCGGGAAGCGCTCACGGGGCGAAAGGTGCAGGTCACCAGCCATTGGCGCGACTTCACCCTGCCGGCGTGGAGCGCTGTGGTGCTGTTTCCTGCTTGACTTAGCAGGTAGGGCTGAGTATAATCCGCTCACAGCCCTCCCTGTGTCACCTGGTACAATGCAAATCATCGCACACGCTCACGCACTCGCGCGAGCGACCCTCGTTTCTGGTAAGGAGGCCAGCCGGATGTCCGATGAAACTGTTGTTAGCGGCGAAGAATTGGGCCGGCGTAAGTTCCTTTCAGGCATTATCGGCGCGGTCGCCGGCGCCGTCGCGTTCCTGGTAGGTTTGCCCGCCGTTGGATTTTTGATCTCCCCCGGTTTGAAAAAGCAGAACGAAGACAAATGGTTGACGCTGGGCCCGGTCGCCTCCTTGCAGCCGGGCGTGCCCACGGGCTTCCCCTTTTCGCGCCGCATCAAAGATGGGTGGGTCGAGTCCTCGCAGACCGGCGTCGCCTACGCCGTGACCCACGACGGTCAGAACGTCAAGGTCTTCTCCAACGTCTGCACCCACTTAAGTTGCCGGGTCAACTGGGATGAGGGCCGCCAGGGCTTCTTCTGTCCCTGCCACGACGGCCTGTTCGACGTGGATGGCGGGATCGTTGCCGGGCCGGTGCCCCGGCCGCTGGATCAGTTCCAGACCAAAATCGAGGACGGCCAGATCACGATCCTCCTGGAGGCGTAAGCCGTGGCCAAAAAAACCACCCCCCCTCCGGATCCGGGCCCGCGCCAGACGGTCTACGAGTGGCTGGATGAGCGCCTGGGCCTGACGACCATTTGGAAGACCATTTTCGACCGCGCCGTGCCGGAGACCAATTGGTTTTACACCTTCGGCAGCGCCACCATGGTGTTGTGCCTGCTGCAGGGCATCACCGGCATGTTGCTCACCATCTACTACGTCCCCTCGCCCGACCATGCCTACGACAGCATCAACTACATTATGAATGAAGTCACCTTCGGGTGGCTGATCCGCGGCATACACCACTGGGGCGCGACATTGTTGGTGGTGATGGTCTTCTTGCACATGCTCAAGTCGTTCTTCGTCGGGGCGTATAAGTATCCGCGGGAGATCACCTGGCTCACGGGCGGCGTGCTGCTGCTTTTGGTGCTGGTGATGGGCTTTTCGGGTTATCTGCTGCCCTGGAACCAGAAGGCTTATTGGGCCACCTCGGTGGGCACCGCGATCATCGGCGCCGTGCCTGTGGTGGGCAAAACGCTGATGGAGATCGCGCGCGGCGGCACGGAGATCGGCGCAGTCACGCTGGCCCGCTTCTACGGTCTGCACATCTGGTGGATCCCGCTCATGGTGCTCGGTTTGATCGGCTTCCACTTGTATTTGATCATCCGCATCGGCATCACGCACCCGCCGGAACGGGACGAATAGGCATATTGCGCATTGCGTACTACGTGTTGTTGTCTTCGACGTGAGACGCAGTACGCAGTATCGCAGTGTGCAATACGTGACAGGGACGGTTCCTATGAACGAAGCGGAAAAGAAAGCCTATTGGGCGAAGTATAAGGAAAAGAAGGCGAACGGCGAGCGATTCTTCCCGCACTCCATCGCCAAAGATGCCGTGACCTCGCTTTTCCTGTTCGTGCTGCTGCTCGGCCTGGTGCTGTTTGTGGGCCTGCCGAAGGAGCCGCCTGCGAACCCCACCGACACCTCGTACATCCCGCGGCCGGAATGGTATTTCTTGTGGGCGTTTCAGTTGCTCAAATACTTCCCCGGCGCGCTGGAGGGGGCGGCGATCGTCGGTTTGGGGGTGGCGATGGCCGTCGGTCTGTTTGGCCTGCCGTTCCTGGATCGCAACCCCAAGCGCCATCCGCGCAATCGGCCCGTGGCCAGCGTGGTGATGGTCTTGATCGTCGCCGGCATGGTCTTCCTCACGATCCAGGCCGTGGTGACGACGCCCAAGGCCGCGGAAGCCGAGGGCGCAGGCGTGGGCGGCGATTTGGCGGCGCGCGTCGAGGCCGGGGGCAAGTTGTATGCCGAATACTGCGCGAACTGTCATGGGGAGAACGGCGAGGGCGGCGAGATCGAGGGGCAAGAAGGCGAGTTCACCAATCCGCTCAACGACGAAGCGTTCCTGATCACTCACTCGTCCGAGGCCTTGTTCAACGTGGTGGATTACGGCTGGGAGTCGTTGGGCATGCCGCCCTTCGGGTTGCGCTATGGCGGCGCGTTGACCGACCCCGACATCCGGGCGCTGGTAGACTTCATGCGCGCGTGGTACGTGCCCGAAGACGAAGCCGGGGCCGAGGGCGACCTGGCCGCGCTGGCCTTGATCGAGACGCCGAGCTACTCGCAGCACCTGAAGCCCATCTTCGACAAGCGCTGCCTGAGCTGCCACGGTGCGCGCAAGAAGGGCGGTTACAGCATGGTGGATTACGAGAACACCATGAATAGCGGCGATAACGCGCCGGTGTTTGTGCCCGGCGATGCCGCCAACAGCATCTTCGCCCAGATGCTGCGCGGGGTCAAGACGGTGGCCGGCGGCCAGATGCCGCCCAGCCGGCCGCTGCCGAAGGAGCAGATCGAGCTCATCGAGCGCTGGATCAACCAGGGCGCGCAGAACAATTAGAGGTATCTATGAGCAAACTCGCACGCGTAACCCTTCCCCAGGCGTTGGCCTATCGCGGGGGCCAGCCGATGCTGGTCTGGCTGCTGCACCGGATTACCGCGCTGGGCATCATCGTCTT
>DAOUAT010000321.1:0-7056 GCA_034433275.1 Anaerolineae bacterium
GCCGCAGCCACCAGTTGCAGCTCGCGGCCATAGCGCGCCAGCGCACCGGCCGCCAGGCTCAGCGCCCGCGCCCAGGCCGCGTAGCCGGCCGCGTCGCAGCGCGGCGCCCGGACCCGTCGCGCCGGGGACTGGGTGACCTCGGCGGGTTCGCCTTCCGAGCAGTCAGTGAAGACCTCCGGCGGCTGGCCGGGCAGGGCGGCCGGCTCGGGCGGGGGCGGCTGGATCCCCACGATGTCAGCCAGGTCGGGCAGGCAGAGGAACGAGACGTCGGGCAGGCCCATGACGTGCGCCATGCCACGCCAGCCGGCCGGGTCGGCCGGGCTGGCTGCGTAGGCCAGGGGGTAGCCGGGGATCAGGCGGGCTAACGCTGTTTGTCGCTGCGCCGCCGACCGATCGGCCAGCACCGGATCCGGGTCGCCGGCCCGCACAACGTAGCACTTGCGGCCGCCCTGCGCAAAGAACGAGCGCACCGCGGCCCCCAGGTAGGTTGTCGCCCGCCCAGGTGCACCCGCGGCGAGAGGGCGCTGTTCCCAGTCGAACAAGTCATCGAAGGTCTGCCAGGTGTCAATGGGCGCCGGCACATCCCAGAGGTCCGGGAGCGGCTGGCGGCCCAGGCGCGGTGCGGCCCACCCCTGCGCGGCCAGCCAGTCCGTCACCGCGGCCGGCACAGCACCTCCGGGGCGACGTGCCACGAAGCCCACGAACAGCGCGATGTCGGCGCGGTGCGGATCGCTGGCGATGACCGGGGCCTGATCCGCAAAGACCAGGCCGGCTGCCGGGGTAGGGTACGCGCCCATCGCTTAGGCCGCCTCGATCTCGAAGCCTTCCACCGAGAGCACCAGCTCCTCCATGGCCACATCGGTGCCACCCTTGCCGGCCAGGGTGGGGCCGGTGTACTTCATGGGCGCGCAGCCCTGCAGCAGCCAGGTCTGCACCGGTGTGCGGGATTCGTCCAGCAGGGTCACGCTGACCTGCCGCTTGGCCGCGAACCCGGTCGTGCGCGTCTCCCGGATCCATGCCCACAGGAGGCCCGAGTTGATGATGCCCCGCTTCAGGGTCACATCGCCGACCTTGTGGATGCCGGGGAACTTGCGCACATGGTTCTCGCGCTCGTTGCCGTCGCGATACTCGGCCATGGTGATCTCTGAGCCGAGCCCGGAGACATCCGAAAAGCCGCCCAACTCCTCCGAGCCGTTGAACTTCACGATGAAATTAAACGTGCCGTAAGGCACCTGCCGGTCAGGCATGGGTTACCTCCCTCCTCACGACCGCGCGTCCGCGGTCTTCTGGCCGATGCGGAAGATGACGAACTCGGCCGGCTTCAGCGGCGCCACGCCGATCAGGCAGATGAGGCGGCCGTTGTCCAGGTCGTTCTGGGTCATTGTGGAGCGGTCGCAGCGCACGAAGAAGGCCTCTTCAGGCTTGCCACCTAACAACGCGCCGCTGCGCCATTCGTTGTACAGAAACGCCGAGACGGTCTCGCGGATGTTGGCCCACAACGCCTCGCCGTTGGGCTCGAACACGGCCCACTGGGTCGAGCGATCGATCGAGTGCTCCAGATAGTTGAAGTAACGCCGCACGTTGACGTACTTCCACTCGGGGTCGGATGAGGCCGTACGAGCGCCCCACACCCGATTGCCGCGACCGTAGAAGAAGCGCAGGCAGTTGACGCCCTGCGGGTTCAGCACCTCTTGCTCCCCGCGGGTGATGTCACGCTCGAAGCGCAGCGCGCCCAGCACGACCTCGTTGGCCGGCGCCTTCCACACGCCCCGTTGGATGTCGGTGCGCGCATAGATGCCGCAGACGAAGCCGGAGGGCGGCAGCGCGATCTCCTTGGGGATGCGATCATCACCGGGCCGCGCGGCCGGGTTAGCCACCACGATCCACGGGTAGTACAAGGCGGCCCGCGTGGAATCCAGGCGGCTGCGTACGTCCTGCGCCTCGCGGATGGTCTGGCCCTCGGGGGTGTCCAGCACGGCGATGCGGTACTTCATCTTCTCGCAGTGGCCGATGACCAGGTCCTGGATGGTCTGAAAGTTGGCTTTGGCGAACGCACTGTGGCCGGGCGCAGCCAGGATGGAGACATCCTCAACCCCCTCCAGCAGCGCCAACGCCTCTTCGCAGGAGCGGGCGCCAGCCACGGCCGGGGTCGGCTTCTTGGCCGGGGGCTCCTGACCGTCGTTACCGCCCGTCAAGTCGAACCTGCCGCCGCCCAGCGCGCCGAAGAGCGCGGTCCGCAGCCGCAGGGGCAGGTCGGCCACGGCCTTCAGCGTCGCGCCGATCTCGAAGAAAACCGGCTGTAACAACGCGTCGGCCTTGCGGCTCGGCGACTGGCTCAGCACATCGCCCAACCAGCGCGGGTGCTTGGGCGAAAGCCCCAGGCCCTCGTAGGTGGTCTGAGCCCCATCCGGCTCGAGCACTGTGATGGCAGCGGTCACGATCTCCGCGCCGTCCAACTGGTTCTCGTCGGCCAGGGCGGTGACGCCGTCCGCGCCGCCCACCCAGTTGGCCGCCGTGCGATAGTAGAACAGCTCAGTCGTGCCCGCGACGCCGGCAGCTGCGGCGGCCGGAAGCCCGAACGCGGTCCGCACGGCCGCCGGCGTATCAGCGTGGACCTGGAGCGTGGCGGCCGGCCCCGTGGCCACCGTGCTCAAAATGAGCTGGCCGGTGCCGGGATCCTGCGCGGCCGTGACCCCGATGGCCGCCGCCGTGAGCAGCGCGGCGATCTCGGCGGGAGTCACGGCATCCAGGTTACCCACGTTGCCCGCGCCCGCGGCCGCGATCTCGGTCGCCGGCGCGACAGGGTTGAAGCCCAGTGCGGGCAACCCAGCCACAGTCGTGCGGCTGGCGCTCCCGCGCGTGTCGCTGGCGATCACCAGGCGATCCGCGCCGGAAAGCCGCGCGTGCCCCGCAACCAGGCCCGCGTTGATGAACGCGGCCCACTCGGCCAGGGTGCGCGTTTCAGCGGGCAGCGCGATCACTTGCGGCGGCCGGCTGCCGAACGTCACGGTCAGCGTCGTGTCGGCGGGGATGATCACGGCGGCCGGATTCGCGACAACATCACCCGTCACTTCGGCAGCCGTGCCCGCAAAGGCGATCTGCTGCCGAGCGCCGCCGACGCTGAGCGCCAGGACGGCGCCAGCGGCCGGCAGTGCGAACGGGCCAACGCCCCCAACTAACCGCGCGGGCTGGGCCGGGTTCTCGCCGCCGACGCGGATCAGGCTGCCCTCTGGCACGGCCCGCAGATCGCTTGCCACCTTGCGGCTGGTGCGTGCCGTCATCATGCGCGCGGCCACCGCGCCGTTGTAACCCGACCCGGCCCCGCGCGCCACGAACGCGGCCCGACTGGCCGCGGCCCCGTCAATGACGGTCGCGCGCGCGACCCCATCGGAACCGTTGCGCGGCATGAAAGTGCGCACCACGTAGAGCCGCGCACCGCCGTTGCCGAAGAACGCGCTCACCGCATGGGCCAGGTAGTTGATTGATTCCTGACCCTCAGCGAACGCCAGGTTGGCCAGCCCACCATACACCCGCTCGAAGTCACCGAAGCTGGTGATGACCTCCGGGGTTCCGCTCAACGGCCCTTTGCGGGTGGGTCCCACAAAGGCCGCCGTGCTGGTGCTCACGCCCTCGATGGATTTGGCGCGAAAGCTCACCTCTTCCACATACACGCCAGGCGCCAGATATTCAGGCACGGTAGTCACTCCTTTCCATTGCTATCACCCTCCCGCTCCGGTTGAACCGTCCGCAGGTGTCTCCACACTGGTGCAGAAACCAGGTTTCTGGGCCAGCCATCTCAAACCAGGGTCACCAACACATCAGCCACCAGCGCCCGGCCGGAGGCCAGTTTGCCGGTCGCCGCCGCAACCCCACGGGCCGCGATCTGCGTGGCGCGCAGGGTGCCGGCCGCCAACGCGTCGGGGTCGGGGATGTAGCCGGCATTGGGCAACGGCCCAGCCAGGTCCGCATCCGCGATCTTGGACAGGGCGCCGTCAAAAAACGCCGCCAGTTTCACTTCCAGCTCAGTCGTCAGCACCGGGCCGTTGCCCACGGCCGGCATGGTGATCAGGATGCCCGGCACGGCCACCAGCGCCTCGCCCCGACCATCGGCCAGCCCCTCGGCCAGGAGCAGATCGTTGTCGGCCCGCAGGACGCGTAGCAGGGCCCAGGGCAGCCGGTGGCCCGTGGCCTGGTCGCGCACGGTGGCCCGGATGACCGCCCAGCTCGCCTCCGGCGTCGCGGCCGGCGCCTGGTATAACCGCACTTCTGCGGGCACCAAGGCCGAATCGGCCGCATCAGGAGCGGGGTTTCGGGGCAAACGCAGCGTGCCGCGGCGCGGCAGGTAGCGGCTGCCCGCGTCGGTGATCACCAGCGGGAAGGCCAGGCTGCCCGGCGGCGGCGCGGCCGGGGGCGCGGCAAAGGCGCGCGTGTGCGCCTCGAGGCCAGCCGCCCCAAACACGACGAAGTCCCCGCGGCGGTTGCGCACCAGCCGTAATCCGGGGGCGGCCACCAGCAGCGGGCCGCGCACCGGCAGCCCGGTGGTCACATCCACCGGCCGCAGCGCACCTAGCGCCCGACGGTCAACAGTTTCCACAGCTAACGTCCACCATACCCGTAACGGGTCGCCACCACCGGCCGCTCGTCAGGCCCGCGGTCGCGATCCACCCGCACGACGCGGGCGGTGTAGGACACGCTGAGCCGATACGACGGCTCCAACGCGTCCCAGATGCGCATGATGTCCTCGGTGCTGAGCTCCGATGGGACGATCTGGATGACATCGCCGGGATCCCAGCCGGCATCCTTGGTGAGGGCGGAAGCGTCGAGCACCGGGTGCAGGTGGAGCTCACGCATGGCCCAGGCCAGGGTGGTTTGCTCCGCCTCGGCCGAATCGGCCCAGGCGGTGAGCAAGTAGTGCAAGTCCACCGCCAGCGGCACATCCTCGATTGGAGAGCCCACCGGCCGGCGCACGTTGCGCGCATGCTCGTTCATGGTGATGCGAAACAGGTAGAGGGTCAGCGTCGGCAGGTCGAGGACGTTGTCAATCCTGGTGAAGTCGCTGCTGGCCAGGAGCTGCACCTTGCAGGCCGGCACCCCAGTCAGGTCCTTCCCACTGATCTCAAACGCTTTGTTGAGGTAGGACACCAGCGAGGCGCCCACCGCATGGACAGCACGCGGGTTTGTCATGTGACCCCGTCTCGCTGCGGCCGGCGCGACCATAAGCTGCGCCGGCGGCGCACCTGCTCTGCAGGGAAAAACCGCGCCATGAACGCCATCACGTCTTCCAACGCCTTCACCGACCTGCGCTCGCCGCTGGGTATATGTTCCACCGAGCCACGCAACTGCGGCGCTTCGCCTTCGATCTCACGCGGCTCAAGCCAGATGCGCACAATAAAGACATGGCGGGTGTCGTAGTTTGCGGTCATGGCCTCTCGGTCGAACGCAGGATGCAAAAATGCCGCTATCGGCAAGATAGCGGCATTGTACCGTACAAGTATCACATTTGAATCACGGGCGACTCACCGCAAGCTCACATTCTTGAGCCACCGTCCGCGTCATCGGTGAGGCGCTCGAGAAAGTGGACGGCCCGCCGCAGCCGGTCACGCGCGTGCTCGAAATCGTACACGGCCTGGCGCAGGTTCGTGAGCGCCTGCGCGACGGCGGCCTGACCGGCCAGGGGCGCCGCGCTGACCACGCTAATCACGGCCGGCGCGGCGTCGGCGCGCAGCACCTCACGGTAGAGCGCCTCGGTTTCCGTCATCGGCGCGATGCCGAGCTCATCAGCCAGGATCTCGCGACAGGCATTGTACTGACGGACCGCGAGGGCGCGGTCGCCAGCTTTGAGGTAGAGGCGCATCATCTCCCGGTGGATCTCCTCACGCAGCGGGTCGTGCGCCAGGAGCTGCTGGCCCGCAGCCAGGCCCTCCGCGTAAGCCCCGCGCGCGTGGTGATAGCGCATCAGCCGCGCCAGGCTGTCCAGATACATGCTGCGCACGCGCTCCCGCTGGCGCAGCGCCCAGTCATCGTAAAAGCCTTCGAGCAGGTCGCCGGTATACAGAGACAGCGCCGATTCCAGCCCTGCCGCCTGGTTGGGGGTCAAAACACCGGCCGGCGCAGCCAACACCGGCGCGGCCGTGTGCTCAAAAGTCGTTACGTCAAGCCAGTGGTCACTCTCCCAGTTGAAGCCTACCTCGCCGGTAGGCGTGGTGAGCAGGTACGAGCAGGGCGATGCATGCTCGCCCTCCAACGCGCGACGCAGCCGCCACAATGCCGTATTCAGGCAGTTGCGCGCCTGTTCGTCGGGCTGATCGCCCCAACACAGGCTCGCCAACACATCGCGCGGGCTGAAAGTGCGCTGGAGCAGCAGGAAGGCCAACAACGTTTGCGCTGTCGGGGTCATCCTGATCTCCTGGGCGCCGCCATCCAGGGCGACACGCACACGACCGAACAAACAGATGCGTAACGCGCCCATGATGTACTCCTTGTGTTGTCACTCGCCCATCACGGGCGAGCAATCCGGAAACCCCAGAACCAATTCACTGCCTGGCCGCTCTGCGGCACAATGTCAATGGTAACGTTATGGAAACCGTACTGCAATGCAGCGCCTCCCGGCCAGCGTGAGCCGTGCTCTGAGAAGCGCCATATCACACAATCCGGCTCGCCACCGCCGAAAACGCAATAACCGGCGTTGCGCTCGGTGCGCTGGTGGACGACGTTGCCGGTCTCATCGCTGATCGTGAACCTCACCTCGCGGATGCCGGCGCCATCGTCCTGGCCGGCGTTCCGGTCGAACACTTCAACCTGAAAAACCACGCTATCCCGGAAAACAACCGCCCCGTTCTCGACCGTCCCGGGGCCAGGCAGCACGATGTTGCGGCCGCCATTCACACCCCGATCGTTGCCCAGGCTCCGGTTGCCATCACTACCATCAACAGGGACCACGGCGACCAGGACACGGGTCGCCGTGGGCAAAACCGGGCTGGTGGGGGTGGCCGTGGGCGGCCTGGGCGTAGGGGTCGGCGGCGCACTGCCCGCGGGCAACGTCGCCGGGTCGAAGTT
>DAOUAT010000322.1:0-1812 GCA_034433275.1 Anaerolineae bacterium
AGTAACCCTCGATTGCGGTGAGCGGGAGGGCATACTCGTAGTACAGCTTGCCTTCCGCATCGGCCTGCACGGTCGCGTTGGCGACCGGAATGGTGTTGTCGGGCCAGACGACGAACAGGTCATACCAGGCCTCGGCCTCAAAGCCGTTGCCGGTCACCTGCACGGTTTCACCTGGGAAGTAGTTGCCCCTGTCGGTGTTCAGGGACGGATACGGGTCGGCCGTGATCATCACTGCGCTAAAAACCAACAGTGCGACCACTGCCACGCCCAGGGCCCAGTACTTGCTGCGGCCTCCTAAGATGCGACGAGCTTTTTCTGCCATGGTGTCCTCCTTAGAGACTATGAACATTCGAGCACAAAGTCACAGATGCTTGCATGATTGACGTATCGCCGGGCAATATCTGCGCCGGCTGCCTCCTTTCTGTCCACTGGGACGATGGCCGGCTGACACAAGCTGCTGGCGAGAGCAGGACGACTGCGACGTGAGACTGCGTCACCGAGGAAGGGCAACGTGTTTCGATGAAGGGTTCTCCTCTCTCCCATCGGGAAAAAGAAGCGGGTGGTGATAAGGGATACAACCCGCTGACAACGTCTGCGTGGCACACTGGTGCACACGCTGGTGTGACCTCCAGCGGCCGACGGTCGCGCATGGCAGAAGCGATGAAATCGTATCGCTGATTGATTAAGATTATACACCTGCACCGATGCGTTGTCAAGAGGGACATTGGGCTTGATTTAGATTGTTAAGCAATGATCATGTTTGTTGTCAAGTTCACAGACTTGTAGGCATGTGTCCGCTATACGCTTAACGGCCGCGCGGCCCCCGGTCGGGTCTGGGTGTATGGGGTCCCGCCGCAGTCGGCATTTGACGCACCCATTGAATGTAGTATAATTTTGAGGGAACTCTGCTCTCATTCAACGTGGAGGTAACCGATGAAGAAACACATCAAGCTTTGCCTGGTGGCGTTGGTGGCGCTCGTCGTGGTCGCCGGCTGCTATCCGCTTCCGGCGCCGACACCCGCGCCCCCTGTGCCGCTGCCGACGGAGGTCATGCCACACCGATGCTGGCGCGGCCCGCCGAGGTAGCGACGGCGCGGGTTGAACCCGGTTCGGTGCTGGTGCGCTATGCGGCCGATGCGCCGGCCGCGGCGCGCGCCGAAGCGCGCACGCTGGCCAACGGCAAGGCGGACAGGCAGTTCAAGCTTGTGCCGGGTCTGGAAAAACTGTCTGTGACCGATGTCCCTGCCGCGGTGCAGGCGTTGAAACGGCTCCCCTTTGTGCTCTATGCGGAGCCGGACTACATCGTCAGTATCGAGGAGCCGGACCGCGCGGCAGCTGGCCGCGCAGCAGCCGCGGCCAACCCCGACACCATCCCCAACGACCCGCGCTTCGCGGAGCTGTGGGGCATGGCCAACATTGATGCGCCCCAGGCCTGGGACACCACCACCGGCGCCGCGGACTTCGTGGTGGCGATCATTGACACCGGCATTGACTACACCCACCCCGACCTGGCCGCCAACATCTGGACCAACTCGCGCGAGATCCCCGGCAACGGCGTGGACGACGACGGCAACGGCTACGTGGACGACGTCCACGGCTACGACTTCGCCAATAACGACGGCAACCCCATGGACGACCATTTCCATGGCACCCACGTAGCCGGCACCGTCGGCGCGGTGGGCAATAACGGCGCCGGCGTCGCGGGCGTCAACTGGCGGGTGAAGCTGATGGCAGTGAAGTTCCTCGGCGCGAGCGGTTCCGGCGCCACCAGCGCGGCCGTCAGCGGGTTGGAATACGCGGTGCGGATGGGGG
>DAOUAT010000323.1:0-6527 GCA_034433275.1 Anaerolineae bacterium
TGTGTTCGTCACCCTGGGCCCGGGCAGCCTCGCTGAGCTGTCCTAACAGCGCGTCCGCCTCGTCGCTTAATAGTTCGGGATGAGCCTCGACAATGCGTCGCGACTCGTCCCAGGTGCGGGCCTGGATGAAGTGCTGAATCGTCAGCGCCAGGCCCACCTGCTACACAGTCGTTTCGTCGCCGGCCTGCCGCGCCAGGGCCTGCAGCAATGCCGCCTGGAGGTCGGGGCGCTCGGCCAGCGCAGCCTCGGCTGCCTCGGCGCTGCCAGCGCGGGCAAAGAGCTCGGTCAGGGCCTCGCGCTGGTCGGCCGGCAAACTCTCGAGCGCGGCCGCTAGATCGCGTATCTCCTCAGGGATCTCTTGAGGCGATGGTCCCTCGGTCTCCTCTGCGCTCTCCTCATCTTCGGCCAACGCGGCATGGGCGGCCTCTTCCAGGCGGGCGAATGCTTCTGGATCCTCCTGCCGCAGCCGCTCCAACTCGGCCTGCACGCCCTCCGCCATCTCCCGCAGTGCGGCGCCGGGGTCGTCGCTCAGCGCGGTGGGCAATATCTCCCGCGGCAGGTTGGGCAGCCCTTGTGCCAGCCAGTCGTCCTGCCAGGCGCCGCCCAGCCGTTCGCGCAGCAACCCCACCAGCCCCGCGGCCTGTTGTTGATCCTGCTCAACGGTCGTCCCCTGGGACGGGGAGAAAATGATGGCCGGCCGTGGAGGGACGGGGTCTCCCCGCCCTCCGGCCGCGGGCGTGTACACCAGCAGCGGCGCATCAACCCCGCCGATGGCCGCGGCGCAGCGGGGGCAGGTCACGTCGTGCAGCGCGCCTGCGCGGATGCGTTGCACCAGGTCGGGTCGCTCGGCCGCGTCCACGATCAGCCAGACGGCGAAATCGAAGCCGTGGCCGCACGCGGGGCAGGTCACGGGGGTGGTTTGGGCGTAGAAGATGTTGGCAGGGTCCTCAGGCATGGTGTCCCTCCACGATGGCGATCTCGTCGCCGGTCAACCCATACAACCGATATATGGCCCGCTCAATTGGCCGGTCGGTGGCGACCAGGCGCGCTTTGAGGGGGAGAGCGCGGCCAGGGCGATCATCTCATGCATCAGGCGGATGCCAGCCCACGGACACCCACAGGCTTCGGGCGACGACAACGTCTGGGTGGTTGAGATCAAGG
Organism: Anaerolineae bacterium; assembly: GCA_034433275.1. Lineage (GTDB taxonomy): Bacteria > Chloroflexota > Anaerolineae > CG2-30-64-16 > CG2-30-64-16 > DAOUAT01. Next base: position 1,162 of record DAOUAT010000323.1, read on the forward strand.
GCCTGAACGGTGGCGCGGCCGATGACTGTCTTGCCTTGAATCACCGCGCCATCCTCCGTCCACTCAAAGTGAACGGCCCATTGATCCAGGCGCGGGTTGAACAGACGCGTCCACCGGTCGGTTTGGGGATCAATCGCTTCGAGTGAATCTGATTTATGGCTGTTGCACAGCGGGCAGGCCAGCGTCAGGTTAGATTCGTCGGACGATCCCCCCTTCGATTCCGGGACGATGTGGTCTATCTCGAGCAACGGTCCGACAATGCGTTCCGAGGTTTGGCAGTAGGCGCACCGATGATTTGCCGCCTGAGCAACGCGCGCCCGCACGTCTCTTGCTATCGCTTGCTTGCTCATCTTGCGCCATCAACTCAAGGAGTGGAAGACGGTCGGGTCTGCAACGTCGTAGCCGCGCTGTTGGAGCAGCGCGACGGCCTGCGCACGCACCAACAGGCTTTCCCGGTAGAGTCTCACCAACGCCTGCTCTTCTGTCCGCTCTGCGAGCGTCAGGCCGATGCGCTGTTGTTTGTCGTGCAGCGCCTCAAGCCGCGCCTGCTGATCCCGAGCTAGAGTAGACCTGGCCGCCTTCCACAGCGCAGCATCGTTCAGGTAGGCCATCTGGGCCAGCTCAACTCGCAGGTTTGAGGCAGGCGCATCCATGACGGGCGCGGCCGCCGCGACTGCCTCGGCAGCGATTTCGTCTACGGGCCGACGCACAGTATCCGCCGCGCGCTTGATTTGACGGTAGACTTTTTCAGTTAAGCTGATCGTTATCGGGTGAACTGCCATGACACGCCTCCATTTCATCATTGTCAACGACACGGGTATTATATCACGATGCTGTGCCCTGCCAGGCTTTGCCCTCCACCACCGCGATCTCCTCCTCCGTCAACCCATACAACCGATATATGGCCCGCTCAATTGGCCGGTCGGTGGCGACCAGGCGCGCTTTGAGGGGGAGAGCGCGGCCAGGTTGATGGTGTTCCTTTTGCCGCAGCACGTAGTCTATCGCTGCTGCACGCAGTCTCTCACCCACGGTCAGGCTGCCGTAGCCACGTTGCCAGGCGAAATACATCCCTGGAGGGCGCAACTCCGTGTTGACGAAGTGCGCCGAATGAATTCGGCGGCTGGTATGCCAAATCCGTTGAAACGGGTGGCGAGGCGCACTCGCGGCCACCCGTTTCAACGGGTTGCCCATATCAGGCGTCGGTTTCAACCGATGCCTGGGATCGGTGGTGTGGGTTCGGTCATATCGGCAGCCGTGTGGTGGGATCAGGGACACGCGGTGATTGTAACGGGTTTTGGGGAAAGTGGCAACTGATGGCGCGTCACTCACGGAGATAGGCGGCGTTCCATTCGGAGACGCCGGGCGCAACTCTGGCCCACGGCCGGTGTTGTGCTTGCTACAGTGAGTGGATCGCAACCAAACTGATGACTGGCGGGAGATCGAACACCCATGAACGAAACCCTATCCGAAAGTGGACCCGCAGGCGGCGCACCTGCTTCATCTTTCTTCGTGCGCCCTGGCGTCCAGGTGGACGAGATCGCAGTCGGCCCCGGCGTGCCCATCGGCATCGAACGGGTCTCGCACCCCGGGGTGGGGATCGGCGGCGCATACGGCGCGTGGGGCGCGGCCTACGATAACGCCACGCTGCCAGGGATGATCGAGCGGCGCCTGGGCCAGCCGTTGAGCGACAATGAACGGCTGAACCTGGCCGAATTGGGCTTCCTGTCCCGCCACCACGTGCCCGATCTGACCGACGAAGAACACGTGGCGCTGGAGCTTGAGGCGGGCGCGCGGTATCTGACCGCGGCCTGTCGCGCCAGCGGCTGGGAACCGGCCGATGTCGAAGCGGTGTTGCTGGGCATCTCCACGCCAGCCACGCCCGATTTCACCGAGCGCGTCGCGGCCCAGGCCGGCATCCCCGAAAGCGCGCTGAAAGTAACCATCCACAAGGCGTGCGACGGCGCAGTGGCCGGGCTCAACCTGGCGCTAAACCCGACGCTGGCGCCCGGCGGCCCCCTGGCCGAAAGCCTGGCCGCCCGTCTGCTGGGCAAGAAGGTGCTGGTGGGCGGCATCGAGGGGCTGAGCCGCGTCATCAAGCGCACGTTCGACCGGCAGGCAATGCAGCTGTTCGCCAACGGCGCAGGGGTCTTCGGGGTGATCCCAGGGCGCACCATGTGCTTCCTGGCCGGGGGGACCTACGAGGCGTTCGACGATGAAGGCGTGCTGCAAGTGCGGATGGCCTATCCGCATTCCGGCCGCGCCAGCACAGACGCGCCGCTGATCGAGGTCACGCAGACAGCTGCGCAAAGCTATCGCGTGGCCGGGCTGATGCACGAGCCCGAGGCCGAGTCCGGCGCGGTGGTCATGGCCGGGCCGATGGGCATGGTCAAGCTGTTCGTCCGCAACGGCGTGGCGGCCGTGCGCGGCGTCTACCGGGCTTACCAGGAACGTCTGGGCCAGATGTCGCTGCCGGGGAAGGAACTGGCGGTCGCCATCGTCCACCACGCCAACTACAAGATCAACCAGCTCAAGGCGAAACAACTGGAGAAGGAGGGCATCAACCTGCCCATGCCCTGGCTGTTGAGCGATTTCGGCAACGTCAGCGCCGCCTCAGCCATGATCGCGTTCCTGCGCAAGCTGCGCGACCTGGCGCCGGGCGATCACGTGCTATTCGATGGCTTCGGGGCCGGCACGTACTATGATGTGCTGACGGTTGAGATGGGGGCCGGGGGATGATGACGCGCTGCGAGATGCAGGTGATTCTCTGGAGTCGAGGCTTTAGCCGGTTGGGCTCATGAGCCGGAGAGACCGGCTGAAGCCTCAATTCCAATCTATAACGCCGGGTCAGATGAACGCATCCAACCCCAGGGCCGTCAGCCGCTCCGCCGTCGGGACCCCGTCCGCCGTCCACCCCATGCGGGCGTACCAGGTCTGGCGGGCCTGGTGGAAGGCCTCCTCGGTGATCTCAGCGCCGGCCAGCGGGCCCTCGGTGAACGCCTGCATCACCCGTTTGGGCAGCCGGTCGTCCGCGGCGGTCAGCCCCTCGCGCAGGTTGAACAGCCGGGCCAGGTTTTGGGCGCGCTCGCCCACGGCCAGGATGTCGGCCAGCCCATACGCATGACCCGTGACGCCGCTGATCGCCTGGGCCAGGTGGGTGTAGTCGTAGGGGTAGAACATGCAAGTGATGGCGCAGTCCTGGAAGTGCTGCCAGTTGACCTCGTGATAGAACAGCTCCATCTTCTCAGGGCCGAGGGACTGCAGCGCCGAGGGCGTCGCGGTGTTGGCCGGCAGCGGCCCGACGGGATACACCGCGTTGACGCGCGCCAGGCTATCGCCGGGGCTGCTGTAGCTGGTGTCGTGGATGTTCATCATGTGGTCGGCGCCCACGGGCGCGACCGCGTAGCCCACGCCCAGGGCCTGCTTCAGCCGCGGCTCGTGCACGGGCAGCTCCTGGCCCTTGACCTCCACGGTGAATGCCTCGGCCCCGCCGCCGATCCACGCGGCCAACCGCCGCGTGCCCTCGGCCATCTGCGCGCCGAACCCGCGGCGATGTGCGATCAGGTCCACCGCCGCAACCAGGGCCGCAGCATCGCCCCAACGCGGCAGGAAGCCGCCGGTGCGTTCCGCGGTTAGCAGGCCGCGCTCGACGCACTCCATGACAAACGCGATGGTCATGCCGGTGCTGATGGTGTCCAGCCCCCAGCGCGCACACAGCTCATTGGCCTTAGCCACTGCCACCAGATCATCCACCCCGCACGCGCTGCCCAGGCCGCCCAGCGTCTCATACTCCGGCCCGCCGTAGGCCGGCGCGATGCTCGTCACCGCCGGTGTGGGCGCTTTTAGCCCTGCCTGGCGCCATTCGCTGATGCGTTGATTCGCCGATTCGCTCTCATACGCCACCACCTGTTTGCACGCAATCGGGCAGACCTGGCACGTGTCGCGGCCGGTCAGGATCGTGCTGTGCATCGTCTTGCCGCTGATGCCCGCCGCGCCGGGGAAGCTGGCGTCCTGGAAATTACGGGTGGGCAACCCGCCGACCCGGTTCAAGTAGGTGACGCTGCCGGGCGTGCCCATCTGCACGGCCCAGCCGGAGAGCTCCTTGTAGTTGTCGCCCAGCCACTTGGACACGGGGAGCACCTGCTTGCGATCGGCAACGGGCACGTTGCGCGTGCCGCGCACGGCCACCGCCTTCAGCCGCTTGCTGCCCATCACCGCGCCCAGGCCGTTGCGGCCGGCCGCCCGGTTGACGTCGTGCATCACCGCGGCATAGCGCACGCCCTTCTCGCCCGCCACGCCGCACTGAGCCACCCGGATCTTGGCGTCCCCCAACTCGTCCCGGATGGCCTGCTCGACATACGCGGTGTCCCGGCCCCACAGAGCGTTGGCAGGCCGGATCGCGACCTCGCCATCGTGGATCCACAGGTAGACCGGCGCTGACGCACGGCCGCGCACCACCAGGGCATCGAAGCCGGCGCGCTTGAACTCGTGGCCCCACCAGCCGCCGGCCTCCGAGCTGCCCAGGCCGCCGGTGAGCGGGCTCTTGCCGCCCACGCCGTGCCGGCCGCTGCCGGGCAGGTTGCTCCCCTGCAGGATGCCCGGTGCGAAGATCAGCAGGTTATCCGGGCCCAGCGGGTCGGCCCCGGCCGGCAGATCGCGCAGCAGCAGGTAGGCCACCAGGCCGCGGCCGCCGGCCAGCTTCAGGTACAGGTCATCGGGCGGCGTCTCCACCCATGTCTTGCCATTTGTGAGATCCACGTGCAGGATCTTGCCCCAGGCGCCTCCGACTGCCATCGTTATAACCTCCAAATCAAAATCAGCCCCCGCCAACTGCGGGCAGCAACTCGACCACGTCGCCATCGTGCAATGCTGCATCCCACCCACCCAGGCGACCGTTCACCAGAACCATCACGCCCGCGCGCACAGAGAGGCGCAGCATGCCGACCGCTTCGGCCACGGTGCGCGCGCCGTCCACCATGAACGATGCGCCAGACGAGGCCGGTGTTAGTTCAAAGGTCTTGACGATAATGGACATGACGCCTAAGCTCAGGTAAGATATCGGCAGCAGATGGGCTTGAGTCTACACCGGCTTGAGCACATGTGCAAACAACACGGGAAGGCTTCAGTCTACCTCGCCGCGATTACACGGCCGCCGCCGCCGTCGTTGCGGATCACCTGCAAGCGCTGCGCGAGGAAGCCGGCTTCACGCCGCCGGACTACAGCCGCATCCAGCACAAGTAAGATCGTTCTCGCTCACCCGAGGCCACCGTCGGGTGCGTCTTAATTTCGGGGCGCGAGCATCCCTTCGACTGCGCTCAGGGCAGGCTCTGAGCGGAGTGGCGGGGTTGTTTCCGCCACGCAGTCGAAGG
>DAOUAT010000324.1:0-3036 GCA_034433275.1 Anaerolineae bacterium
GCTGGGCAGCGGAGTGCAGGAAAACGGCGAGCGAGGGTTCTTTCATCCTGACAACCTGGGCTTTGGGCAGTCAATTTACCGGAGCGAGGTGATTCGCGCGGCAATGGCCCTCGATGGCGTCACACGGGTCGAGATCGTCCGCTTCAACCGGCAGGATGACGCCCGCGACCTGGACCCGTTGCCCATCGGGGAGCTGGAGATCGCCCGGCTCACCGCCGACCCGGAGCGGCCCCAGTACGGTACGTTGCGGATTGACGTGGAGGGAGGCGTATGAACGGCGAAGCCGGCGAGCACACCCTCGAGCTTCCACACGTTGGCAGCGAGCGCACGCGGATCAACCCGCCGGGCCAGCCTCAGCTGGCGTACAGGGGTGGAGCTTACCTGGCAGTCCTGGATCGGATGTTGATCCGGCTGCCGCGCCAGGTCGTCCCCGGGCCAGATGGCGGCCCGGACCTGGCGCCGTTCGCCCGGTTCAACGCCGATTCCGGCGACGACTGGACGCTGGCCCTACTGCACGCCTGGGCCGCGGTCACCGACGTACTCGGCTTCTATCACGAACGCATCATCAACGAAGGCTATCTGCGGACGGCGACCGAGCGCCTGTCGGTCGTACAACTGGCGCGCACCGTGGGCTACGAGCTGCAGCCTGGTCTGGCTGCGGGCGCCGTGCTGGCCTTCACCGTGGTGCAGGGGCTGAACGAACCGCCCAAGGCCGTTTTCGTGCCCAAGGGCATGGCCGTGCAGAGCGTGCCGCCGCCCAAGAGCGGCCAGCACCAGGGCACACCGGCCAGCGCCCTGCCCCAGGTCTTCGAGACCAGCGACGATTTCGTGGCCCGCTCGGACTGGAACCTCCTGCGGCCGGCAGCCAGGGGCGAATGGATTGGGGAGCATCGCATCCTGCCGGGGACGAGTTCTTTGCGGCTCCTGGGCAACCGCACTGACCTGCGAAAAGGAGACCGGCTGCTGTTCATCGGCCAGGATCCGGCGGATCCACAGCGCAGGCTCTGGCGGATGGCCCAAGTGAAGTCCACCGCGCCCAACGCCGCAGGGTTCACTGCGGTCACGTGGGAAAGCGTGCCCGGCCTGCCGGCAGATCCTCTGCCGCTCCTGGGCCCCGACCCTGAACCAGATGCCGGGCCGCAAGCCATGGCCGCTCCCCAGCTCTTCGTGCTCCGCCAGCAGGCCAGGCTGTTCACCTACACGGCGGCCGGGGTCTACCGCACCTGGCCGGCCCAGGGGACAGCCGCAGGGCCGGCCGCTGAGGCTGGCGCACCCGCCGACAGCGCCAACGGACAGGCGCAGGCTACCGCAGACGACGCCCAGCCCCAGCAGGCCGGCAGGGCTGGTTGGTGGCCGGCCGGCATCGGCCTGCCGCACGAGCCGGTAGACGTGATCGTGAGCACGCGCAGCGGCCACCTGCTGGCAGTCACCCAAAAAGGCCTCCACCGCTCAAACGACGGCGGGGCCACGTGGCAGCCGGCCGGCACAGGGTTGCAGGCCAGGCACATCACGGCCCTAACCGAGGGCGATGATGGCACGCTCTACGCCGGCGCCGACAAGGGCGACGTGTACCTGTCACGGGACGAGGGCGAAACCTGGCGCCAGGCGGCCGGCGACCCCATCCACCTGCCCGTGCGCGGCCTGGGTAAGCTGGCCCCGGCCATCCTGCGCAGCACGGGCCACCTGCCGGAGGTCGTCGTCACCTCGCTGGCAGCCTATCGCAGCGGCGGCAAAGATGTGTTGGCCGCCGGCGCCGACTCGGGCGTGTTTCTGTCAACGAATCAGGGCCGGCAGTGGCAGGCGGCCAACCTGGTGCTGCCCAAGCTGGACCGCAAGACCGGCATGGCAAAGGTCAGCGTGCAGGCGCTTGGCGTCGTTCGTGCCGGCAAGCGCCGGAGGCTCTACGCCGGCACAGACGCGGGTGTGTTCCCCATCCGGCCGACGCCCAGCGCGACGCCTGTCATCCTGGCCGGCCTGGTGTTGGCTGTGCTGTACCGACTGCTCCTCAACCCGGGCGGCATCCTGGCCGGGCAAGTCTATACCGCGGTCGTCAATTTGATCCGGGCTGCCGGCGCCGCAGCCAATTGGCTCTTGACTGGACTGAAAGACATTGCCGGGCGCCAGTTGCCCGTGATCGACGATCCGCTGGCAACCCCCGTTGCGAAGCTGAGCGACAACGTGGGCAAGTCGGTCTTGACGCCTATCGCCGGGCTTCCCACAGCCATACCGGTCCCCACGGCAACGCCGGCCAGCACAGCCAGCGCGACGGCCACCGCGACACCTACGGCGATGGCCGCGGCCACTGCGACCCCTGCGGCAACGGCCGCGGCCACGGCGGCTCCGGCCGCGGCAGCACTGCCCAAACCGATTGGGGCAATCCTGGCCGTCGTAGACCAATACCCGGTGCTCTGGTTTCTCGTTGATGCGGCGTTGATTGCCGCGGCGATCGGCCTCGTGATGGTCGCCTGGTGGCTGATCTGGCGTTTCCTGAACCACCGGCCCGGCCGGCGCATCGCTGGCGCGCCGCCATCTGCCGCGCCGCCGGCCGCGCTGCCGGGCAAACCGCCCGGCGTAAAGGATCTGATCCAGCAGCTCGCGCCCCAGAGGCCGCCGGTGGCCGTGCAAGATCTCAAAGCCGACCCCACGGGGCTGTACGCAGGCACGGCCCAGGGCGTCTATCACGCCGCGGGGCCTGGGCCTGGGCCGCACGACAAGCCGCTGCGCCGCCTGGGCGCGCGTCTCGTGCAGATCGCTTTTCCCGGCCTCCTGTCGGGCTGGACCCAACTGGAGACCGCGCCGCAAGCTCAACCGGACATCCAGTCGCTGACCCTGCCCGAACCAGGGTCCTTGCTGGCGGTCACCGCGGCCGGCGCGGCCTATCGTTACCGTTATGTCAATGGCTCCTGGAAGCTGGAGGAACCGAACGGCGCGCCGCCCTTGACAGGCATCGCCGGGACTGCCGCGCTCGGTGCGGGGCTGTTCCTGGCCGGGACGCCGCCCGCGGCCAAAGTTGACCCCGCGTGGTCGCCGTGGCAG
>DAOUAT010000325.1:0-21394 GCA_034433275.1 Anaerolineae bacterium
TTAAGCCTCGACTCCAGATTAACCATCGCGCTGCCACCAGGGGCTTCGCTCTTGTCTGTGACGAAACGATGACAACAAAGGAACCCATCATGACCCACAACTTCATCACCATCGCGCCCACCGCGATCCGCGACAACCCCTTCCAGCTCATCGGCCGCGACTGGATGCTGGTCACGGCCGGCACGACCGCGAGCTTCAACACCATGACCGCGAGTTGGGGCGGGCTGGGCCACCTGTGGAACCGTGACGTCGGCATCTGCTTCGTGCGGCCGCAGCGGCACACCTTCGGCTTCATGGAAGCGGCGAGCCACTACACCCTCAGTTTTTACGTCGAGACGCACCGCGCCGCGCTGGACTACTGCGGCAGCCATTCGGGTCGGGACGGCGACAAGGCCGCGGCGGCCGGGCTGACCCCCGTCAGCGACGAAACCGGCGCGATCTACTTCGCGGAGGCGCGGCTGGTGCTGGTCTGCCGCAAGCTGTACGGCGGCGACATCGTCCGCTCAGCCTTCACCGATCCCACAGTGCCGGCGGAAGTCTACCCCAGAGGGGACTTCCATCGCATGTACGTGGGCGAGATCGTGCGTTGTTTGGTGCGAGAGGAATAGGATGCAATACCGCACCTTTGGCAAACTGGACTGGCGGCCGTCCGCGCTGGGCTTCGGCGCGATGCGGCTGCCGGTGATTGGCGGCGAGCCCGGCCAGATTGACGAGCCCGAAGCGACCCGCATGGTGCGCGCTGCGATTGATGGCGGCGTCAACTATGTAGACACGGCATATCCCTATCACCGCGGGGCCAGCGAATCGTTTCTGGGCCGCGCGCTGAAGGATGGCTACCGGGAGCGGGTCAAGCTGGCCACCAAGATGCCGTGCTGGCTGATTAAGGAACCGGCCGACTTCGACCGCTACCTGGACGAGCAGTTGGCTCGGCTGGACACGCCCCCGGTTGACTTCTACCTGCTCCACGCCCTGGACGCAGAGCGCTGGCATGCGATGCGCGACCTGGACGTGCTGGCCTGGGTCGAGCGCGCCTTGGCTGACGGCCGGATCGGGGGCCTGGGCTTCTCGTTCCACGACAGCTATGACGCGTTCCAGGAGATCGTGGACGCGTACGACGGTTGGGCCTTCTGCCAGATCCAATTTAACTACCTGGACGAGGAGTACCAGGCCGGCACGCGCGGGCTGCGCTACGCGGCCGACAAGGGGCTGGGCGTGGTGGTGATGGAGCCGTTGCGGGGCGGGTTGCTGGCGGGCAACGCAGGCCAGCACCAGGGCCAGGGCGTGCCGCGGCCCATCCGGGCGCTGTGGGATTCCGCCCCGGTGCAACGCTGCCCGGCCGAGTGGGCGCTGCAATGGGCCTGGCACCACCCGGAGGTCTCGTTGATCCTCAGCGGCATGAGCACGGTGGCCCAGGTGGCGGAGAACCTCGCCAGCGCGTCCCGCTCGGCCCCTGGCCTGCTGACCGACGAGGAGCTGGCGCTGGTGGCGCGTGTGCGCGACGAGTATCGCCGGTTGGCGCCCATCCCGTGCACCGATTGCAAATACTGCCAGCCGTGCCCCAACGGCGTCAACATCCCGCGCGTCTTCGACGTGTACAACCAGGCGATGATGTTCGACGCGCCGGAGCACGCGCGCTTCGTCTACGCCAACTGGGTGTCCGAAGCTGAGCGCGGGGACAAATGCCTGGCGTGCGGCGAGTGCGAGACCAAGTGCCCGCAGCACATCGCAATCATCGAGTGGCTGGAGACTGCGGACCGCTACCTGACAGCATGAAGAGACTAACGCGTGACCGACATCAATCTGCTCGAGACGTTTGCCAAAGTGCGCCGTCAGGCCGATCTGGAAGATCTGGTGGCCCGGCTGCGCGGCCGGAACAACGACCTGCTGAACTACGACGAGGTGCGGCGGGCGCTGCGCGGGATCCCCGGCTCGTTCCCGGCATTGCAGCTGGTCCCCTTGTCGGCCATCGTCGGCACGGTAGGCCGCCAGGCCGATTTCACGCGCAGTTTCCTGCCGCGCACCGATGGGAACCGGACGCGCTGGATCGCGATCTACACCCAGATGGTGGGCCTGGAGGGGCTGCCGCCAATCCAGCTCTTCCGCATCGGCGATGCTTACTTCGTGCAGGATGGCCATCATCGGGTCTCGGTGGCGCGGCACCTGGAAACCACGCACATTGACGCCTATGTCACCGAGGTGCAAACGCAGACCTCGCTGCCGGCTGACGCCACCCTGGCCGATGTGTACCTGCAGGCGGCGCACATCGCGTTTCTTGAGGAGACCGGCCTGGCCGCACTCCGGCCCGAACATGGCGTGAAGGCCAGCAGCCCCGAAAACTATGCCGCGCTGCGCCGCCACATCGCGTCGCACCGCCAGGCCATGCAAGTGCGCTGCACCTGCGGGGTCACCTTCGCGGAGTCGGTGGCCGACTGGTATGATCACGTCTACACGCCGGTCGTGGCGGCCATCCGCGCGCAAGACCTGGTGCGCGACTTTCCGGGGCGCACCGAAGCCGATCTGTATCTGCTGGCCTCCGGCTATCGCGCATTTGAGGCTGCAGGCCTGGCGCCCGAGCTTACAGGCGCGCAACCCGCAGCCCCGGCCCGGCGGCTGCCCGGCGAAGACATCCTGCCGGGCGAGTGGCGGCGGGAGCGGCTCTGGGGCGGCCGGCTGGGGGTGGCGCCCGATGACTTCCGGCTCTTCACCACCATGCTGGTGCCGGTGACCGGGCAGCCCGGTGGCTGGGCCGCGCTGCAAACCGCCTTGGCCCTGGCGGAGCAGGAACGCGGCCGGGTGTTGGGCCTCTACGTCCTACACAAGGAGTCGCCCGAGGGCCGGGCGCGCGCAGAGGCCGTGCAGACAGAGTTCGCGCAGCGCTGCGCCGCGGCCGCCATCCCTGGCGCCCTGGCGATCGAAACCGGAGAGGTGGCAAGCCGCATCTGTGCGCGCTCGGCCTGGGCCGACCTCACCATCATCAAGATGGCCTATCCGCCCCCGGCTCACCCGCTGGCCCGGCTCAGCTCCGGCTTCCGCACGCTGATCCGCGACGCGAACAGCCCGCTGCTGGTGCTGCCGGCCGAAAAAGGCCCGGTCTGGCGCCAGGCCCTGGTGGCCTATGATGGCGAACGCCACTCTGAGACCGCGCTGCTGGTGGCGGCCTACCTGGCCCAACGCCTGGGCGTCGCGCTGAGCATCGTCACGGTCGCTGCGCAGGATGCGGCCGCGGAAGCGATCCTGGCGCGCGCGCAGCAAGAGCTGGCCCGGCACAGCGTAGACGCCGATCTCGTGCAGCGCAGCGGCCCCGTCACTGAAACCATCGTGAACACAGCCAGGGAGCTGGCCTGCGATCTGATCATCACCGGCGGGTACAGCCGGCCCGCACCGCTGGAAATGGCGCTGGGCAGCGCGGTGGATCAGATCCTGCGCACCTCCTGGCTGCCGACGTTGATCTGCCCATAGGAGGGAGGCATGGAGCAGCAAATCCAGGATGCTGCGCGCCGCCTGGCGCGCGTCCAGCAGTTGGTGGTGCTCACCGGCGCGGGCGTCTCCAAAGAATCGGGCATCCCCACCTTCCGCGAGGCCCAAGATGGCCTGTGGGCGCGCTACGACCCCATGCTGATGGCTTCGCGTGAGGGCTTCCTGCGTGACCCGAAGCTGGTGTGGGAGTGGTACGAGTATCGCTTCGGCATGGTGGCGGCCGCGCAGCCCAACCCCGGCCACCTGGCGATCGTTGAGCTGGAACGGATCATCCCTGCCACGACCGTGATCACCCAGAACATTGACGGCCTCCACCAGGCCGCGGGGTCACGCAGCGTCATCGAGCTCCACGGCAGCATCCGGTGCTACAAATGCCTGGGCGGCCGGCACACCGGTTTCACCCGCGCCGACCTGGCCGGGCAGGAAATGCCGCCGCGCTGCCCCCGCTGCGGCGACCTATTGCGCCCCGATGTGGTGTGGTTCGGGGAATATCTGCCGGAGGACGCGCTCACCACCGCCTGGGCGCTGAGCGAACGGTGCGACGCAATGCTGGTGGTGGGCACGTCGGGCGTGGTGCAGCCGGCCGCGTCGCTGCCGTATGTGGCGGCGCGCGGCGGCGCGCTGGTGATTGACGTCAATCCCGACCGCGACGAGATCGCGGAGATGGCCGACATCTTCCTGCACGGGCCAGGCGGGGAGGTGCTGCCGGCGTTGGTGGCTACGCTGCGGGCGCAACTGCAAACGCCAAGGGGACAATCCCGGTGAGTTACAAGCATCCTGCCCTGAAAATAACTTTGAAAACATTCTGAGCGGAACGGAGCAGCCCCGCACCCTGAGCGAAACGCAGTGCAGTCGCAGGACGGGCGGCGGAGTGCAGTCGAAGGATGCGATCTTGCGCGCTGGCCGCTCCGCATCCTTCGACTACGTGGCGGAAAAACCGCCGCCACTTCGCTCAGGATGCTCCGCTTGGACATTTCCATTATTGATCTTGATCTGGCACAGGCAGGCGCTGACTGCGTCGTTGATGCGGCCGGCTGTGTTGTGTTGCCCGGCTTGGTAGACCCGCACACCCACATCGTGTTGGACACCGGTATCTACAAGACGCCGGACGATTGGGAAGTCGGCGCCCGCACCGCGGCGTGCGTGTGAAAGTGTACACAACCTATCGGCCGAACTACTATCAGGACGAGGCTGCGCCACTTCGTGTATTCAGCAGTGCGGCGCGCCACGGTGTGGTCGTTATGATCCACTGTGAGAATGACGCCCTGGTCTCCAAGGCCCGCGCACAGCTGGAGAAAACCGGCAAGACCGGCCTGGTTTTTCACGGGCAGGCGCGGCCCGCGTTGGCCGAGATCGAGGCGGCCAACCGGATGTTGTTCCTGGCTGAGAGCCTTAAACCACTCCGGCCGCACATTTATGTCGTTCACTGCTCGGTTTCCGGCACTGTTGACCAGGTAGCGGCGGCCAGGGCGCGCGGCGTAGACGCCATTGCTGAGACCGCTTCGCAATATTTATTATTTGATAAAATGATTTATGACGAGAAAAATCCACAATAAAATATCGTGTAATCTCCACTACGCGAAATCAACAAAAAATACCGCTATGAAATTAGATCGCACAGGGCCTGATTTCGACCACTGGGATTGACCATTGCGACTATGCGATAAAAACAGAAAAATAGTGCTACGAAATTTACCAAAACGCCCGGCGGCATCCCCCGGTTTGGAGACCATGTTGCCGCTATTGGCGACTCACGGCGTCGCCGCGGGCCGGATCACCTGGTCGCGGCTGGTCGAATTGTGCAGCACGAACCCGGCGCGCTTCTTCGGGCTCAGGCGTAAGGGCGCGCTGGCCGTGGGGCTGGATGCCAATGTGGTGATCTACGATCCGCGACCGGCTGGGACGGTGGAGGCCGCGCGGCTGCACAACCTGGCCGGCTACTCGCCCTACCACGGGATGGCGGTGCAGGGCGCGGTGCGTGATGTCTTCGTGCGCGGGCGCCCATTGCTGCGCGAGGGGCAGTTCAGCCCGGTAGTGGGCTGGGGCCGCTTTGTGCAGGCTGGTATGTAACCTCTTTTTCTCCTCCTCTGTTGCCCTCCCCATGCGCTTTGGGCGCGCAGATGTGTTGGGGTCTTGACACCCCAACACATTTGCGCGCCCAGTGCTTTTATAAAATTGACTATTGTACAACATTCGTGTTATCATAAAACGTAATGCGCGACGAACTTGCTGGCAGCCGTTGCGTGTTCATTGCTGATATACAACACTGACATCCTACGCACTGAGGAGGCTCTATGTTCCGTTTGCGCCCCCTGGCTGTATCGGCCTTGTTGATTTTTTCCCTGGCCCTGACCGGGGCTGCTGTGGTGACTACACCGGCAGCGGCCGCGCCGGCTGCACAAATCGCATGCGAGCAGCTCAAGGAACCCGGCCAGATCCAGGCGCCGGGCCTGATTGATTTCGATGACCTGGACAATGCGAAGGTCATCGCCGATAACTATCGCCCCCTGTACGGTGTGCGCTTCGAGGATAGCGCCACTACGCGCGCGATCGTCTACGGCAACGAGCCGGATGAGGCGTACTCGAAGCCGAACGTGGCCATCAATAGTGCTATTTTTCCGGCCACCAGCGAGGGCGCGCCCTTGCGCATCTTCTTTGACGAAGCCAAGACCCACGTAGGCATGTGGATCGGCAACGGCGAGACCGAAAAGCTGTTCGCCCTGCTCACCGGCTACAACGAGAAGGGCGAGGTGGTGTGCCAGGTGCGGATGCCAGACGTGCCCGAACCGCACACCATGTTCGTCGGCTTCTACGATCCCGCGGGCCGGATCGTGCGCGTGGAACTGGACTACGGTAAGACGCTGCTTGCCGAGTCCATTGATAACCTGTATTTTGCGCCTTACAGGCCGCCGCCAGCCACGCCGACCGCGACGGCGACGCGCACGCCGACAGCGACGCCCACGCGCACGGCGACCCCGACGGCTACGCCGACGGCCACGGCGACGCGCACGCCGACCACAACCCCAACTCGTACAGCGACGCCGACGGCCACGCCGACAGCCACGGCGACGCGCACACCGACCGTCACGCCGACGCGGACAGCGACGCCGACAGCGACAAACACGCCGACCATTACCCTGACGCCCACGGTGACGCGGACACCGACGCCGACGGCAACCCGGACGCCGACGCGCACCCCCACGCGCACGCCGACCCGCACGCCCACGCCCGCGATTAACCTGATCGCCCAGAAAATCGAGGTAACGCAGGGCACGCAGGACCTGAACAACAGCGTCCGGCTCGTGCGGGACAAGCGCACCTTTGTGCGCTTCCATGTGCGCTCCAGCAGCGGAAACCACACGACTTTCGCCCAGTTGCAGGTGCAGCGGGGCGGCAACACGGTCCGGCTGAATCCCATCAACGGCGGTGGCTTTATCACCGTGCGGTCGTCGCCCGACCGCGGTACATTGAATCACGCGTTCCTGTTCGAGCTACCTTCGGGCTATCGCGAAGGCACGGTGACGGTCACCGCGTCCCTGAACCCGGTGACCGACTGGCGCAGCCGCAATCCCGTCGAAACAAGTTACGCGGATAACAACATCTCGACCACCGTGACCTTCGAGGCGGTGCCGACAGTGCACGTGGTGACCTATCGCATCAGTTACCGGATTGCCGGCACGACCTATTCCACCCCCGGGGGGGAAGTCAGCCAGATGTATAGCTGGTTGCG
Organism: Anaerolineae bacterium; assembly: GCA_034433275.1. Lineage (GTDB taxonomy): Bacteria > Chloroflexota > Anaerolineae > CG2-30-64-16 > CG2-30-64-16 > DAOUAT01. Next base: position 7,208 of record DAOUAT010000325.1, read on the forward strand.
CCGGGCATTTCCGCTGCGGACACTCTCCACATGGACGCGCACGCATGACTGGGGCAGTGCGTCCAGGAACGCGGACGGCGACCTGACCAATCCCAGGTGTGGCGATGTCAACGGCTTCCTGTGGGGCAAGGCGGCTTGGGACATCATCTTCGATTGGAGCATCCCCATCGGAACCCGCTACTACGGCATGGTCACTGACGCGGGCGGCTTTATGCGCGGCTGTGCGCCGGTGCCCGGCCTGGTCGCCTCAGGCCCGACCGGCCCGGGCACCTGGGGCTGGGACTTCGACGGCTCCTACGGCGACTGGTACGGCGGCCACGAGCTGGCGCACGCCTACGGCCGTGGCCATGCCAACTACTGCGGCGCGGAGGGCGGCGGCTCGTACCCATACACCAACGGTCGCATCAGCCCGTCACTGACGGGCGACAACGCCATCTACGGTTTCGACATCACCACCCGGGACATCTATGGGCCGTCATCGGGCGATCTGATGACCTACTGCGCCAACCAGTGGCTGGGCGACTTCACGTACGAGGCGCTGATGAGCACGTTCCAAAGCGGCCCGGTGCTGGCAGCGGCCGACCTGCGAAGCGTGGATCAGACCGAGCGGCTGCTGGTGGTGGGAACCATTGATCCGGCAACCAATGAGACCAGGCTCGAGCGGCTCTTCGTCATCCCCAACGCCGGCGACATCAAGCCGCGCGAGCCGGGCGACTACATCATCTTGTTGCGCGGCGCCACCGGCAACATCCTGGCGCGTTATCCCTTCACGCCTGAGGCGCAAGATGGCGGGCCGGCGCCGGATCAGGAGCGCCATGTGGATCTGTTGGCGATCAATGAGCTGGTGCCCTACGTGGCCGGCACGACCCGCGTGGAGATCGTGGGGCCGCAGGGCGCCGCACTGAGCAGCGTGAACGCCGGCGTCAACCCGCCGCAGGTCACCGTCGTGTCGCCCAATGGCGGCGAGGTGCTCAGCGGCAATCAGATCGCCGTCTCCTGGACGGCCAGCGACCCCGATGGCGACCCGCTGACCTTCAACGTGCAGTACAGCCCGGACAATGGCGCCACGTGGGAGATGGTGGCGCAGAACCTGACCGGGAACAGCGCCACGCTGGACGCGACGAATTTCGTTGCCGGCGCGCAGGGGCGCATCCGCGTGTGGGCCAGTGACGGCATCCACAGCGCCTACGACGAATCGAACGCGACCTTCACCATACCGAACCGCGTGCCCACGGTGACCATCGTCCAGCCGGCCAACGGCACGACCATCTTCGTCGAACAGTCCCTGAACCTGGAGGCCGATGCCTACGATGTGGACACCGGCAACATGGACGGCGCCCAGGTGCAGTGGACATCCAGCCTGGACGGCGCCTTGGGCAGCGGCGCACAGCTGACCGTCGCATCCCTGCGCGCGGGGACGCACGTGATCACCGCCCGTGCCGACGACGGCCAGGGCGGCGTGGCCACTGCCTCAGTGATCGTCACGGTGCGCAGTGACCTGGCAGACCCCAACAACTCACAGGTCTTCCTGCCGCTAATCCTGCGGTAACGATCGCGTCACACAAAACAGATCGGGCGCCGATTGTAGCGAAAGCGACCGGCGCCCGATCTGTTTTTATCACCTGGTGATAATTATCTGGCCTTGCGCGACCTGAAGCGCGCGTGCAGTTTCTGTTCCTGGAGCAAGTTGAACGTTATCCCTGCAACGCTGCCTTCAATAACTCCCGAACCACGGCCGGATTGCCCTTGCCCTTTGTCTCCCGCATCACCTGGCCCATGAGCCAACCGAAGACCTTCTCCTCGCCGCCGCGGTAGCGCGCGACCTCGGCCGGGAACCTGGCCAGCGCCCCGGCCACGGCCTCGGCCAGCGCGTCCGCGTCGCTGACCTGGGCCAGGCCTAGTTCCTGCACCACTTGCGTGGCGGACTGCCCCGTGTCAAACATGACGCCCAGCACCTTTTTGGCGCTGTTTTGGTTGACTTGGCCCGCCGCGATCAGCGCCAGCAAATCGGCCAGGGCTTCCGGCGTCACCTGGATCGCCGCGATCCCGGTCCCGGTCGCGTTCATCAGGCGGAACAACTCGCCGGTGATCCAGTTGGCGACGGTCTTAGATAGGCCTTCAGAAACCAGGTTTCTCGCAGAAACCTGGTTTCTGAAGGCCGCAACGACCGCCTCGAAGTATTCTGCTACCGCGCGGTCTTCGGCCAACAGGCGCGCATCCCGCTCTTCCAGCCCCAACTCAGCCACATACCGGGCGATCTTGGCATCTGGCAGCTCCACCAGGCGGCTGCGAATGTCTTCCACCCAGGCGCGCTCCACGGCCAACGGCGGCAGGTCGGGCTCGGGGAAGTAACGATAGTCATCGGAGGATTCCTTGGTACGCTGCAGTACCGTGCGGCCGGCCTCTTCGTCCCAGCCCATGGTCACCTGGACGATCTGCTCCCCGCGCGCCAGGACGGCAATCTGCCGCGCGACCTCGTATTCCAGCGCCAGTTTCACCGAGCGGAAGGAGTTCAGGTTTTTGACCTCAACCTTGGTGCCGAATTCGGCCTGGCCGGCGGGCCGCACGCTGATGTTGGCCTCGCACCGCATCGCGCCCTTCTCCATGTCCGCGCTGCTCACCCCCAGGTAGCGCAAAAGTTGCTGAAGCTTCACCAGGTAGGCGTGGGCCTCCTCCGGCGAGCGAATGTCCGGCTCGGTGACGATCTCCAACAGCGGTACGCCCGCCCGGTTCAGGTCCACCAGCGTCGCGCTACCCCGACCGTCACTGAGGCGCGCGCCCGCGACTCCGGCCGCCACGTGCGTCAGCTTGCCCGTGTCCTCCTCCAGGTGCGCCCGCGTGATGCCGATGCGCTTAACCTCAGCCTCAGCCTCAACCTTAGCCTCAGCCTTAACCTCAACTTCAATCCATCCATCCCGACAAAACGGCCGCTCGTACTGGCTGATCTGATACCCTTTGGGCAGGTCGGCGTAGTGGTAGTTTTTGCGTGCGAACACCGCCTGGGGGTTGATCTCGCAGTTCAGCGCCAGGCCGGCCAGGATCGTCTTCTCCACGGCCGCGCGGTTGATAACCGGCAGGCTGCCCGGCAGCGCCATGCACACCGGGCACACGTGCGTGTTGGGCGCTGCGGCCGCATAATCCGCGCTGCACGTGCAGAACATCTTCGATTGCGTCAGGACTTGGGCGTGGACTTCCAGGCCGATGATGGTTTCGTAGGTGGTCATAATTTGCTCGATGAGCGCCACGAGGGGGCTGCCGATCCTGGCGCGAATAAGTAAACTGGCATCAGATGCGCGTTTCAGTTAAGAAAGCGCGCACCGCTTCCATATATTGGTCGAACTGCTCGCGGCGGATGCTGTGGCCTGCACCGGTGATGTGTGCGACGCGCACTTGCGGCGCCAGCGCTTGCAGCGCGTCCGCTCCCTCCGGCGTGACAAGCGCGCCCAAGGCGGGATCGGCCGTGATCAGCAGCGTGGGGCAGGTGATGCGCCCCACGATCGCGGGCCAACTCAGCGGCGCCGGCGCGTTCGCAAGAAGGACGTTGACGCTGAAGCGCAGTTTTGAGTCAGCCCAGGGGCCCAACTCGGCCTCCGGCCAGGTCGGGGATTCCTTGCGAGCGTATTCTATCAACTCCGGGCGCGTTTTGCGTTTGAGATCGTTGATCCAGAGGTGGATAGGCGACGGCCGCGCAGGGGCATGATCGTCTGGATCCGGCATCCATAGCGCACGTGGATCCTCCAACAGGATGGCGCGTGGCAGGGTGGGATACGTCCCGGCCAGCGCCAGGGCCGAGGCCGCGCCCATGGAGTGGCCCAACACCGCGGGCCGCTCCAGCCCCAGGGCCCGGATCACGCCAGCCAGGTCGCCCGCGTGATCAGCGGAACCGTAGCCGTGTTCGGGGGCGTTCGAACGACCGTGGCCGCGCGCATCCACCATGATGACGTCGTAGTCGGCATCCAACGCCTGGGCGACGGGCGTCCAGCACAGCCCATCATCGGAGAAGCCGTGCGCCAGCACCACCGGCGGTTTCGCGCCGCCCGTGCGCGTATAGTGCAACGTCAGGCCGTTGGCCTCAATATAACCGGATTGCCAGGGGGACATCATTCCGCTCCTACCCATGTCTTCGCACGAACCGCCCCATCCGCTCCAAGGCTTCCTCGATCTTGTTTTTTGCGGTCGCGTAACACATGCGCACATAGCCCTCACCGCCCAGGCCGAAGGCGGGGCCGGGGATGCAGGCCACCTGCTCTTCTTCCAGCAGCGTCCAGGCGAACTTATCGGAGCTCATGCCGCTGATGCGGATATCGGGGAAGGCGTAAAACGCGCCGCGCGGTTCGAACGCGGGCAGGCCGATCGCGCGCAGGCCGGCCAGCAGCAGCTTGCGGCGCTCGTCATAGGACTCGCGCATGGCATGGACGGCCTCTTCCGCGGCCGGGTCGGTCATCGCGGTGATCGCGGCCACTTGTGCCGTGGTGGAAGCGGACATGATCGTGTACTGGTGGATCTTGCGCATCTGCCCCAAGATATCGGCCGGGCACAATGCAAAGCCCAGGCGCCAACCGGTCATGGCGTAGTCTTTGGAGAAGCCGCCGATGATGATTGTCCGGTCGCGCATCCCCGGCAGGCTGCTGAAGGTGATGTGTGGCGCGGCATACACGAGCCGGTCATAGATCTCATCGGAGATCACCAGCAGGTCGTGCTTTTCGGCCACGGCCGCGATCTCCAGCATCCGTTCGTGATCCAGCGTGGCCCCGGTCGGGTTGTTGGGGTAGTTGATCAAGATCGCCTTGGTGTGCGGGGTGAGCGCGGCCTCAAGCTGGCTTCCGGTCACCTGGAACATCGTCTCCACGTTGGTCGCGATGGGCACAGGCGCACCGCCGGCAAAGATCACCTCGGCCTCGTAGGAGACGAAGCAGGGCTCCGGGATCAGCACCTCGTCCCCTGGGTTGAGGATGGCCATCAGCGCCAGGTAAAGCGCCTCAGAACCGCCCACGGTGATCAACGTTTCGGTTTCGGGGTCATAGGGCACGCCGTACAGCGCGGCCCACTTCGCCACGATCGCCTGGCGCAGCTCCAGGATGCCGGAGTTGGAGGTGTAGCGGGTCTCCCCGCGCGTCAGCGAGGCCATGCCGGCCTGCCGGATCACCTCGGGGGTGACGAAGTCGGGTTCGCCGATGCCCAGCGAGATCACATCTTGCATGGTGGCGGCGATGTCGAAGAACTTGCGGATGCCGGAGGGCGGTACAGCAACCACCCGGCGCGAGAGACGATCGGACATAAAGAGGGCCTCCACTTAATCGGTGTTTTCGCCCCAGATCCTGACGCGAGTTTCCTCGACGATCCAGCGGTGTTTTGCAACAGGTTCTTGGGGCAGCAAAGGCAGGACGCGAGCAAAGGCGTTCAAAACGCGGCGCTTGTCCTGGCGACCCAAGCGCAGAACGATAAGACCCGCATACTGATTCGGAGGGTAAGCTCTGACGTTGGCAAAATCGAGGTCGAGTGTGACCAGCGCCCGATTTTCCTGGCGGCACACCTCGATGGTGCGCAGATCGGGGTTGCCGCTCAGTCGCTGCGCATGGACTGTGCTGGCATCATAGTGTGCGGCGCGCAACTGCTCTGCGACCTCAACGGGCAGATTTTCGTCCACTTTGAATTTCATGCATGGGCTCCAGCAGGCGTGAGGATGATTCGTTCACGCGCGAGGTCGGCCGCATAGGCTATCGCTGCCTGGATATCCTGCGACTTAAGTGCTGGATAGCTCTTAAGAATTTCTGACGGGCCCAGATTCGCCGCCAAGTTGTCCAGGATGACCGAAACCATCACGCGCGTGCCTTTGATGCATGCTTTGCCGTGGCACACAAGCGGATCAACCACAATTCTGTCTTGCCAGTCCATCGTTGCCTCCTGAGCCTGACTGTTCCTCGATAATCCATTGATCGTCAACCAATTGCCAGCGCAACCTATAGCATACGCCATTTTCGGCCTGCACCCAAAAGCTGAATTCGGTTGGTGTACGCGCCTGCCGCTCAATTTGCGTGACGCCCAGCCAGCGGCCTTCCAGTTGAAACGCCACCGGTCGTTCTGGGTAGCGCGTCCCGGCATAGCAGCGCACGTTGGCCAGCCGCACGGTCCCCGCCACAATCTGCCCATCGGGGATCGCAGCCTGCTCACCTGTTTCATTGATCACTTCGGCCACGCGGCGGCAGACCACATCCCGGCCGAAGCGCACATCTCCGCACACGGTCAGCCGCGCGCAGTCCACGAGGGATGGCGGGCCGAAGGGGAAACGCGCCTCCAGGTCGTCAATGAGCTTATAATAACGCGGGTCCAAGTTTATTATTGGCGGTCCGGACGGCGTGCGCGCCGGGTTGACCACCACCTGCCAACCCGGGGTGAGCACATAGGCGTCGGAGCGGACGGCCAGCAGGTCGTCGCAGGTCTTGACCGGCGCAAAGCGCGTCCGCTGCACCCGCAGCGCGCCTGCGGCCTCGAACAGGCCGATGGCCGCGCCCATTGCGGTCTCGAGCTGGTAGACTTTGGGCGAGGCCGGATCGCGCGGGTCCAGCGTCTTGCTGTTGCGGATCAGCGGCAGGCCCAGCACGCCGTCGCGCTCATCCAGCAGCCGTTGCAGCGCGGGCAGGTTCAGCCACAGGTTATTGGTGTTGAAGTAGCGGTGCCGCGTGATGTCCTGGAACGCGTCGGCATCCTCGACCGGGCATTGAGCCGATTCGCGCAGGATGAACCGGCCGCCCTCATGTCGTTGCGCCAGGTGACCGCCCTTGCGATCAACGGCAGTGCGATCCGCCACTTCCATTAAGAAGGGCAATTGCCGGCTGGCAAAGTAGCCCAGGATCAGCGGGTCAAGCTGCGCGCCCAGGTTGTCGGCGTTGGCGACGAAGGCATAGGTGTAACCGTATGTCAGCAGCGTCTCCAGCAAGCCGCTGGTGAGCAGCGCCGTGTAGATGTCGCCGTGGCCGGGTGGGCACCACTCCAGGTCGGGTTCTTGCGGCCAGGACGCCGGCGCCAGGTCGGCCGCAAGCACCTTGGGCACTTTGTGCTGCACGAAATCCGGGGGGATGGGGCCGTGCAGCTCGGGGTAGCAGGTCAGCGCAGCCAGCGAGTCGTCTCGAGTGGCGAAGCTGTTCATCAACACCAATGGTACGCCGGCATTGAGCGCCTGCCGCGCAATGATATCCAGGAATGTCAGTCCATCCTTGACCACGAGCAGCGACTTGGCCTTTTCCAGCCCCATGCCGGTGCCCAGGCCGCCGTTGAGCTTCATCACGACCGTGCGCGCCAGCGCCGCGCGGCCGATCTCCGCCAGGCCGGCCGGCAGCCCTTCCAGGTCGGGCAGCGAGGCGACGGGCCGGATATCCGCCTCCGGGATCAGCCCGGTGTCGCCGGCCGCAAGCTGCTCGTAATAGCGCCGGAAGGTGCGGATCACGATCTCGGGTAGGTGTTCGGCCCGCATTTTCTCGGCAAAGGGCACGAAGTCAACGGCGACCACGCTATCCAACCTCTACCCTCCAACTTCCAACCTCCAAAACCGGTCTCCGCTTATGCCAGGGCGTTGCCTGCTCATATGCACACGCGGCGGCCAGCAGCAACGGCTCCTGGAACGCGCCAGCGATGAGCTGCAGGCCGATGGGCAGGCCCGCAGCATCGAACCCGCACGGCAGCGACAGCCCAGGCAGCCCGGCCAGGTTCAGCGACAACGTGAAGATGTCCGACAGGTACATGTTCAGCGGGTCGTCCGTCTTTTCGCCTATGCGAAAAGCGGTGGTGGGCGTGGTCGGGCAGGCAATGATGTCTACTTCGTGTAGTGCAGCATCGAAGTCGGCTTTGATCAGGGTGCGCACCTGCTGCGCCTTGAGGTAGTACGCGTCGTAATAGCCCGCGCTGAGCGCGTACGCGCCCAGCATGATCCGGCGCTTCACCTCCGGCCCGAACCCCTCCCCGCGCGTCCGGCGATAGGTCTCCCACAACGAGCCCGCTTCCGCCGACAGCCCGTAGCGGATGCCGTCGTAACGCGCCAGGTTGGCCGACGCCTCGGCCGGCGCGATGAGGTAGTACACCGGCAGCGCCAGGTCGGTGTGGGGCAGGCTGACCTCGTGTACCTCTGCGCCCAGCTCGGCCAATGTCTGGATCGCCGCGCGCACCGCCGCCTCCACCTCCGGCTGCATCCCCGACACGAAATACTCCCGCGGCACCCCGACCCGCAGGCCGGACAAACCGGAGAAACCTGGTTTGTCAAGCACGGGCACATCCACGCTGGTGCTGTCCCGCGGATCGTAGCCGGCGATCGCGTTGAACAGCAGCCCGGCATCGGTCACATCCTTGGCGAACGGCCCGATCTGGTCGAGGGAGGACGCGTACGCGGCCAGGCCATAGCGGCTGACGCGGCCATAGGTCGGCTTGAGGCCCACGACCCCGCAGAGCGCGGCCGGCTGGCGCACGCTGCCGCCGGTGTCGCTGCCCAGGGCGCCCAGGCACTCACCCGCCGCGACCGCCGCCGCGCTGCCCCCGCTGGAGCCGCCCGGCACCCGGTCCAGGTCCCACGGGTTGCGCGTGGTGAAATAGGCCGAGTTCTCGGTGCTGGAGCCCATCGCGAACTCGTCGGTGTTGGTTTTGCCCAAGAGGATCGCGCCGGCCGCGCGCAGCCGCGCGATGACCGTGGCATCATAGGGCGGGATGTAGCCTTCCAGGATCTTCGACCCGGCAGTGAGCGGCACGCCTTCCACGGTGATCACATCCTTGATCGCCAGCGGGATGCCGGTCAACGAAGGCAGCGCGACCAGATCGTCTGACCGCCGGGCTGCGGCGAGCGCGGCATCAGCGGCCGCAGCCTGCTCCAGCGCGGCCTCCGGCGTCAAGGTCAGATAAGCCTTGATCGCGTTGTCCACCGCCAGGACGCGGTCGAGCACCGCCTCGGTCAACTCGCTCGCTGTGATTTCACCTGTGCGCAGCAGCGCCGCGGCTTCATGGATGGTCAGATCGTGCAACACCAGCGCTCCTCCAACCTCCAACCTCTAGCTTCCAGCTTCCAGTATCGTTCCCACCCGAAAACACCCCTCGGCCGCGTCCGGTGCGTTGGCCAGCACATCCTCGGGCGGCAGGGACGGCGCGACCGCGTCAGCGCGCATGACATTGTGCAGCGGCAGCACCGTGGCCGTGGGGGAGATGGCCGATGTGTCCACCTGCTGCAGCCGCGCCGCGTATTCCAGGATGGCGGAAAGCTGCCCGCGGAAGAGCGTCTTTTCATCATCGGTCAGACGCAGGCGGGCCAGCTCGGCAATGTGTTCGACTTCGACAAGGGTCAGGGGCATGATCGTCACTCCATGAGGTGGGCGATAGCCGGCCGAACTTGCGCTGCGGCCCGGCGCCATTATAGCACCGCGCGCGATCCAGGACAAACGATTGGTGACCTCAAGCTGTTGTGCTATACTGCGGCTACTCTTGCACGACATTTCGGAGGTGGGCATGGAGCGGCGGCCTCGGGCTGGACTGTGGCGACCTGCACTCTCAGTGGCGTTTCTTTTCTTTGTGGCGCTGGCTGCGGCACTGGCCGGATGCGGGGCGCTGCAAAAGCCGCCTGACCCTTACGCCGAGCTGCGCCAGAGCTGGCAGCCCGGCTTCACGATGTCCGATGCCCAGTTGGACGGGCTGCCGGCCTACAGCATCACCGTGCGCATTGACCCGGCCGAGAAGAGCTACACCGGCGCCCTGCAATTGCGCCTGCCCATCTCGACCACAACCCCGCTGCGCGAGCTTTTCTTCCGCACCTATCCCAACCTGTATGCCTTCGGCGGCAGCCTGAAGCTGACCGGGGCGCGGGTGGACGACGTCACCGTGCCTTTCGCGCCCACAGCCGATGGCGTGGCCGTGCGCCTGGCCTTGTTCAAGCCGTTGGAACCGGGGACACAGGCGCAGGTCTGGTTGGCGTTTGCCGGCGAGGTCACGCGCGAGAGCAAGCCGGGCGAGTACACCATTTTTGGTCTGAACGAGGATGTGCTCAGCCTCACGAATTTTTACCCCATCCTGGCGGCCCAGCGCGCGGACGGCCCCGCGCTCGATGTGCCCCACCCGCGTGGGGATGTCGGCTTCCACGACGCGGCGTTGTACCATGTGCAGGTGATTGTGCCACCGGGTCAGACCATCATCGCCACGGGCACGGAGATCACCCGCACCGTGGACGCCGATGGCCTGCTCACGGCTCGCTACGTGCTCGGCCCGGCGCGCGAGTTTACGCTGCTGCTCGGCCGCTACGAGATGCTGGCGGTCGAGACGTTAGGGACGCGCGTCCGCTCTTACTTCTACCCGGCCGACGCCGATGCCGGCAAGAAGGCGCTATATGATGCGGTCGCCGCGCTGCAGATCTACAGCGATAGATTTGGCCCCTATCCTTACCGCGACATGGCCGTGGTGCAGGCGCCGCTGATCTACCACGGCATGGAGTTTCCCGGCGTCAGCCTGATCGGCAGCCAGGTGTATAACCGTTTCACGCAAGACCTGGAAAACCTGGTGGTGCACGAGGTGGCGCACCAGTGGTGGTACAACCAGGTGGGCAACGATCAGCCGCGGTCGCCCTGGCTGGATGAGGGGCTGGCCGAGTTCAGCATGTACGTCTATTACAGCGGCCGCTACGGCGCGCCCGTGGCCGAACGCCTGCGCCAGCTCCGCTGGGCGATCCCGGTGGCCGGCGTGGCCGGCCGCGGGGCCGACCGTCCCATCGGCCTGCCAGTGGTGGACTACACCGAGAACTATGAGACGCTGATCTACGGCAAGGGTGCGCTCTTTTTCGCGACGCTGCGGGATGAATTGGGGCCAGCGCGGTTCGAGACGTTGCTGCGGACCTACCTCAACCGCTACCGCTGGCAGATCGCCACCCCGGCCGAGTTTCAGGCGCTGGCGGAGGAGGTGGCGGGGAAGGATTTGGATGGGTTGTTCAATGAGTGGGTGTACGGGAAGTAGGGGCCAGCCAGGATGGAGCCAGAGCCACTGATCCCCAAACACGGCGGCTACCGGAAGCTCACAAGTTTCCAGAGAGGTAACCCCAACCTTTGAACAATTATGGCCTGGGCCGAATCGTTCAGCCCAGGCCACAATCTCCTCGTTGGCCTCTTGCTCTATTCCCTAGCCTTCCCCGCCACCGCCGGCTTCTCCGGGATGAAGAACCGTTTCGCGTTGCCCAAAGTGCTCGGCAGCTCGGTCCAGAAGCTCCTCTTGCTCACCTTCTCCCACACCCGCTTGGGGCGGTAGAGGTAGAAGCGGCGGTACGCTTCCTTCCACTTCTTCACCACCATATCGGGGTCGTAATCAGGCATGGTGAAGCGGGCCTTGTCCGAGTGGATCGCGTAGTCCTCCCACTCGTTGGCGAAGACGTTGCCGTATTTCTTGATAACATCGTACATTTCAGTGCCCGGATAGGGCGTCGCCAGCATGAAGTTCGCCAGGTCGGGGTCCAATTCTAACGCGAACTGGATGGTCTTCTCCATGGTTTCGGCTGTCTCATGGGGCATGCCGAAGATGAAGAAGCCCATGGTTTGCAGTCCGGCCTCGCGCGCCCACTTGAACGCGTTGCGCACCTGGTCCAGCGACTGGCTCTTCTTGATCACGTTGCGCAGGATCAGCGGGTCGCCGCTCTCCACGCCGAAGCCAACGCGTTTGCAGCCCGCCTGCTTCATCAGTTGGAAGAGCTCGGCGTCCGCGTGGTTCACCTTCATGCCGTGCACCGTGACCCAGGGCACGGTGTTCAGCCCCTCGGCGACCAGCCGGCGGCAGAGCTCCTTGGCCCGCGGCAGCTTCAGGTTCCAGATGTCGTCCGTCATGCCGATCTCGGTCGCCTTCAGGTCATGCACCAGCCAGCGCCACTCGCCGATCACATTCTCCACCGAGCGGCCGCGCCAGGTGTCGCCGGTGATGGGTTTGGAACAATACGTACACTTGTACGGGCAGCCGCGGCTGGTCATGATGGTGTAGGCGCGGGCGTTCTTGTCCAGGCCGTCGGTCAGCGGCTGGAGATTCGTGTAGCGTTGGATCTTGTACAGGTCGTGCGCGGGATAGGGGATGCTGTCCAGGTCCATGATCAGGCCGACCGGCGCGTTGATGACTATCTCCCCGTCCCGCCGCCAGTACAGGCCATGGACCGTTTCCAGCTGGCCGCGGCCCTCCAGCGCGTCCACCAGCTCGATGATGCTCTCCTCGGCTTCGCCCTTGATGACATAATCCACCTCCGGGTGCTCCGGGCTGATGGACTCCTCAGGCATCAGGGTCAGGTGCGGGCCGCCCAACACGGTGATCAGGCCCAGGCGCTTGGCTTCGCGGGCCATGGCCCAGGCATCCACGATCAGTGGCGTGACGGCGGTGATGCCGATCAGCTCGTAGCCGCCGCGCTTGACCACGGTCTCCAGCGGCTCATCCTCGATGGCCGCGTCGTACAGTCCCACCTGGTGGCCGTTTTCGCGCAACACCGCGGCCAGGTAACCCAGCCCCAGGGGGATGTGTTTGCGTGATGTCCAGACTTCCGATTCAGGACTGGCGAGCAGTACTCGCATAGTGAATTCCTCTCGTAAACCTATAACGATAGCGGAGCACCCTGAGCGCAGCGGAGCGGTCATCGCGTAAGCCACATCCCCTTCGACTACGCTCAGGGCATGCTTCGACTGCACTCCGCACCGCCAGCGAAACGCCGCTGGCGGTGCTTCGTTTCGCTCAGGATGCTTGCTTTTCGTTCAACTGTATCTGTGCGCGAACTCGCGGCGATAGCCGATGTCCGTGCTGTAGCTCGATACGATGCGCGCCGGCCGTTTCAGCCACGGATGGCGCAGCAGCGCGCGCGTGCCCCGGCGGGCGATCGCCGACGGTGCGAACAACTGGCGGCACAGCCAGTCGTAGCCGTTCGCCAGCTCCTCCGGTGTCATGCGGGCCGGCACGAAGGTGACGTGGTTGGTGTCATACTTCGCCCAGCTCAGCCCCTCGCCATCAGGGGCCGGGTGCGGCAGGATGCGGCCGGCCGCCAGCAGATCACGGCGCTGCTCGGTGCCCGGATACGGCGTCAGGATCGTGGCGCTGACGCTGTCCAACGCGCTGCTGCGGATAAACTCGGCCGCGGTCGGGAAGATGTCGGTGGTGTCGCTGTCGAAGCCGAACACGAACAGCCCCACCACGCCGATGCCGTGCTTGTGGATCCGGTCGGTCACTTCGCTGTAGCGTGCAACCTCGCCCCGGGCCTTGCCGCCCAGCTCCTTGCGGTTGCCGGGGTTCACCGACTCGAAGCCGATGAAGAACTTGTCCAGGTGCGCCTCCCGGGCCAGGTCGAGCAGATCGGGGTAGTCGGCCACCATCTGCTCTGCCTGGCAGGTCCACCCTTGCAGCGGGAGCTTCGCCAGCGCCCGGAACAGCTCTTCCATATAGTCAGGGTACAGCCGGAAATTGAGGCCGAAGTTGTCATCGGTCAAGAAGAAGCGGCGCAGGCGGCGGCGCTCGATCTCCTCGACGACCTCGGCCACCGGGCGCAGGCGCATCTTGCGGCCCGACACGCGGATCGCGGTGCAGAAGGTGCAGCTCCGCGGGCAGCCCCGGGTGATCTCCAGGTAGGGCGTCCAGTAGTTGCGGTGCTCATCCACCATCTTGAGGACGCGATCTTGCAGCAGCGCCACGCCCGAATCCAACGGCGCCCACTCCTCGTCCACGTACAGCTTCTGCAGCGTCCCGCGGTCGAAATCGCGGATGATCTGCGGCCAGGTGCGATACCCCTCGCCCGCGGCGACCGCGTCGGCCCACGGCGTCACCTCTTCGGGGACCAGGGTGGCGTGGGTCCCGCCCACGACCACCGTGGCCCCGCGGCGCTGGATCTGCCGGGTGATGACCTTGGCCCGGTCAATCAGCAGGGTCTTGGCGCTGATGCCGACCAGGTCTTGCGGCCCCAGCGTCTCGATGGGCAGGCGCATCAGGTCCTCGTCCCAGATCTCCACCGGCAGGTCGTGCGGGACGAGGGACGCCAGGCGCATCAGGGTGTACGGTTCGCTGGTGCCGCGGCCGAGGAACCGGCCGTCACGGCCGGGTTGGATCAGGACAACTTTACGGATGGTCATGCTGTGATGTTAGTCTTTTCGATCTCGTTATCTCGGTCAGCCGAAGCGGAGCATCCTGAGCGAAGCCGGGGTAGGGCCCCGGCGCAGTCGAAGG
>DAOUAT010000326.1:0-11558 GCA_034433275.1 Anaerolineae bacterium
GTCGTGCGCCCAGACTCTTCGCTGGGGGCGCGCCGTGGTGGACTTTGGCTGGCAAACCCGCTCAGAGTGACAGCGCCGTCCGCCTCATATTTGGAATTGCTGGCGGAATTGGGTGTGGCGAACCTGACTGTGATCATGTGCGCGCGGGTGATACCGTGCTAAAGTAGCGGTGTTTGGCCTGCACACATCAGCAAGGCCGCCCGATCTTAACCGGAGGGGAAAAATATGTACATTGTGACTGTTGACATCGAGAAGTGCCAGGCGTGTGGGGACTGCGTTGACTCCTGCCCGCAGGAACTTATCGCCATGGCGGAGGAGAACGGCAAGCAGTATGCCATGTTCAAGGGCGATCCCGATGAGTGCATCGGCTGCTACTCGTGCGAGTCGAGTTGCGAAGAGGGCGCCATCACGATTACTGAGCTCTGATCGGTTTCCCCTGTATTTGTGTTACAGGCCGCAACGGCATCGCCGTTGCGGCCTGTGACTTTACAATGGCTGCGATATCCGCACGCCCCGCAGCGCCACCACCGAGAGCAAGAACATCATCCCAAAGACACCGAACAGCAGGATGTACCCCGCGCCGGGCAGCCCGGGCAACTGGGCAGTGACGAAATCGGCCAACGGGCCGCCGATGTAGGCGCCCACAGCCCCCGCGCCCGCGCCCGCCAGGTTGGAGATGCCCAGGTAGCGGCCCGCCTCAGCCGGTGGGGCCAGCTCGGTGCCCAGGGCCCAGTTGGCTGCAAAGAAGAGCCCGGTCGCAATGCCGATCAGCCCGCCGCCCGCGTAGATCACGGTCATGCTCGGCTGCAGCAGGGCAACGGCCACCCCCACGGCTGCGATCAGGCCGGCGAGGCCGGTGAGGCGCTTATGTCCGAACTTGTCGGCCAGCCAGCCGCTGGGCAGCGCCGAGAACAGGATAAAGACGCCGATGACGGCCATCAGCAGCGCGGCCGGCCCTGCGGCCTGCTCGCGCACCAGCCCCAGCCGTCCCTGCAAGAAATAAACCGCGAACGTCGAGAGGTTGGTGGTGCCCACCAGGAACGCGAGGCGGTTGACCACCCACCAGGTGAACGCCGGGTTGCGCCGCGCTGCCTCCCCGCCGATGCTGATGCGCACGCTGATCCACACGCCGATCGCCACGGTGAGCGCGATCGCCAGCAGCCCGATCAGCCCGGCGACCGGCAGCAGCGCGGCAGGGGTGGTGAGCGTTCTCAGCAATGTTTTGATCTGTTGCGTGCCGGCGCCCATCCCCAGGATGATCGCGGTGAAGATGCCGGTCATCAACCCCAGGCGCAGGATCGGCCCCCAGTTCAGGGGGCCGGGCGCGGCCGCCAACCGTTTCTCCGGCGCCAGCATGGCCAGCAGCATGACGATCACCAATACCGCCATCACCACCCCCAAGCCTGCCCACAGGTTGCCCGCGCCGATGAGCCGGGCAACGGTGAAGGAGACCACGAGCATCGGCAGCGGCACTTCGAGCACAGCTTTGATGCCGGAGAAACGGCCGCGCTTGTCTTCGGGCACCAGGTCGGGGATCAGGCCCTGCTGCGCGCCATGGGCCGTGTTGGCCGCAAATGACTGCAGGAGGGCCACGGCAAACAGGAACCAGAACCCGGCCATGCCGGTCATGCCGGCCGATACGCCGATGGCAACGATGAAGACCAGCAGGCCGACCGTGCCGATGAAGATGAACGGCCGCCGCCGGCCCCAGGGTAGCGTGCTGCGATCCGACAACATGCCGATGACGGCCTGCCACAGCAGCGCCACCATCAGCGTCCACAGGCGCAACCGGCCCAGATAGGCGCCTTTTTGCGCTTCGCCCACGAACCCTTGCACTAACAGCGGGAAGACCAGGCCGTTGGTCTGCGAAAGGGCCGTGAGGCCGAAGAAGAAGATATTGATGGTGATGTAGTCGTACCAACGAAGAACACGGGACATGATGGCATTCTCCTTTTCTGCCTGACGTGGAGCGATTCTGTCGCATCCTGAGCGGGTCTGTACGTCAACATCTACAACGAGAAATGACCAGTCGAAGAGCCTGCCCTGAGCGAAGCCGAAGGGATGCGGCCGCCCACTCCGCAAGCGCCCTTCGACTTCGTACCTCCGCTCAGGGTGCTTGCTCCGTTGAGTAGTTACCCTACTTCATAACGCGTGCCAGGAATTGCGCGGTTAGGGCGAAGATCTGCTGGCGTTCCTGGTCGAGGATGGCGCAGTGAGTCGAGCGTTCCATCCAGTGCAGTTCCTTGACCGTGGACCGGACGCGGTCGTAGATGGTCTGCGGCGCGCTGGGATGTACGGTGTCATCCAGGCGGCCCTGGACGATGAGGATGGGCTGGGTGATGGCGCTGAGCCGCGGCAGCGTCGCGCGCTGCAAGCGCAGCAGCTCGCGCGCGCCGCGCAGCGGGTTGACGGGGTAGCCCTGCCAGAGCGCGTCGGCCTCGGTGGGCGGGCCGGGGTGCTCACCTTTGGGCACGTGGGCCACGAACGGCGCCAGCGCGTAGAGCGCCAGGGCCTTCGGCCAGCCCCCGGTCAGGCGCAACGCCGGCGCGTAGGCCAGCACGGCCGTGACCTCCGGGTGCTCGCTGGCCAGGTAGAGCGCCAGCACCGCGCCGGTGGACTCACCGCCCACGACGACGCGGCGGCAGCGGGAGGCGAGCTGGCGGTAGGCCTCTTCGCACGTGCGCACCCAGTCGCGCCAGCGGTAGCGGTTGATGTCATCGGGTTGGGCGAAGTGGCCGGGCAGCAGCGGTCCGGCCACGGTGTAGCCCTGGGCGTACAGGCTCTGTGCCAGGGGGCGCACCTCGGCCGTGGTGGCGGTGAAGCCGTGGATCAGCAGCACGCCGTCCGGCCCGCCTTCCCAGGTGAACGGTTCACCCTCGAGGTGGGGGTTGCGGAGGGGAGATGCGGTCATGTGTGTTGGCTCCTTGCTTCAGGAATAGCAGTCACTCAGGGCAAATGCCCATGCCGCACGCGGCGCCACGGCGGATGAGAATCTAGCGGAGCATCCTGAGCGGAGGGCCGCAGCCCGTAGTCGAAGGATGCGGAGCGGTCTTTTGGGCAGGGCCGCATCCCTTCGGCTTCGCTCAGGGCAGGCTCTTCGGCTGGACGTTTTTCGTTAAAGCAGGTTGGCTCGCAGACCCGCTCAGGATGCTCACTCATTTTTGGGTTAGCGACGCGGCGACGCGGTCAGCGAAGCGCGCGTTGGCCTGGCGCAGCGCGCTCTCGGCCTCGACCCCGCGGGCCAGCGCCCAGGCGACCAGGTCGAACAACGCGTCCCCCAGCGTCTCGGCGGCCAGTGGGGCGTCCGGCGCCAGCGCGGCCAGCGGCGCCCACGGGGCCTGGGGCGCGGTCGCGGCCCGCAGCCGCGACATGCGATCCAGGTACGCCTCGGCCTGGGCCAACGCAGGCAGCCCGGCTGGCACGCCAGCCAGCGGCGAACGCTTCTCGCCGTTACGCGCCCGCTCGGCCGCCTTGATGGCCTCCCAATTGGCCAGCACTTCCGCTTCGCCGCTCACCACGGCGTCGCCGAACACGTGCGGGTGGCGGCGGATCAACTTCTCCACGATGTGCGTGATGACGTCCGGCAGGCGGAAGCGCCCTTCTTCGACCGCGATCTGCGCTTGCAGGGCGATTTGCAGCAGCAGATCCCCTTGTTCTTCGGCGACTTTGGCCGGGTCGGCCGCATCCAGCGCGGCCAGCAACTCGTAACTCTCTTCCAGCAAGGACGCGCGCAGCTTGGCCCACGTCAGTGCGCGGTCCCACGGGCAGCCATCGGGCGCGCGCAGTTGTGCCACCACGTCCTGCAGCGCCTCATAGGTGGCCGCGCCAGCTCGCGGGGGCAGGTACAGGTGGGCCCCTGCGCCGAGATGGGCCATCCCTGCAAGCTCGCCCAGGGTGATGGTGCGGCGTTGGCTGTCCGCTTGTCCTGTATTCATTTTCGTCATGCTGAGGCCCGCTGTCTGGGCCGAAGCATCTCGGCTGCTGGCGTGGGCTGGCGCTGGCGAGCTGCTTGTCCTGAAAACAGACTCTGAGCATCCTGAGCGGAGCAGCGCATTCGTCCGCGCTGCGTAGTCGAAGGATGCGGCCTTGGGCAGAAGACCGCTGCGCACCCTTCGACTTCGGGCTGCGGCCCTCCGCTCAGGATGCTTCGCTCCGTTTTCACCCGCAAGGGCCGTCGCGCCGTGCCCGGCATGTGAACTTCGCTGGTCAGTCGCCGCACTGTAACTTGAGCTGTTGGCCTGCTCAGCATGACCGTTGGGAGCTCCTGGCCCGGGCGCACGCTGCTGGCGGCTTGGGGAACTCGGCATGGCTCTGTCGGCGACCTGTGGCGCCAGCAGCGTGGCCGGGTGATCCGGCGGGTAGGCTTGCAGCAGGGTGGCGGCCAGCCGCGGCGTCAGGTCGGGGCCGGCCAACCCGAGCAGCAGGGCCGGCTGCGCCGGGTCGAGGTGAGGATAGTGCTGGCCGGCGACCGCGACCGCGTCCAGCAGTTGCAGGCCGGTGAAGTCGCCCTGGCCCAGGGCGTGCAGCGCTGACATGATGTCAGCGGTGGTTAACGTCATTTTGTTCTCCGCGGCGGTAAGGTGCATCGGATTATACTACATCCCAGCGCGTGACGCCCGCGAGCTGGAGCGCTAACTCCGGGCCGTAAACTGTGGCCGGGGTCTGATAGCCGGGATGCACGTCGCCGGCCAGCACGCGGCTGACCACGGCCAGGGAAGCCTGCGCGGTGAGGGTGTACGCGTGCGGTGTGCGCATCCGCGCCTCAGCCCGGCCGCCCGCGTCAGCGGTCACCTCGCCCCACAGCAGGCTGTAGCCGGCCGCGCGCGCGGCTTCGCTCGGCCCATCGGGCAGGCCGGCCGCCAGGCGCATCAAGGCCGCTTTGCCCGGCCGCGAGCCCAGCAGCCAGCCCACGTAGCGCATGGATTTCATGCCCAGCCGCGCGCCGGCCGGCAGGGCGATGTACGTCTCGATGTTGGGGATGCCGGTGCTGCGGTAGGCCGTGGCCAGGTCGCCCCACGGCAGCGTCACCGCGGTCACCGGGCCCGCGCCGAAGTCCACCCGCCGGGCCTTGTGCGCCGCGGGCACGGCGATCAGCGCGCCGTCCCGCCGCACCATGCCGGGCCGGTCGGCTGCATCCAGCGTGCTGATCATGGTGCCGCGCGACGCGCCGCCGAACGACTGGAACGCCAGGGTCAGATGCGTGGCGCCGGGCAGCCGCCGCGCCAGGTGCGCGGCCAGGCAGTCGGAGGGGACGACGTCGAAGCCGACGCTGGGCAGCAGCATGACGCCGGCCGCCTGCGCCTCGGCAGCGCGGGCGGCCAGCGCCTCGTGCTCCAGCAGCTCACCGGTGATGTCCAGGTAGTGGACGCCGGTGGCCAGGCACGCGTCGGCCATGGGGCGGTAGGTCTGCGAGTAGGGGCCGGCGCAGTGGAGGACGACGGGGACTTGTTTCAACGCGTCGTGCAGCGCGGCCGTGTCGCTCAGCGGGAATGCGCGCCACGGCAGGTCCAGCTCGCCGGCCAGGGCCTCGACTTTCGCCGGGTTGCGGCCGGCCAGGATGGGCCGCAAGCCCTGTTGGACCGCCATGCGGGCGGTCAGTGCGCCGGTGTAGCCGGTGGCGCCGTAGAGGAGGAATGTCTTAGACAATGGATAGCCTCATGGGATAGACCCGATAAGAACATCGGAACGAACCGGAGTCGAGGCTTTAGCCGGTCTCTCTGTCTGAGCGTCAAACCGCCTGATCCTAAAGGAGGCTTCGCAGAGACTCGATTCCGTTGATGACAATGACCGGTCGGCGGTCAACCGTCGGCCGTCAACCGCGCGTGTTTCTCCGCGTGCAGCGCCAGCACATCCTGCTGCATCTGCGCCAGCCGGCGACCCTGCAGCGGGAAGCGGGTCAGGATCAGCGCGGCCAGGAGCAGCGCCACGCCGGGGATCAGGCCCATCAGCGCGCGGATGCTGAACAGGGCGTTGGCCGGCTGATCCAGGAAGATCTGCCCCTGGTTCGATTCGCGCGTGACGAAGCCCGTTAGCTCCAGGAGGAACGGCTGCAGCGCGAGCGCAATGGATTGCGCCGGTTTCGTGATCAGCGCGTTGACCCCGAAGAACGCGCCCTCGCGGCGCACGCCGGAGCGGAGCTCATCCTCGTCGGCCACCTGCGCGAAGAGGACGTTGGTCAGCGTTTGCGGCCCGGCCAGGCCGAAGCCCGCCAGCGCCAGGCAGACCAGGATCAGCGGCCCCGGCGCAAAGGTCAGCAGCACCAGCGCGGCGCCCGCGATCACCAGCAGCAGCCGCATGGCGCCGGCCACGCCGAAACGCTGCCGCAGCAGGTGCGTCACGGGCACGCCGATCACCAGCGGGATGAAGAGCGCCAGCAGTGGGATCATGGCGTTGGTCTGCAACACGTAGTCCGACAGGTAGAAGAGCGCGCCCAGGAGCAGGGCGTTCATCAGAATAGACATAAAGTTGGCAGACACCAGCACCAGGAATGAGCGGCTGGTGAAGGTGTAACGTAGGGCCGGGCCAGGGGGGAGCGGTTTGTCAGCCAGGTGAAACTCGGGCCGCTCCTTGACGCGGCGGGCGGTGATGAGGATCAGGGTCATGCCGATGACCGCGATGATGATCATGGAAACCTGGAGCGGCAGGAACGAGGGGTCGGCGCCGGCCTTGGGCCGGAAGAAATCGGGGATCAGGAAGCCGAGCAGCGTGCCCACCAGCCCCAGCAAGGAGGCTGACACCTGCAGGCCATTGCGCTCCGCGTCCGATTCGCTGATTTCGGGCAGCAGCGCGGAGTAGACCAGGCCGATGATGGTGTAACAGGTGTCGTAGAGGAGCATGGTCGCCAACATCCAGCCGAACAGCGCGGGCTGGCCAGCCCCGCGGGGCGCGAACCACACCAGGATGAAGGTCAGGGCCAGGAAGGGCGCGGTGAAGCGCATGTAGGGCACGCGGCGGCCGCGTTTCGAGCGGGTGCTGTCGGTGATGTAGCCGAACAGCGGGTCGTTGAACGCGTTCCAGATGGCGTAGATGGCCGACGCCAGCGCGATCCAACGGGCTTGCATGCCCAGGTAGTCCTGGTAGAAGATGGGCAGCAGCGCGCCGAAAGTGCCGGCCAGCAGCGCCTTGCCCAGCTCGGCCAGGCCCCAGGTGAACTTGAACCCGGCGCTGAGCCGCACCGGGGCCAGGGTGGGTGGGGTCGTCATGCTCCTCCTCAAAAAAGGCCAGTCTGGGCGCCGGATTGCCGGGTGGGACGTCGCAGCTTGCTACGTCCGTTCCGGGGCAAGCCCCGGCGTCCGGTCAGTGACGCGTGCGGCCCGCCAGGATGTAGGGATAATCGTGCCCGCGCACCCGGCACAGCGTGCGTTCCAACTTGCGCAGCTCCAGGTAGATGCGCCAGATCGTGGTGTTCCAACGGTGGTAGGCGCGCAGTTCTTCGACCGTCATCGGCTTGAAGTGCATGTCTTCCAGCTCTGCCAGGAAGAACCAGTTGACGGTGTCTACCAGCCCGGAGACCAGATCGGAGCGGCCTTCTTTGAGAAAGCTGGCGACCAGGTCGAGGGCCACGCGGCGGAAACTGTAATAGCGGGTCATCACCTCGGGCAGGAAGATGCGGCGGACGATAGGCACCAGCCAGGCCGGCGCGCTGCGCAGGAACAGGTCGGGGTCAAGCTGCTCCTGGCCGCGGCGGCGGATCAGCGGCGTGCTGGTGTCCATGTAAAGTAAGCGAAACCGTTCGGGCAGGCCGCCCCGCTCAGGGTCAAACCCAACGATGGCCCAGTGCGCGATCTGCGCGTTGATGCCGAGTTCCAGGTCCCCCTCGTGGCCCTGGTTGAAGGCGAAGACCTTGCCCGTCTCCTGCAACACGGCCAATACCAGGCGGTTTACGTCGCTGGCCGACATGCGATAGATCGTCATGTTGCCGATGGTGTCTTCGGGGATCTGGTCGTGGACGATGTATACCACCACCCGTCCGCGGCTGGCGTCCACGATCTGGGTTGTGGTACACGGTATGACGCGCACCCCGGCGCGTTCGCCCAGCGCGCGCACATAGCGCCGGTGCAGCGCCTGGTAGTGTTCGGCTTCGCTGGCGCTGCGAAACAGGGGCAAGCGTTTGTAGGCCAGCGGCGCCGCGGCAGGCCCGCCGATGGCCAGGGTGACGCTGATGTCGCCGCAGCCCAGCACGCGCGCCGGCGTTGGGCCACGTTCCGGCCGCCACGGATCGAGCCCTTTCTCGAAGCGCGTCAACAGATCGAGGTCAATACGTAAGTCGGCCATCGTCCACCATCATCGGTGTGGTCTTTCAGATTACGTAGGCGGGACGTGCCTGCCGGATGACCGCCAGCGAAGCCAGCGCCTCAGGCACGGTCAACTCGAAGATCAGCGGCCCCCCGAAGCCGGCCGCGGCCAGGCGATCCAGCAAACGGCCCAGGTCGAGGTCGCCTCGGCCAAGCGCCTGGTGATCCTGCCCATAGGTGATCGCGCTGCCGGGTGTCCACCGCGGCGAGTCGTGCAGGTGGACCTCGATCAGCCGCGGTAACATGCGCTCTAGGGCCTCGAACAGGTCAACGGGCCCTGCGAAGCCCGACAGGATGTGGCCCGTGTCCAGGCACAGCGACAGGTCCAGCGCTTCGGCCAGTTCCAACGTCAAATCGAAGGGGAACTCGATCGTCTCTACGGCCAGCTTGCGGGAGGGCAGGCCCGTCTCGGCCAGCAGGACGCGCAGGCTTGCCAGCGCGCGGGCCTGGAACTGGCGCAGGATGATGGCGCGGGCCGCTTCGGGCAGGCGCATGTGGTAGAACTCGGCCGCCAGCGCGCCGGTGGCGTGGACCACATAGGCTTCGGGGGCCAGGGGCCGGGTGGCGCGCACGATGTGGGCCAGCGCCTCCACCGAGCCCTGGCGCACCGGATCGAGCAGGGTGGATGGCTCCACCGACCAGAGCGGCAGGTGAACGGTGTACGTCACCCCGGTTTCGGCCTGGAGCGCGGCCAGCCGTTCGATGGCGGCCGGCGCGTAGGTGTGGGGCATGAACAGCACCAGGTCGCCGCCCAACTCCACCGGGTTGAAGCCGTGGCCGTGCAATTGGCGCACCAGCGCCGCGTGATCGAACCCGGCCACGTGGGCCGGCAGCTTGGCCGGGTCGAGCCCCGGCGGGAGCAGCGCCCCCAGTTGCATCGCCATGACGCCGAAACGCATATCTGCCTCCTTTGAACACACCCAACTGAATTGAGCCTGCGCAGGCAGGCTTCGCAGCCGTTGCAGCGGTTTCAACCGCCCGCCGGTTGTCAGGCTAACCAGGCCTGCCGCGATATTTGCGGATGGCCAGCTCGCCCACGGCGCGGGTGGCGGCACAGTTGAACACGAAGCCAACGATGGCGCCCACGAACGGCACGACCTTGAGCAACGCTTCGGCCACCGTCTCGGCCAGCAGCCGGCGCATCAGCCGTGTGACGGCGGCCTGCACGATGCGGGTCGAGGCGTCTATGGCTTGCAGGGTGAAGCGGTTGCCGGCCAGGATCGCATAGGTTTGCACGCGGCTGGCTTCGGGCGATTGGCCGGGCGCGTAGGTTTGGCCCACGACATGGATCAGGCTGGCCTGGATCTGGGTTGAGAGCGCAAAGTCCACCGGGATCGCGATCGGCAGCGTGAGCACGCCGCCCACGCCGGTCAGCGCGCCCACCAGCCCCGCTTTCACGGCCTGGTCGGTGACCAACCTTTGCACCAGGGCGTCATCGTTCAGCTTCGGGTAGCGCACTCGCATTGCCATGAGCCGGGCCTGCAGCACAGCCGGATCCGGGGTCATCCATCCATCGAACCAGCGCCGCGCCCGCCGGGCGCCGGCGATGAACACCATAGCGACCGCTGTGCAGGCCAGGGCGGCAAAGAGGCACAGACCGGCCAGGCCCAGCAGGATCGTCCACAGGATGTCGCGGTCCACTTCCCGGCTCCTCAGAAGTACGATTGGTCAATCAACCAGCGCGATCCCGGCCTCGTGCAGTCGCCGATGGATCAGGTCGAAGATGTGCAGTTTAAGTGACGCGGCCTTGCCAAAGGCGGTGTGCGCCATCACGGTGAGCTCGGTTTTGTTGCCCATGGCCTCTGACGTCGAAAGCACCTGCCAGGGCTCCGTCAGATCTGGCAGCAGACTGACCGCTTCCGGGGCAAGCTGCCGGAGCAGTTCCAACGTGCGCGTCAACTCCTCCGTCCGCACCGTGATCTTGATGCGAGCGGCCGAGAATGGCGCCCGGCTGAAGTTGCGGATTACGCCGATGTCACCGTTGGGCACGACGTAAAGCTCGCCGGTTGGCGCGCGCACCAGGGTGTTGGTCAGGTTGACCTCCTCGATGATCCCCTCAACCG
Organism: Anaerolineae bacterium; assembly: GCA_034433275.1. Taxonomy (GTDB): domain Bacteria; phylum Chloroflexota; class Anaerolineae; order CG2-30-64-16; family CG2-30-64-16; genus DAOUAT01. The sequence goes on from DAOUAT010000326.1 coordinate 10,358, forward strand.
TGACCATGCCGATGGTGATCTCGACCTTCTCACCGATGGTGAACGTGTTCCGGAAGATAAAGCTGGCGCCATAGAGCACATTGCTCACCAGCCCGCGCGCGCCCAGGCCGAAAGCGGCGCTGAACAGCCCCACGATCCACAGCAGGGTGCCGGGCTCGACGAAGAGGGAGAGCGTGGCGATGATCGCGATCGCGACTGCCACGAACGAGATCAGGCTGCTGATCAACCCCTCTAAGGTCTGTCGTCGTTCCGCTGAGGCGCGCGCCCGCCGCGGCAACATCGTGTGGCCCAGCCCCAGGATGCGCCGCGCAATGCGCCGGGAGAGCAGGGACAGGAGCAGGGCCAGCACGAAGTAGGCCGCAATGATCGCCAGCAGAATCAGGATCGTGTTCTTCAGCGATGTGATGGTCGGGATCGGCGGTGTGGGCACGGATGGCACCATCGCTTTTCAGTAACGCCGGGTGACGATGAAAAAGCAGTTGAAATAGCCGGTGTCGCCATTCAGGGTCCAGGTGCCCAGAAACGGGATGACGCCGGGGTCATTGACGCGCGCCGCCACTTGCATTGTACCGGGCTTGATGCGCACCACCTGGCGCGGCCGGCCGCTCTCCTGGCACGACAAGGGCCCCGTCCCCTGGTAGATCCGGCAGGTGGGACACGGCTCGACAACGACGGTTGTGCCGTTGGGCGAGCCGATGAGCACCGTGAGCTGGTGCGGCGTGTCGTTCAGGATGGTCAGTTCGGCATCGCCGCCGGCCGCCACGCCGCCGGTGGCGCCCGGTTGGGGCAACTTGCCGTGCTGCCCCTTGGCCAACGCCGCGATCTGTTCGTCTATCGAGAGTGTGGGCCGTGGCGTCGTGGTCGCTTTGGGCGTGGGCGTCACCGGTGGGGTCGGAATATTGGTCGCTACCGGGACTTGGCTCAACGGGATGTTGAGCTGCACCAGGTTCGCTGCCACCCACCCTCTCTTGCCGTCAGGCGCGACGACCGACAGCCAGTCGCCGGGCTGGTTACGGGCCAACACGTCCAACGGGTCCCCTTTGCGCAGCACACCCACCCTGGCGTAGATGGTGCTCGGCCCATCACGCAGGTTGAGGGTGTCGGCCAACACCACGGCATCGGGCGTGGGGGTCGCGCTCGGGGTCGGCGTCTGCGAGGGCCGCGGCGTCGGTGTCGTCGTCGGCCGGCGTGTGGGCGTCGG
>DAOUAT010000327.1:0-2582 GCA_034433275.1 Anaerolineae bacterium
CTTCGTCGGCCGTCTGCTCGACCGGCATGTAGAGGCAGCTCGGCGCGTCGGTCGCGTCACCGGCAAGCGCCTGCCCGGGGCCCAAGATCACCAGGCACACGCGGCCGGCCAGCCGGCCGCGTTGGCGCGGGGGCAGGCCGCGCCAGTGGTCCGGTGTGACGTGGAGCACATGATAATAGCCCGCCACCTGGAGGTAGTCCGCCAGCTCGGCGGTGGGCGCGCGCGTCACATCAATCAGCGGTCCTAACGCCTGGAGGCCGCGCCGCAGATCGGTCGCGACGGGCTGGGGCCAGGCGAGCAGGACGCGCAGCGGTTGCGGCGGCCGCGCGCTCATGAGGCGCCGCTCCCCGCGGTTTGGCTGGCGTTCGGCAGCTGCGGCGCCGATGGTGGAGCCGCGAGGCCGGGCGTCTGGCTGCCCAACGCCTGGCTGGCGACGGTGTGCAGCAGCACCTTGGCGATGTCGTAGTCCTGCGCTTCATCGCGGCTGTTGTCCTGGCGCAGCGTCTTCAGCAGGTCAACCTGCATCGCCAGCTTCTGCTGCTCGGCCTGGGTCATGCGCTGGTACAGGTCCTCCATCGTAACCTCGCCCTTGCTCACCGCCACGGCCAACACGGCCCACGAGCCCTGCTTGATGAGCTCGGAGAAGAAGGTGGTGTTGGCCTTCATGCCGTTTAGCCGGGCCGTTTCCAGTGCAGCCTTGTGCTGGATCTCGGCCAACTCGACGTAGCGCTGGCGTGCGCTTGCGTCCAGGTCCGCGCTGACGTCCAGCGCGGTGACCTCCAGCCCGAACCCGCGAATGCCGCTGCCATCCAGCACGTCATCCAGGGCGTCCTGCATCGCGGTTTCGGCCCTGGCGATCTCGACGACCTCGTAATCGCGGCTGGCCCGACGCAGCGCACGCTGGATGCGCGGCCAGAGCTGTTCTTCAGCCTGGGCCAGCGTGTCGTAGGGCAGATCGGCGGGATCGGTCACCCGGTACTGCACGTTGACGTTGACCCGAAACCGGTAAGCCGCCTCTTTCGAGGGAAACTCGTCACCGTGTACTGCGGTCTGCGGCAGCCGCATGGCCTTCTCCAGCCGATCCAGTTCCTTGATGCGCGCCTGTGTCCGCTCAGAAAGGTTGAGCACGGCATCGGGTTGGGCCAGGAAGCTCAAGCCGCACAGCCCGTTGAGATCCAGATTGGCGAGCGCCTGCTCCAGCTCTGGCTCCAGCGCGGCATGTTGGTTCAGGCGATAGGCGCGCGTGGTGTTGCGGAGCGCCTGCTGCAGCGTGGTCGTGAGCAGCGCCTCGGTGTCGGCCACGCGATCCTTCACCATCCGGTAGGGGTCGGACACGGCATAGCGCAGGGTGATGGTGAAGGGGAAGAAGTCGTTCTGATCCCTGGCAGGCAGCTCGGCGCACCAGACCAGGGTCTGCGGCGCGATGTCCACGATGTCAGCCTGGGTGTTGCCGATGCGTTCGCCGGCCGCGGCCTCGCGCTCGAAGCGTTGATTCTTGAACAACACCGCAGTCGTGTCCTTTTCGACGGTGAGGCGTTCGATGAGACCGAGATTCACGTGTTTCAGGATGGGATTGTGTGACATGATGTGCTCCTTTGGTTGCGCCAGCCCGGCGACCGAGGGCGCGGCTACCATTGCGAGTCTGCCTGCGCAGACTGGGAGCCGATGTAGAGCCTGTCCTGAGCCTGTCGAAGGATCGGCTTGGCAATGGTCGCTGCGGTTTCAACCGCTTGATGGTCAAAGTTCGAGATGGATCAACAGCCGGCCGGCCACCGCCAACGGCTGCCTAGGCAGATTGGCCCAGCGGCTGAGATACATACGCAGCAGGCCGCGTTCCCGCTCGCCCGCGCCGGGGAGGGCGAGCCACTCGGCCAGGACCGCGGCCAACGTCTTTTCCAGCCACTCGTCGCGGTCGGCTGCCGCAGTCCACGAGCGCAACACGGTGATGGCCTGGCTTTGCAGGGTCGGGTGCCGCACCGCGCGGCGGATCAGCCCGGCCAGGATGCGCCGATAGGCGGAATCGGGCTGGGTGCCGACGATGGTCAACATGGCTGACGGCCACTGCTCGGGATCGTCGCCGCCGTTATCGGGCGGCAGACCGATCGCGGTCAGGGCGAGGAACAGCGGCAGGCCGATCTGCTCCGAGTCGTGTTCTTTGGCGTCTGCCTCCACCCACGCCGAGAGCCCTTCCAGCGCTTGCTCATACACCGGGCGCAGCCGGTGGGGCAGCTCCACCGCTCGCAGGAAGAGCGAAACAATGGCATCCATCACGCTCATGTGGAGCGGATGCGGCAGGATGATGCCGAAGTCGGCCGTCAGCCGGAGCTGCAGGCTGGATTCGGACTCCAGGATCGTGCGCCATTGGTTCATGGCCTCGCGCGGATAGCGCAGCCCCACCTGCGTATAGGCCCGCGCGGCCGCCCAGCGGGCGGTCTCGTTGCCGTCGGCGAGCCAGGCCCGCAGCAAGCCCAAAACCTCATCGGCGCGGGTGTCGTTCCAGATGAGGATGCCCAGGGCGTTGCCCAACGCCTGGAAGCGCCGCCGGCGCTCGTCGGAATCGGGCGCTTCCGAAATTGCCCAGG
>DAOUAT010000328.1:0-14760 GCA_034433275.1 Anaerolineae bacterium
TGATCGGCCGCGTCTACCCGCGGCCGGCCGCGGCCGATGGGCCGCGCTCGGTGCTCCTTATACGGCCCGATCACCTGGGCGACATGCTGTTCCTGACCCCGGGCCTGGCCGCGCTGCGCCAGGCGTTGCCGGCAGCGCGCATCACCGTGTTGGCCGGCCCCTGGGCGGCCGAGGTGCTGCGCGGCAACCCACACGTGGATGCTGTGTTCACCTGCCCGTTTCCAGGGTTCGAGCGCCGGCCCAAGACAAGCGCCCTGGCCCCCTACCGGGTGCTGCTGGCACAGGCGCGGCAACAGCGCGACGCGTATGACGCCGCGGTGATCCTGCGGTTCGATCACTGGTGGGGCGCGTGGCTGGCGGCCGCGGCCGGCATCCCGCGGCGCATCGGCTATGCCTGGCCCGAAGTGCAGCCGTTTCTGACCCAGCCCGTGCCCTACCAGCCCGGCCGCCACGAAGTGCTGCAGAACGCGACCGCGTTGGCCGCGCTGTCGCCCCGGCTTGAAGCGCCGCTCCCGCCGACGCGGTTCTACGTCGCCGATGCTGACCGGGCCTGGGCCGCCGCCTGGTTGGCGGAACGCGGCGCGTCCTCCGGTTGCCTGGTGGCCATCCACCCCGGCGCGGGCGCGGCAGTGAAGCAGTGGCCGCCGGCCGCCTGGGCCGAAGTTGGCGCGGCGCTCAGCGCACACCACGGCGTCCATATCCTGCTCACCGGCGGGCCGAGCGAGCGGGGCCTGGCTGACGCCGTGGCGACCGGCCTGCCATCGGCGCTCAACACGGCCGGGCAGACATCCCTCGGCCAGCTCGCTGCTTTGTATGAGCGCTGCGCCCTGGTGCTCGGCTCGGACAGCGGCCCGTTGCACCTGGCCGTGGCTGTGGGCGCGGCTACCGTACACCTGTACGGCCCCATCTCCTCCGCTAAGTTCGGCCCCTGGGGCGACCCAGCGCGGCAGCAGGTGATAACGACCGGCTGGCGTTGCGCCCCGTGCGACCGGCTGGACTGGCCAGCCGAGGTGTTGCCGCAACATGCCTGTATGGCCGCGATCACGCCGGCCCAGGTCGTGGCCGTCGCTGATTCGTTGATTCGCTGATTCAGCTTAAGGAGCTATCTCGATGACCTCAACCCCCGTGCTCACCGTGTTGGATGAAGACCGTCACTGGTGGTTTGCCTCGCGCACGCGTGCCATCCTGGCCTACCTGGATCGCTATGTCGGCCTCGGCCGGAACCTGCGCGTGCTGGACGTGGGCTGTGGAGCAGCCAACATGACCCATCATCTGCGCCACTACGGCCAGGTGGTAGGCGTGGACAGCAACCCGCGGCCGCTGGCCATAGCCCGCCAGCGCGGCTTAGAAGCCCATCAAGGCACGGCCGACAACCTGCCGTTTGAAGCCGGTCAGTTCGACCTGGTGGCTTTGCTGGACACGGTGGAGCATGTCCCGGCGGAGGGCGCCGTGTTCGAAGAGTGCCGGCGCGTATTACAGGGGCCCGATGCGGCGACCGGCAAGCCAGGCGGCCGTTTGTTGGTGACTGTGCCGGCCTTCATGTTCTTGTGGAGCCGCAACGATGTCATCAACATGCACCAGCGTCGCTACACCGTGCCGGAGCTGCGAGCCAAGTTGGCGCGTCACGGCTTCAAAGTGCTGCGCATCTCGTACAACAACTTCTTCATCTTCCCATTGGCCGCGGCTCTCATCCTGCTGCGCCGCGGGCGCGCCGAGCCGGAGCTGACCTCCCCGCACTTCGACGAAGAAGCTTATCAGGTGGAAATGGAGCCGGCGTCGCCGTTGGTTAATCGCGTGTTGACCTGGGTGGGGAAACTGGAAACGGCTTTGCTGCGACAGATCAGCCTGCCGTTCGGGACGTCCATTATCGCGGTTGCGGAGAAGGTGTAATCAGAGAAGTTGTTACCAGTCCAGCGCCAGCAACGCGGCCAAATCCTCGGCCGTGTGTGTGCCACGCACGCGCACCCGCCTGAGCTCAAAAATGCCATCCAACCTGTGCGTGGCCCCCTGCTGGGTGGTCAACCCGCCCCAATAGTGCGCCGAACGGAAGACGGCGATCACCTGCGCATCGTACCCGCCTGAGGGGTAGACGATCCAGCGCGGGTGGTAGCCCAGGTGCTCCTCGATGGACTCCTTGCTCCCCAAAGCCTGCCACACCAAATAATCGGTGTCTTTGCCGCTCAGGTCGGGATGATCACGGCTGTGCGAGCCAAAGCGCTGTCCCGCGGCCGCCATCTCTTCGATCTGCGGCCAGGTCATGTAGCCGGGCCGCGCCTGGTTCACGAAGTCAGTAACGATGAAGAAGTGAGCCACCAGGCCCCGGTCGCGTAACCTGGGGAAAGCCTCGGTATAGTTGTCCTCGTACCCATCATCAAAGGTCAGGATGACCGGCTTCTTGGGCAGTTCCCGCCCTTGCGCCAGGGCGTAGAGCAACTCATCCAGGGTGATGACGCTGTACCCATTGGCGAGGAGATAATCCAGGTGTGCGCCGAAACGGTCGGGCAACACGGACAGATCGCGGCGATAGACATCAGCGTCGGCCGGAGGGTCAGAAACGTAATGATACATCAGGATGGGCGCCTGCACAGTTCGCTGCACGTCATCCGGGGTGGGGCCGAGGGTCGGCGTAACGGTGGCGGTGGCAGTCGGCGTGGCGGTGACTGTCGGCGGAGCAGTTGGCGTGGGCGTCCACGTTGGGGTTGCGGTGGGCCGAGGCGTCGCCGGCGCAACCGATGTACGCGAGGGGGTCAGGCCCGGCGAAGCGTTTGCCGATGATGGCGCTGTCGTCGGGGTGAAGCTGTCTCGCGGCAGCTGAGAAACCGACCGTGGCGCGGCGCAACTGACGACAAACAGCGCGACCAACCCGATGATGCCCACCCACCTGAGCGCAGCCGAATGCTTCACCGTATCACCTATCAGCAATTATCATGATCTGCATCGTATTTTCTTGAGGATAGCGTAAAGAGAACTTTCTGTCAAAGCTTGACCGGAGACGTGATTTGCTGTGCATCTTTGCAACAAGAAAGGACGCCAGGCCTGCCCTGTTTCGCACAACCCTATGCGCATAGATTTTGAACTCAAATGGCACAATATTAACAGTTGACAGGCATAAGGATATGATGTAGACTAGTAATAAGCCTGCAATGAAAAGCTGTCGCTGGTGCTCTCCCAATCTTGTTACAAGATTGACTGGCGAACGTGTTCGGTCTCACATCATAGGGCATGGTGCGAACAGATCAAGGCAGGCCACCTATCCACCAGCCAGGTTGCCAAAGCCTGGCGAACCATTTATGAGAGGTGAGACATGTTCAGGGAACATATCCGGAAGCACTACGAACATCTATCTCGTAGCTATCGCCGCGTTGCCGACTTCATCCTGAATGATTATAGGACGGCGGCATTCATGACTGCGGCGGCTCTGGCAGATGCCGTGGACGTGGACACGACCACGGTGGTGCGGTTTGCGCAGCGCTTGGGCTATCCTGGATTCCCGGAGTTGATCGAGGATATCCAGGAGCAGGTCAAGCTTGAGCTCAGCCAGACTTATGCAGAACCAGATGAGGACGGTGGCTTGCCGTCCAAGGTGCAAGCCCTGGTGACCAAGGATCGGGCGCACCTGGAAAAAGCAATGGCGCACAATACGCCCGACACCCTGGAAGACATCCTGGATCTGCTGCGCGCGGCCCCGCGCATCGTGGTCGTTGGCGAGTCTTATGCGGCGGCGATCGCCCAGTCCTTTGCCGATATGTTAGGCGAGGCTGGTCTGCCGGTGAGCTATGCCAGCGGTGATGTTTACGAGCGAGCGAAGGCTTTGGGGAAGGTTGCGCGCAAGCAGGTCGTCGTCGGTTTCTCACCGGTTGAGGGTGCGGCTGGGGTCGCACGTGTGCTCCGCTATGCGCGCTCAGAAGGCGCGATCACACTGGCATGCACGCCCAGCCTGAGCAGCCAGGCGGCCCGCGCGGCCGAGCATCTGCTTTACGCACCCGGTGAATCGGAGGGGATGCCGAGCCTGACCGCCCTATATGCCATCTGCACGGCTCTGGCCCAGGCGCTGATGACACTCCAGCCCGAGGCCGCGGCTAAGCGTGCGTCAGAGATTGCCCACGCTCTAAACGAACTGGCATAAACCACGCGTGATTAGCGTGTGCGTCTGGTGCAAGAAGACCAGAAGGTGTTAACACGGTTTATCGAGGGCTGTAGCTGCACCGGCAAGTTGTTGCTGGCTACAGCCCTCCGTTTTGCCCGGGAGCAGTGGCATGTATAAGAATCAGATCCGCAGCCTGTATGAGCAATTCTCACCAGGCTATCGGCGCATCGCCGATTATCTGCTCAACCGCTATCAAGATGCCGCTTTTCTGACTGCAGCCGAGATCGCCCGCGCCGTTCAGGTTGATACGGCGCTGGTCGTGCGTTTTGCGCAGCGCCTGGGCTATCCCGGATTCCCCGAGTTGATCGCCGACGTTCAGGAAGAAGTCAAGCGTGACCTGCGCGCGGTGTATGAACCGAGCGATGGTGGCAACAAGCCAGAACAAGTCTTTCGCCGGAATCTGCTTCAGGATCGCAACAACCTCGATTACATGTTGCAGCACATGGATGACGAAGCGATTGCACAGATAATCCAGTACTTGAATCAAGCGCAACGGGTGTTCGTCATCGGCGAAGGGAACGTTGGTTACCTGGCCGAGGCGTTCACGATGCGTTTGCTCATGCTGGGCTATGCGGCCAGTGCCATGTCGAATGAGTTTGCCGGCCAGGCGGCGATAACCGCCAATTTGAAGCCCGGCGACCTTTTCATCGGCTTGAGCACGACGGCGCTGTCGCTGGTTGTGGCCACGGTGCTCGCAGGGGCGCGCGAGCTGGGCGGACGGACCGTGGCTGTTGTCTCTAGCCTTACCAATCCCGCGGCGGCGGCCGCCGAGTTGATCCTGCACGCGCCGGTTGATACAGCAGGCATCATGCCTTCATGGACCAGCATGGCTTGTATACTTCATGCTCTGACACAGGCTTTGGCGCTTTCTCGCGATGACCTGGCAGCCGACTGGGCCATGCGCACCGATTATCTGATGAAGATGTATTGGAACGCGTTACGATCGGCCAAGATGGCCGATGTACGGCAAACGATGATCACCTATAACCCCAACAAAAGCTAATGCCGCACGTCAGGCTCGGGGACAGGGCTGATATACGGGCCCTGTCTGAGTCAAGCTGGAGCCGACGCGGAATCGGCGCTCGGGGGAGGCGCATCGGCCAGGGAGCCCAAGATCAGGAATGCCAGAGTGTAGCCCAGGTAGTTTTCATTCAGAAACCTGGAAACAAAGAAGAACGCGCACAGCCAGAGCGCGTAGCTCCAACACGCGCTGGCCGGTGAGTTGTCACCGGCCTGTCGGTTTATCAGGATCACCATCAGCGGCAGGCCCAGCAAAAGCTCCGGCAGCCAGAACGGCCAGTAGGCGAAGCGGCTTGCTACCCCACCCCAAGCCAGCAGCCAGTTTGACGCCCCCCAGCCCCAGATCTGGTAGGCCGTCTCAGATGTGCCGGCCGACCAGCGCCATACATCATCGTATAGCGCCGCGGGGTTCCACAGGACATAGGGCCCGACGAACGCTACAAAGACCGCCAGCGCCGGGAAGGAAACGCGCCACGCCCGCCGCACCCATGCCAGCGGCCGGCGCCACAGATCGGACGGGGCGCCACCGGCCATCAGAAGCAGATAGAACGGCGCCAGGAACCAGGCTGTCGGCTTGCTGGCGCACGCCAGCCCGAATGCGGCCGCCGACGCCAGTCCCCAACCCCGGCCTGCGCCGGCCACTTGTCCCCGCCGCCATAGCCACAAGCTCAACACGATCCAGGCCAGGACAAAGCTGTCGTTTTGACCATAGATGATATCAGAGCCCATGAGCGGATTCAGCCCTAACAGCATCACGAGCAACAACTTATGGTCGCGCGTGCGCGTCAGGCCCGGCGCTAAGACCAGGGAGAGGGCAAACAGCAACAGGTAGACAAACCGCTGATCATACCATCCCAAAAGACCATCGGCGGCCAGCTTAAACGGCGCCGAGAACAGGAACGTCCACGGTAGGTAAGGGTAATGATAGAGCGCTGTGCGGAACTCACTGATGCCCCACTCTGCCATCGGAGTCTGGAGATAGTCCTCGACATACGGATTGCGGCCGCTCAGCAGATACTCGATAGTTGCTTCGGTCTGGATCACACCGCCATCATGGCTGTAGCTGGCCGGGCCGTTATCCTGGCGCAGCAACACCAGTTTCAGGCTCGGCGCGAACACTGTCAACAGCACGATAGCCCAGATCAGAGTCAGCCTGGCCCAGTAGCGCGCGCGCTCGGGCCGCAGGAACTCGGCCACCAGCAGATACGCCAGCAGACAGCCGATCGCGGCCACGATCAAGAGCAGCCCGATGGGGTCCACGAGCTGCTGTTGCGCCAGCAGCGCTGCGGCTTGTGGTGGCAAGAGTTGACCGAGCCAGGGATGACGTGCGACATCAGCTTGCCGCATCGGCAGGACGGCTGCCTCTGCCAATGTATCAATGCGGATACGCGCCAGCACCAAAACAGTCAGCAGAAGCGCATCAAGGCGACGCCAGAGGGGTGAGATGTCGTGATTCATAGTTGCCATTATACATGAGGCCGGGTCGTCTGGGTAGTTGTGGCTAAGCGCCTAAAGCGGCCCGACGGCTGGCTGAGTTATGAAATCGTACAGCCGCACAAACCCGGCGCGCTGTCGGCCGCGCAATATCGTGAGGATCGCTTGCGTGATTCGGATAATGCGACAGGGATCGCGCTCGCGCAAAAACACCTTGAACCGCAGCCCACCGTCACGCCGTGGCAGGAAGCTGCGCAGGCCCAAAGTTTCCTCCGGGGGCGGTGGCGGGATGTCGGACACGAAGTCGCTGGCGTGAAGCTGCACGCACGGCACGCGATCCCGCCAGCGCCGCGCCTCCCACAGCAGCAGGCGCAGGAAGGCGGACGCAGCCCGGCAGCGCAGGGTCAGGAAGGTCGGCGAGGCGGCCGGCAGCAGCAGGCAGGAGGTGGGAACTTCGAGCAGGCCCGGGGCCAGCTCGTGCAGGCCGCGCCGGGCAAAGAGCCAGGTATTGGCATAGGGCGTCGAGCTGAAGAGGGGCAGGCGCTGCGGGGTGGCGCTGGAATCCACGCGATAGCCGAGGTCAACCAGGGCCTGGATGGCAGCCCGGCCCAGGGGACACCAGGCCGGCGACCGGAAGGAGACCGGCGCATGGCCGAAGGTGTCCTGGTAGAAGGTGTGGGAGCGGCGCAGGAAGTCGAGATCGCTGCCGCGGCCCCGCATCAGCGCGCGGATCTCGGTGTAGTCGTGCTGGTGGCCATGGCTGCCGATCTCGAAGCCCAGGGCGGGCAAGGCGACGACGTGGGGACGAAAGTCGGGCTGCTCAAGGAGCGCCGAGGGCACGAAGAAGGTGGCCGTGATGCCCTGCCTGTGGAGCCAACTCGCCGCGCGGCCCACGTCGGCCGGCCGATCCTCGGCGTGGATGTCTACGGTGAGCGCGATGCGAGAAAGGATCCCATCAGACATTTTATTAGCGCATCTACCAGCGAAAGTCAACGCCGAAATTTGGATGTCAGGCGATACAGGGCCAGCGCCGGCAGCAGCAGAGCGCGGGCGACCGGGCCGTAATGCTTGCCGTAGAAGTGCGCCAGGCTGCGATAATACGCCGCGCGTGCGGCCGGGTTCTGCTTCAGCCCCGCGCCGCCGATGTGGGTGATGGCGGCCGTGGGTGCGTACCACACCTGCCAGCCAGCCAGGCGCATCCGGCGACACCAATCGTTGTCCTCGAAGTACATGAACATGGCCTCGTCCAGCCCGCCCACCTGCTCGATGGCGGCGCGGCGGACCAGCAGGCACGCGCCGGAAACCCAGTCGGCCTGGATCGGCTCGGCCACGGCCCAATCGTGCAACGGCCGACGGAACAGGGCGCGCGCCAGGCCCCGACACAGCAGGTAGCCCGGGGTCGGGTCACAGCCGAACGCGTAGGGCTGCGGCGCGCCGTCGGGCTGGAGCAGCCGGGGCGAGCACGCGGCTGCCTGCGGCTGCGCGTCCATGAACGCCACCAGCGTTTCCAGCGCGCCGGGGGGGACCACGGTGTCGCTGTTGAGCAGCAGCACATAGCGCCCCGTGCTGGCCGCGATGCCGATGTTGTTCGCACGCGCGAACCCCAGGTTCTCGGCGTTGCGGATCAGGCGCGCCTCCGGGAACTCGGCCGCGACCATCTCTGGGCTGCCATCGGCCGAGGCGTTGTCTACGATGATGAGTTCGCCTGTGAGGGACGAAGGACGAAGGACGAAGGACGAAGCAGGCGCACCAGCGGTCACTCGTCGTCCGTCATCCGTCAGCGCGTTCAAACACGCGCGCAACAGCTCGCGCACGTTCCAGGAAAGGACGATGATAGACAGATCAGGCTGGCTTGATTTGCACTTATCTGTGTTCATCTGCGTCCAGCAGGCGGTCAAACAGCGCGGCCAGCTCGCCGGTCAGCGCGCGGCGCTCGAAGCGGGCCTGGGCGGCCGCGAAGCCGGGCCAGGTGGCGCCGGCGGCCTGCGCCGCCATCAAGCGCTGGATGCCGGCTGCGATGGCGGCCGGGTCATCAGAGGGCGCGATCTCCCCCAAGCTGTATTGATGAATGATCGCTTCGGCCACGTTGCCATCGGTTAAGGCCAGGATCGGTATCCCCGCGCCGATATAATCGAACAGTTTCGATGGGATCAGCCCAGGCGTTGCCCGACCTTGAACCAGCAGCAACGCGTCGGCATCGGCCTGGAGCTGGTATACTGCGGCGCGGGAGACGGGCGGCGTCAGGGTCACGATGTCCGCCAGGCCGAAACGCTCCCGCAGCCCACGCTCTGCTTCAGTCAGGTCACCGATGACCTGCACCCGTAGCCGGGTCGCGGGATCGGCCTGCGCCAACGCTGCTAATCCAGCGAAAAACGGCTCGGCCGAGCGATCCGGGCTGCTGCGGCTGAACGCGCCGGTGTACACCAGCCGGAACGTCCCATCGTCCGGCCGGCGCCGGGTCACGCCGGTGAAATCAGATCGGTCGAAGCCGTTGGTGATGGTGACGATGGGCCGGTTGCCGGGGTAGCGCTGCGTCAGGTCGGCGGTGAGGGCCGGGGTGGTCGTGGTCACGGCGCTAGCAGATCGCATCATCGCCCGCTCCAATCGCAGCTCGAGCGCCTGGCGCAACGGCCGTTCGCGCAGGGCGGGGATCGGTGACTGCCGCGCCCAGCCATCGCGCAAGTCGGCCGCCCAGGGCAGGCCGGTGTCACGGCCGAGCCGGCCCGCAACTAGGTGCGCGGTCTCTGGCGGCGAGCTGCTGAGGAGGATCGCCGGCCGCTGTTGCGCGATCACGGCGCGACCACGCTGCACCGCGGGCCATAACCAGCCCACCTTGGTATCCGGGATCATGACAGCATTGCGGACGCGGCCCGGTAGGCTTTGATTCGCGATGGTAGCGATACGATATTGTGCATCTTGCGGTGCGCTCTCCGCCCGCCCACGGCGCAAGCGGCGGAAAAGGGTATGCACCAAATCCTCCGCCCGGTAAACGCCTTGGGTCGCGTCGTCAGGCAGGACACCGTAGCGCCCTGTAGTCAGGATCAGCGGCCGATAGCCGAACTCGGGCAGATATTGGGCGAACTTCAGCGGCCGCTCCGCACCGGCAGAGTGTATCGGCGGGTAGTCGTGAACGACGATTAATACAGTCTTCATGATCCCGCCTTTTCGTAGAGCGCGATCCACCAGCGGTACGTATCGCGCTTGGGCCACAGGCGCTCAATCGCGCTTGCGACACCCAGATGTTGCGCTACAGCCGGCTGGGTCGCAGGGCCGTCAGGCGTCCGGCGATAGCCGCAATGGGGACATTGCATGTGCTGGGCCAGGTCGGGTGCGCCAAGAAGGTCGTAGCGCAAAAGCAACAATGTGGCCCACAGCCGGTTCAGACGTCGCGTGCGCTCAGAGATCAGACCGGCAAGCCGCGCCAGGCGGATATGCGGGTAGGCGCCGTACAGCGTCCGCAGTGTGGCCTCATCGAAGGCGCGCAAGTGATAGTTGGCGTTGAAACGACACCGGCAGGCCGGGCAGACAACATGACCGGTGAGCAGATCTTCGCAATAGGGCACAGTGATCAGGATATAGCGGCGCGCAACGCGAGCCAGTTCGCGCAACACGGCCCCGTACATGGCCTGTGGCAAATGCTCAATCACCTCAGCGCATAGCACGCAATCAAAGGCCGCGTCGCCAAACGGCAGCGCAGCCACATCGGCCTGACACCGTGACGCAACAAACCGACTTAGAGCGTGGCGACTGCGATCAGCGCCGACCGCAAAACGGTCGCGCGCCAGCCGCTCGGTTAACAAACCATTCCCGCAGCCTGCATCCAACACCGAATGCGCATCCTCAGGCATCAAACCGATGGTTTGTTCGATTCGCTGATGGATTTGGGCCGTGACGCGCTCGTCGGCCCATAGCGCAGTAGTTTCGTAATATTCACGTTCGAGATCGTTTGCCATATTGCACCTGACGTTACTCGCCAGCGGTCCGACCACGGCGGTCAATGCGCCCGACGACTGCCTGCCACAGGACACGGCGCTCGTCCGCAGTCAACGCATAGCGCAGCCATAGCCCCACAAGCAGCAGACCGGATGCCAGACGCGCAACAAATATGCCTGGGGTTGTTGGCAGCAAGGCCAAACCCGCCAGCAGGGCTAACAACGCCAGAGAACGCGCAAACAGGGCCATGTTGCGTTGTTCAGTGCGAAATTCAATGGCCCGCTGAAGATACCTCATGCCGAGCGCCACCTGGATGCTCATGCCGATAGCATAAGCCAAGACCACACCTTGCAAACCGATGAGCGGCAGCAACACCAATGACGCAGCCAACATGAACGCAGTTGGCGCCAGGTTAACCCCCACATACGCGCGCGCGCGGCCGATCGGTATCAGCGCGATCCCAAAAGCGAACGCGCATGCCTGAAAGAAGTCACCCAGAACTTGCAGGGGAAATAACGGCGCGGCCGGAAGAAACTGCGCGCTATATAGAACCACCAGGCCTAACTCACGCAGTATCAACACAGCAGCTAAGACCGGCGTCATGATGAGCAGAATAAGCCGCAAGTTGTTATTGATTTCGGCCACGATCAGGCCACGGTCGCCTAGTTCGGCCAAGTGTGCCAACGAATAGGCGCCCATCGCGCCGGTGACCAATGTCATATACTGCAGCGACAAGGCGTACACGGCCTGATAGAGACCGTTCTGTTCGGCGCCCAGCCCGGCGATGATACGGGAACGGATAATCAGCGCGGTCAGAGTAAGCGCGCCACTCACTGTCAAAGTCGCCGCACCATAACCAACCAGTTCTTGCAACACCTTGAGATCAAAGGCCGAGATGCGCAACCTGGGCCGTCCCGGGACGCGGCGATAGAACCACCAAAAGAGTGCTGCGTTGGCCGCCCAAGCGATCCCAATGTTGGCGACTGCACCGGCCACTTTGAAATAATAGACCAGCGGCACCACCGCGATGAAGCTGATCAACGTGCTGATGACACCGGCCAGCGCAAGCGCGCGTACTTGCTTGAACCCCTGCAACAGCGCCCGGCCCTGCGTTGCGATCACCGCCAGCGGCACGGCCAGCACGGCCAGCAGCACCAGAGGACGCAGCGCCGGATCGCCCAACGTCAGCCGGGCCAACGGCGCCGAGGCAAGAATAGCGCCGCCCATCCCCACGATACTGACCACCAGCACGGTGACTGAACTTGTAACGGCAACCCGCCGCACGCGCTCAACATCCTGTTGGGCGTTGGCTTCAGCCAGAAACTTTGCCACACCGGGCCCCAGCCCCAGATAGAGCAAGACGGTGAGGCTGGTGACCAGGGTGTTGACCTGGGAAGTCAGACCGACCCCTTCCGGCCCCAAGAGCAGCGCGACGATCTTGACGCGCACCATGTTGATCAATATCGTGGCGGCAGTGGCGGCGCCCAGGGTCAGCGTGGCCTTGAAGAGCGCGCGCATGGCAACCTCCAGGCGATCAGCTTACAAACGCGTCCGCGATCCGCTCGGCCGCGTGGCCGTCCCACAACGCGGGCGGCGCCGGCGGCTGCCAGTCCGGTCCGGCGCCGCGCATGACTTCACGAAACGCTGCCACCAGGGCGCCGCGCTCGCTGGCAACCAGCCGGTTCGTCCCCGCGGTGACCGTGATCGGCCGCTCGGTGTTGGGCCGAGCGGTGAGGCACGGCACGCCGAGATAGGTGGTCTCCTCCTGCACGCCACCGGAGTCGGTCAGCACGGCGGCGGCGTGGCGCTCAAGCGCCAGGAAATCCAGATAGCCCAGCGGTTCGGTCAACAGGAGGCGCTGGGTCAGATCGGCCAGGCCTGCCTCGACGATGCGCGCCCGCGTGCGCGGATGTACAGGGAAGATGACATGCACGTCCTTCGCGATCTCGGCCAGGGCGTGCAGCACTTCTGCCAGCGTTGCGGGGGCGTCTACATTGGACGGTCGGTGCAGGGTCACCAGGACATAACGCTGGGCCAGGGTGAGCCGGGCGGCTAAATCTGGCCAGCCTGCCTCGGCCTGGGGCAGCAGGCGCACCAGGCTGTCAATCATGACGTTGCCCACGTAACGCACCTTGGCGGCCGGGATGCCCTCCTGCACCAGGTGCGCGTTGCCGCTGGACTCGGTGGTGAAGAGCAGGTCGGCCAGGTGATCGGTCAGGATGCGGTTGATCTCCTCCGGCATGGTGCGGTCGCCGGAGCGCAGGCCAGCTTCGACATGCGCGACGCGTATCCCCAGTTTGCTGGCCACCAGCGCACACGCCAGAGTTGAGTTGACATCACCGGGCACGACCACCCAATCAGGCCGAAAATCGAGCAGCACAGGCTCGAACCGCAACATGACCTGTGCGGTCTGCCAGGCGTGCGTGCCCGAACCCACGGCCAAATGGACATCCGGCGCGGGCAGGCCCAACTCGTCAAAGAAGATCTGAGACATGTTGGGGTCGTAGTGCTGGCCGGTATGCACCAGCAATTGCTGGAAGCGGTCACCGCGGCGGGAGAGCGCCTGCATCACGGGCGCGATCTTCATGAAGTTCGGCCGCGCGCCCACGACGTGCAACATCCTCAATTGCATGGCTGCTGTTCCGCCCAGTTTTCACCGTCCGTGGTCATCTCTTGTTCAACCGTTTTCCACCAGCGCGCGCAACCGCGCCGCCACCATATCAATCGCGACCTCATTATGCCCGCCCTCGGGGATGATCACGTCGGCGTAACGTTTGCTGGGTTCGACAAATTCCAAGTGCATGGGCCGCACGGTGTTCAGGTATTGGTTGATCACCGCCATGGGCGCGCGGCCGCGCTCTTCGATGTCCCGCTGCAGCCGGCGGATGAACCGGATGTCGGCGTCGGTGTCCACGAAAATCTTGACGTCCATCAGGTCGCGCAGCCGCTTGTCCGCGAAGATCAGGATGCCCTCGACCATGATTGCGGGCTGCGGGTCCACGTGCCGCGTTTCGGCCAGCCGGCAGTGGGTCTTGAAATCGTACATTGGGCATTCAACCGGGGTGTTGGCCTGTAACGCCTTCAACTGGCTGATCAGCAGGTCGTTGTCCAGCGAATCGGGATGGTCGAAGTTGAGCCGGGCGCGTTCGGCGGGGGGCAGATGGCTGGCGTCCCGGTAATACGCGTCGTGCGGCAGATACGCCACCCGGTCGAACCCGACGCGCTCCAGGATCTTCAACGCTACGGTGGTCTTGCCCGAGCCGGTGCCGCCGGCAACGCCAATCGTGATCGGTTTCATGGGAACCTCACAGCAGCCAGGAAGCGGTCTGTAACGCGGCCAAAACCGCTGCGGCCAACGCCAGTCCTGCCAGCAAGGTCGCCAGCCAGGCCGGTGCGCGCACGGGCCGCCAGTTCGATGTGATGTGCAGGTAGCTTGCGCCCAGCAACCACGCCACGATTTGCCACAAGGCTGCAGGTGCAATGTACCACGGCGCAGCGCGCGCGGCAAGCTGCCAGACCAGGCTTGCCAGCAATGCCGCAGTCAACCACGGGAAGCTGAACACCGCGGCCGGCCGGCCAGGGTCATCAGCCGGCCGGCTGTGCGCCTCGCGCCGGCGCAACACCCGGATGGCCCACGGGAGCGAAGCCGCCAGGACGACCAACCAGCCGCCCAGCCCCAGCGCGGCCAACCCGCTGCGCAGGCCGAGCAACGGCGCACCCATGGCCCAAGTAGAGGCTGGGGACGGCGCGCGCCCGGCCAGCAGCAGCGCGGCGGCCAGCAGCGCAGTCACGCCAAACAGGGTCAGACTGCCGGTGATATCCCCGCTCACGGACGCCCGTTGACGTGCGGTCGGATCGGGGATTACGGTCGGCTGTTGTGAAGTGGAAGCTTCAGCCGGTCTCTCGCTTCGAGCACCAGACCGGCTAAAGCCTCGACTCCGGCCTTTCCCTTGTTCACGCCCACCGAGATGGCGATTGGCACGGGCGCTTAACGAGAGCATGACGCCCAACGCGCCCGCCGCCAGTAGCGCCAACGCATCCGCCGGCAAATAACCAGGCCACGCGCCGGCGCCCCACGCGCGCCAGCCAAGCCCAGCCAACGCGCTCGCCAATCCTGCGGTGGCGGCAACCAGGCCGGCCAGGTGGCCCCGCCGGGCGCCGGTGAGTGCGACGACTGCGCCCGCGCCGATAATCACGGCGGCCGCCAGCCAGGGGATGAGCTCAGC
>DAOUAT010000329.1:0-2233 GCA_034433275.1 Anaerolineae bacterium
GCCAGCGGCGCGGGGAAGTAGCGCACGATCTCGGCGAAGGGCGTCGTGGGCGGCCACGCGGCATCCCCCAGCAGCCGCCGGTAGTTGGCGTCCCCCTTCACCACCACCAGGTCCATCCCCGCCAGGTCGCCGACCAGGTCGGCCGGCATGTGGGTGTAGCACAGGCTCGACGTGTAGAACCAGTGGGTCTTCAAGCGCAGGTCGCCGGCGGTGATGTGGCCGGTCAGCCGGTCGGCCAGGTTGCGGACCGCGGCGCCGGCTGCGATCAGCGCGTCCAGGCCATCGGCCACGTCCTGCGGCATGGCGTCCGACACGTAGAACGGGTGCGGCTTGAGGTGCAGGTGGACCTCGGCTGCCAGCGCTGTACACAGCAGGAAGTCAATCAGCGCCAGGTCCATCAGCAGCTCGGTGCCCGCGTTGTCGGCGATCACGGCCACGCGGCCGCCGCCGCGGTCGAGCAGGTGACGCCAGATCGCCGCTGTCTCATCGGCCAGCAGGTTGTCGGCCTCGTGGCCGGCGGCGGCGGTGGCGCCCAGGTGCGCGGCCACGGTGTAGCTGAGGTCGGTGCGGTTGCCCCACAGGCTGGCGTGCAGCAGCCGGAGGAAGCGGGCCTCGATGTCGTCGGGCAGCGCGGCCAGGAGGCCGGCCAGGGCCGCAGGCGCGGCGGCGGCGGCCCATTCGCGGCGCTTGATGGGGGCGAACGGGTCCACGCCCTGCCAGGAGGCTGTCGTTGATGAGCATGTTGGTGGTTCCGGAGTCGAGGCTTCAGCCGGTCTCTCGCGTTGATCATCCAACCGGCTCAAGCCTCGATTCCATGTTGATGGCTTTTCAGGGATTATTTCGGGCCTGGCCGATGAAACGCCCTGAAAATACCCCGTCGCCTCCAAGATCCGCCGGTAGAAGAACGCTTCGGCCCAATACCACGGCACATCGAGCCACGACCGGCCGGCATAGGGCGCGACCGACGCGCGCCAGAACGCGGCGTCCGGCGCGTCTTCTTGCAACGGGCGGATGGCGCCGTGCAGGATCTCGGCGCTCAGCGCGGCGAGCGCGTCCCGGATCGCCGCCGGGAAGTCGTTGGCCGCGCTGGTCTCGGCCAGGATGCCGTGGACCCGCACCTTCAGGGTGTTGTGCGCGAAGCTCCCCGGCCCAGAGGTGGTCAAGACGGGCGGCCAGGCGGTGAGGTCGGCCAGCGGCGGCAAGATGAGGGTCTCCATGATCGTCCTATCCTTAACCAAAGAGATTCTTCGCTTCCTCACGCCTTCATCAAGGTCTCCATGCCGGGACACAGCTTGAAAACTACCACCTGTCACTCTGAGCGGGTTAACGACTCAAGGTCGTTCGCCGCTCAAGACCAGCGAAGAGTCTCGCAGCCGTTCGAGATGCTTCACTGGTGGCTCGCCATACTACACTTTGAGCTGTAGACTCGTTCAGCATGACAGGCGGGTCGGATCTTGCTATGCCGGCACAGCGTGCGCGGCCATGAGCGCGTCCATCTCCAGCGGGATGCCCTTGCGTTCGTCGCGCACCAGGGTCAAGCCCTCGTGCTCGCACTTGTCCACGCAGACGCCGCAGCCCATGCACTTCTCGAAGTCAACCACCGCGTGGCCGCCGTTCAATGCCAGCGCGTCAAACTGGCAGTGATCTACGCACGCGCCACAGCCAGTGCACAGAGCGGGGTTGTTCTGCGAGACGTAACCGGAGGCGGTCAGCATGGGTGTGCCGTTGCGTTGCGCCTGCATCGCGCCGCAGCAGCACGCACAGCAGTTGCAGATGGCGTAGAACCGGCCCAGCATGGCGTCCTTGAAGAAGGCGTGGTGGACGTGCCCGCGCTCGTGCTCGGCCTGCAGGATGCCGGCTGCCTCGTCCGCGGTGATCCAGCGCGAGCGTTTGGGGTGGTGCTCGGACACGAAGCTGGCGAACGGCTCGCCGACGATCAGGCACACGTCCAGCGGCGAACAGGGCTGCGCCCGGGCCGCGCGGCAGGGGCAGTCCAGCACGACGATGTGATCGGGGTGCTGCAGCACGATGTCCCGCGCCACCGCATACGGGATGATGTGCTCCAGGTCGCCCAGGTTCACGTCGCGCTCGACCCGCACCAGCCTGGTGGCCGCTTCCAGCGTGACGACTTTGCCGTGGTAGGTGTCGGCGAAGGTGACTTGTCCGTTGGCAGGGACCTCTCCCCCAACCCCTCCCCTGCGAGACACCCCTCCCCCAACCCCTCCCCTGCGAG
>DAOUAT010000330.1:0-4246 GCA_034433275.1 Anaerolineae bacterium
CTTCAAGCTCAACCTTCGGCAGTGCGACCTCGGGCAACTCAACCACCGGCAGCACCGCCTCGACCTGCGACAGCGCAACCTCGGGCAACTCTACCTGCGGCGCTTCAAGCTCAACCTTCGGCAGCGCGACTTCCGGCAACTCAACCTGCAGCGCTTCAAGCTCGACCTCCGACAGCGCGACTTCCGGCAGTTCCACCTTGGGGGCCTCGACACCGATCTTAGGGACGACCAGTTCAGGCAGCGCGACCTGCGGGGCTGCGATCTCCGCCTTCGGAAGCTCAACCTGAGCCGTGGCGACCGCGGTTGGGCCGGCCGCAGCCAGTGGCTTGATCTCTGGCCCAGCGACAGGCAGCCTGGCCTCAGCCGCCTTCCGGCCTTGCTTGCGCGCAATAGACAGGTTATCGTCTATCTTGGTCAGGAAGAACAACACAGCGCCAAACACCAGCAGTGCCGCAGCGCTCAGGAAAGTGCTAACCAGCAGAGGAATGGTCAGCCAGCCGCGCCAGCCAGGGCCCCAGCCGGCGCTGAAAGGACCGCGCTCAATGAAGATCGCGCCGATGACGCCCACCAAGAGGTAGAGCAGCGCGGCCAGAAGGATCAAAATCGCCACAAAGCGTGCCAAACGGTGACTGCGCATAGGTACCGCCTTTCTCCAGGGGTGATGCTCAAGTAGTGATGCGAAGGTCATCGGAGATCATTATACTACAACGCGTGCTTCTGTGCACATCCGAATTGATCTGCCGCGCCCAACGTATTGGGTGTATGGAGATTACCGTGGCCGCGGCCATAGCGCTGCGGAGCCAGATCAATCGGTGCGGTTGAGGGTGTGACAACCCGTAGGAGCTGGGTTCCTCGCGTTGCGATAGGTGGTAGATTCCCGCACACAGCGACTTCATGTCGGGTGTCGCATCAGCACAGGTGAAACCCACCCCTACTCTTTCTCCTTCGCCCCCTGATACATGATCCCCACTCGTTCATCGTTACGGTCGGTGGCGGGCGGCGGCTCGGGCGCGAGCGCGGCGATCTCGGCCCGCCACGTTGGCGTCAGCGCCAGCTCCAGCGCTCGCAACGACGGCTCCAACTGCTCCAGGTTGCGCGCGCCGATAATGGGTGCGGTGACCGCCGGGTGCGCGGCCACCCAGGCCACGGCCAGTGTCGCGGGATGGACGCCCCGCTCGGCCGCGTGCACCACGAAGCGCGCCGCGACCTCCTGGTAGCCCGCCACGCTGTAGCGGGTGCGGTGCATGGCGTTGGTCAGCAGCCGGCCCACCTCGGGCGGACGCTCGCTGCCGTACTTGCCCGTCAGCAGGCCCGAGCCCAGCGGGCTATACGGGATCACGCCCAGCCCCTCGGACGCGGCCAACGGCAGGATCTCCACCTCGGCCTGGCGCTTCACCAGATTGTACATGGGCTGGATGCACTCGAACCGCGCCAGCCCGCCCAGCGCCGACAGCCCCAGCGCTTTCGCGATCTGCCAGGCCGCCCAGTTGCTGACGCCGAGATAGAACACCTTGCCCCCGCGCACCAGGTCATCCAGCGCGCGGAGGGTCTCGTCCATCGGCGTCAGCGCGTCGAAGCCGTGGACGAAATACAGGTCAATCCGATCCGTCGCCAGCCGGCGCAAGCTGCCCTCGACCGCCTGCACGATGTGGCGCCGCGAGAGGCCGCGCTGGTTGCGATCCGGCCCCATGGGGAAGTGAACCTTGGTGGTGAGCACCAACTCGTCCCGGCTCCCCGCGATCAGCCGGCCCAAGATCTCCTCCGACCGGCCGCCGGCGTAGACATTGGCGCAGTCGAAAAAGTTGATCCCCGCATCGCGACAGCGGCGGAACATGGCCCCCGAAGTCGCCTCATCGGCATCGCCGCCGAACGACATGGTCCCGAAGCACAGCCGCGACACCTGCACGCCCGTGCGGCCCAGAACGCGATAGTCCATGTGGAATTCCTCCAGTGTTTCTCGTAGGGGCAGGTCTTGCACCTGCCTGTAGATCGGCGCATCCGTCGCTTCCGAAAGTGGGACGCGGATAGCATGCCCCCTAGTTTCGGGCGCGAGCGCGGATGAACGCGGATAGGTTATGGACAGCATCTTACCTTGTTGGGCGGTTTCTGTCCATTGCCGCGCAGCGATTTTTGTTCACAGCGCACGTTACAAGACCTATCTGCGTCACTACGACTTGCCCTGTGCGTTACTTGTGCTATTATAATCCTGACCATGATTGATTTCCAAGGAGTATACCGTGTCCACCTATCCATCATCACCTGATCACACTCGTCACGCCCACGAGATCGAAGTGGATGGCGAGATCATCACCGTGCGGCCGGCGGCGGAGACCATGACCAAGCAGCAGCTGCCCTATTTCGTCGGCATCTCGGAGGCGACCGCGGGAGCCAGGGTGCTCTCCATGAACCTGGTGATCATCCCGGCCGGCGGCGCAGCCACGCCTCATCTGCACGACGGCCAGGAAACGGCCATTTTCATCCTGAGGGGCCGGATCGAGACGCGTTATGGACCGAGCTTGAAGAAGTCAACCATCAACCAGGAGGGGGACTTCTTGTTCATCCCGCCCTACGTCAGCCATCAGCCGGTGAACCTGAGCGCCACCGAAGCGGCCATGGCGATCGTGGCGCGCAACGACCCGAACGAGCAGGAGCGGGTGCTGGTTTATGACCCGGCGCTGGCCGGGTGAAACAAGGACTTATCCTGAGAATAGCTTCGCCTGTCACCCCTTTGCTGCACTGAGCCCGCCGAAGGGGTTTTGTCGGTTGCGCTGAGATCCTTCGCTGGGGGCTCGTCGTTCCTGACCTTGGGCGGTGAACCCGCTCAGGATGACATTTTCATGCGTCGTGGCGCCGAACCCGTAGCGCCGGGACAAAATTCTGTCCCGGCCAGTTTTACTTTTCCGCGTCCCGTTGTATAATCCTCGCAGTGCAAAACAGCCACCCATATCCCCCGTGGGGTGCGTCATGCCAAAGGATAAGGATTCATGATGAAACGCATCCTCCTCGTGCTTGCACTCTCCTCCTTGTGGACGCTGATGGGTTATCAGCTTGTTGCTGCCGCCCCTTCCCTTCAGGAGGGATCTGGCCGCGATCTGACCTTTGAACAGGCTATCCTCGATCGCCTGGCCGAGATTGATCCCCAAGCGGCGCAGCTTTTCGATCAGGCAACCCTGGCCATGGATCGCGGCGGCGCCTCTAACCTGGCAGCCGCGCGCACAGGTTTTAACCGAGTCCTGGCCCTGGCGCCCGACTTTCCCGATGCATTGCGGCGGCTTTCTTACGTTGAGATCGAATTGGGCGATCTAGGGACCGCGGTGGTGCATGCCCGCCGGGCCTATGCAGTTGATGCCTCGCCGCACAACGCTGCTGCCGTGGCTCGCGCACTCTTGGCTGCTGAGAAAGAAGCCGACTTGCCCGAAGCGCTGGCGATGGCCCAAGAGGCGGTCAAGGGATCACCCGATGACATTGACGCCAACCTGATGCTCCTGTTTGCAGGCATAGCGAATGACAAGTTGGACGTCGTGCGCCAGGCCGACCGCAAGCTGTTACAGCTGGCTCCTGATCTTGCCTTTGCCCACTACATTGCGGGCCTGCTGGCGGCCAACGACGAGAAATGGGCGCTGGCCGAGCAGGAACTGCTCCGGGCGCGCGATTTGGGCATGCCGGCCGATGAGATCCAGGGCATCATAGATGAGTACAACATAGACGGGCGGGCGCGCACTGCCCGGTATATCAGTCAGGGGCTGCGGGTGCTCGGCTACGTTTTGGCAGGTTGGCTCGCAGGCATGATGCTGCTGTTTTTGCTCGGCTTGCTGCTGAGCGCCTTAACCCTGGCTGCGGTGAAGCGGCCACCGCGCGGCGAGACCTTCAAAATCGGCGTGGGCGAGCGTGTCGTGCGCGGCCTGTATGCAGTGGTTATCGGGCTGACTTCAGGTTATTTCTACCTTTCACTCCCTGTGTTAGCCGTGATCGTGATCCTCGGCGCCGGTGGGATCATCTGGGCCGTGCTACGCGCAGGGCGGGTCAACTTATATCTTCTCGCCTTTGTCGCCCTGACCGGCTTCTACACGGTCGCGGCCATCGTCTGGAGCATCTTCACACGGCTGCGCGAAGTTGAACCCGGCCGGCCGATGCCCCGTAACGAGGCGTCCCGGCTGTGGGCGCTGGCCGAGAAGATCGCGCGTCGCGTCGGCACGCGGCCGATAGGCGCGATTTATGTGACGCCCGGGGTTGAGGTTGCCGTCAC
>DAOUAT010000331.1:0-10025 GCA_034433275.1 Anaerolineae bacterium
CTCGCAGGGAGGGGGGGCAGGGGGGGTAGGTCTCCCCCTCTCGCAGGAGAGGGGGAGCACATCCCCCCTTCCCTCGCAGGGAGGGGGGGTAGGGGGGGTAGGTCTTCCCCTCTCGCAGGAGAGGGGGAGCACATCCCCCCTTCCCTCGCAGGGAGGGGGGATAGGGGGGGTAGGTCTCCCAATACTTCTTGAGGTCAACGTCGCCGGCGAGGAGAGCAAATACGGCTTCGCGCCGGCCGACATGCCCGCGGCCGTGGCGGCCATCGCCGCGCTGCCGGGGCTGCGCATCGCCGGTCTGATGACCATGGCGCCCATCGTACACGACCCGGAGTTGGCCCGGCCCGTGTTCGCCGGCCTGCGCCGCCTGCGGGATGACCTGGCCCGGCGCTATCCCGATCTGACCTGGGAGCACCTGTCCATGGGCATGACCGACGACTTCGAGGTCGCCATCGAGGAAGGAGCTACATTGGTGCGGATCGGCCGCGCGATCTTCGGGGAATAAGGAGCATTCATGTTACGAGACACCACCCTCTCCTTCATCGGATCCGGCGCAATGGCCGAGGCGATGATTAGAGGCATCCTGGCGCAAAAGCTGATCGAACCGGGGAACGTCACTGCCAGCGGGCCGCGGCCTGAACGGGCTCAAGAGCTGCGCGGTCGCTACGGCGTGCGCGCGTTGACCGACAACTGCGCCGCGGCCAGGGCCGGCAAGATCGTCGTGCTCAGCGTCAAGCCGCAAACCGTGCCGAAGATCTTGCCCGAGATACGCGCGGCCATTGACCCGGGCGACCTCATCGTCAGCATCGCGGCCGGAACGTCCATCGGGATGTTGAGCGACGGGCTGGGCAACGACCGCATCGTGCGCGCCATGCCCAACACCCCCGGCCAGGTGGGCCAGGGCATGACCGTGTGGACCGCCACCCCCGCGGTGAACGAGATCGACCGACGGCGGGCGCAGGCGATCCTGGGCGCGCTGGGCAAGGAGCTCTACGTGGCCGACGAGAGCTACCTGGACATGGCCACGGCCCTGAGCGGCACCGGCCCGGCCTACGTCTTCCTGTTCATGGAGGCGCTGATCGACGCGGGCGTACACATGGGCTTCTCCCGCCGCGTGGCGCAAGAACTGGTGTACCAGACCATCGAGGGCGCGGTGGCCATGGCGCGGGAGACGGGGGTTCACCCGGTCGAGCTGCGCAACCGCGTCACCTCGCCCGGCGGCACCTCGGCCGAGGCGCTGTATCAACTAGAGAAGGGCGGCTTGCGCACCGTGATCTCACGGGCCGTTTGGGCGGCCTATCAACGTTCTAAAGCTTTAGGAGAGCTTGCAAAAAAATGAACTACGCACTTGTCCAATTGATCCTTGCGATCATCGAAGTCTTCAGCATCTTGATCCTGATTGACGTTGTCGGCAGTTGGGTGCTGGTGATGCGCGTGCGCCTGCCCGACATCATCTACCGGGCGCTGGAAACCGTGCGCAGCATCACAGGCGTCCTACTGAACCCCATCCGCCGGATCATCCCCAGCATCGGTGGGTTGGACATCACACCCATCGTGGCGCTGATCTTGCTGGACGTGGTCCGCCGCCTGGTGGTGAGCACGCTGTTACGCTAAACGACTCGTGCGCCATGAAAACGAGAGCATCGAGACGCAAGATCGAGCCCCAACCTGCTCCGGCGCCAAACCTGTTGCCCGCGCCCAGCCCCAGACGATTGGGCTGGCCCGATAGCCTGAGCCCCGGTCAACTACGCGATCTGGCCGTCGCTGACCTGGCGCAACGGCTGAACATCCCGGCAGACGCCGTTACGGTTCGCACACTGGAACGCGTTGACTGGCCCGATGCCAGCGTGGGCTGCCCGGAGCCAGGTTACATGTATGCGCAAGTGATCACCCCCGGCTACCGCATCACCCTGGAAGCCGGGGGCCAAACCTACGCGTATCACACCAGCCTGCGCGCGGTCAAATTCTCCGCACAGCCAGCGACGTTCTCAACGGAGAACCACGGGGAGATAGTGATAGGCGAGTCGCACCACCTCCACAGTTGTCATCGCTGAAAGCTCGCCGCTGTGCGCCCAAACCTGCACCAGACCCGGTTGATCAGGAAGGGTGAGGTGTGTCACGGCCGTGCTGCCGGCCGTCGCCACTTCGACCGGATCAACCGTGCCCGCGTCGGTTGAAAAGGTCACCAGGATGCTGCCGGAGGCTGGGTTGCCGTAGAGATCCAGCGCCCTCGCCCTCACCGTCACCCCTCTGCCCGGGCCCGCACGCGAGGGGACAGCGCTAAGCACCAACGCGCTCGCCGACCCTGGCTCGATCGCCACCGCCGTTTCGCCCTGCGCGTTACCCGCGGTTGCCTGAACGCGCGCACGGCCAAGCGTGTCGCCAGGCCACAGTTGTGTCACCGCCTGGCCGCCGGCCGTTGCTATCTCGGCCGCAGCCAGCACACCCAGGTCGGTGACAAATTGCACCATCACACCATCGGGCACCAAATCACCGAACAGGTCGCGCACCGTCGCAGTGATGACCGTGGGCGCGCCGCCCAGGCCAATGCTGGTCGGGTGGGCAATCAGTTCCAACATCCACGGATCACCGGCCCCAATAACCCTGAGCGGCACAGCGGCAACCACGTCCATGATCTCGGCGGTCACGATGGCTGTACCACCGACTGTACCCGCGGTAAAAACTGTGCTGGCCTGTCCAGCCACCGTGGTTGCAGTGATCGGCGCGACCGAACCCAGGGTGGCCGCAAACGTGACCTCCAGGCCATCCACTACCGGATTCCCGCCTTCATCCAGCACTGTCGCGACCACCGCCGCGGTCTCGCCGCTCAAGAGTGTGGTGGGCATGGCAGCCAGCGTCATGGTGGCAGGCAAGCCCGATCCGATGGTGAGCGGGATTGATACCTGCACCGGGCCTAAAACGGTCTGAACATAAACGACGCCGGGCCTATCGCTTGCATCGAATTGCGCGACCGCGCGGCCAGTGCCATCTAGCGTGACCATCGTCGGCGTCACAGTGCCCAGATTGGCTGTGAGCGCCACCCGGCCGCCCAACCCAGCCGGCGAGCCATCCGGCGCCAGGATGCGCAGATGAAGGTCTGTGCTGTCGCCCACGCGTAAACTGGTCGCACCTGCAGTGAGCTCCAACCTCAGGCCCAGGACTGCCTCCGTCACGGCGCGCTGCGCGTTCAGCCTGCCCCACCCGGTCCAGATATCAAAGCCGGGGAGTCCCACATCGTCGGCCGTCATACGTAGCAGCGCATGCACATCACCCTGGTGCAAATCTGGGCGCAGGGCGCGCACCAACGCGGCCACGCCCGCCGCATGAGGCGCGGCAAACGAGGTGCCGGATCCGCTGTTGTTGTAAAGGCCATAGCTGCTGTTGCCGGGATTCAACAGCGTCGAGAAGATACCGACACCAGGCGCCACCAGGTCGAGGCGATTCGCGTGATTGGAGAACCACGCCCGCTCATCGGTCTGGGTGCTGGCGCCTACAGCCAGGACACCGGCAAAACACGCGGGGCAATCCACGATCGGTTGGTTCTCGTTGCCCGAGGCCGCCACCACCAACACATCAGCCGCCTGCGCGGCCTCAACGGCGCGGCGGACTGCTGCGACGTCCGGCGAGTCAGGGCCATACGAGGGGGGAAAAGTCAGGCTCAGGTTGATCACCCGCGCGCCGTTGGCGGTCGCGTAATCAATGCCGGCCGCCACGTCGAAGGCGGAACCCGAGCCCCGGGCATTCAGCACGCGCACGGCCATCAGGCCCGCCTGCCGCGCCATGCCTGCGATCCCTTCGTAGAAGTCGGGCGCCGTGGGATCGGGGTTGTTGGTGGCGGCGGCCGCGATGCCGGCCACAACCGTGCCGTGGCCCAGCACATCCATGGAATTCACATCACGGTCAACAAAATCATAGCCGCGACAATCGTCCACGTAGCCGTTGCCATCGTCATCGAGCCCGTTGACCGCGGGCCAGGCTGCGCAGGTGCGCCGGCCGGTGACCGGATCAATCCCGCTTTCGCCAGGGTTATACCAGGTATTCGCCGCCAGGTCGTAGTGGCCCTGGTGTACGCCCGAATCCACCACCGCGATCACCACCGAGGGATCGCCCCAGGCCAGGTCCCAAGCGGCCGGCCCTTGCACCCGGGCTGGTCCCCACTGTTGCGGCCAATACGGATCCAGCGGTATCTCGGCCGCGCGCACAATCAGGCGGTGTTCGGCAACGAAATCCACCAGGGGCTCAGCGGCCAGCGTTGCGAGGGCAGCCGCCACCGGGGGCACGGCCGGGAAATCAACCAGGGCCAGGCCCAGGCGCGGCAGCCACCGCTCCACCACGCCGCCATGTCGGGCGACCAGGGCGGCCACCTGTAGCACATCGGTCCCGACCGGCGCCGCGAGGACCAGCTTTTGCCCCACGGCTTCCCCAGGGGCGGGCGCTGCGGTCTCAGTCGGCGCAGTGGCAGCCAGGATGGCGCCTCCGCTGGCTAACAGCGCGCTCGCGATGGCCAGGCAAAAGACTAAGCGCTGCAGCGCACCAGCGACCGTCATCACCCACCTCCCGGTTCACTCACCCCACAGCAGGCGGCCGCAGTTCTCGCAATAAACCAGCTCATCATCGAAACGCGCAGCCGCCAGTTTGCCGGGCGACACAGCCACCAGGCAGGCGCTGCACTCATCGCCATCCAGCGCGGCCACGGCCCGTCCCCCGCGCCGCGGCCGCAGCCCATCGTAGAGGGTCAGGAGCTGCGCAGGCACAGCCTGTCGCGCGGCCGACTGCCTTGCCAGGGCGGCCGGCAACCGCGCCTTCAGCTGAGACTGCTCGGCGCGCAGTTGCGCCTGCTGGGCCTGCCAGTTTTCAGTCAGCCGCACCACCTCGGCTTGCCGTTCGGCATGCTGCGCGGTGGCTTCCTCACAGGCGATCAACGCTTCCAGGGTTTGCTCTTCGGCCTGCGCCTTGTGGCCGCGTTGCTGCTGCACATTGCGCTCGGCATCCTCCAACTCACGCGGGTTGCGCACCTTGCCGCCATAGAGCTGCTGCTCGGCGCGCACCAGCTTCTCCTCAACGGACTGCTGCGCCAACTCGGCATCGGATGCGGCCGCCCCACAGCGGGCCAACGCGGCTGCGGCCTCGGTCAGCGCGCGGCGGGCAGCCACCAGCGCGACCGGCTCGCGCAGCGCGTCAGCGATCTCGGCCAGGCGGCCTTTCACCGCATCCACTGCCAGGTCCGCGTCGTTCAGTTGTGCTAACAAGACAACAGGTCGCATCGGTTCGCCTCCTGAGACCACGGGCTTGAATCTGATCGATCATCATTATACCTCATCTGGTGATATGACAGAAGACCATCTTGGCGCTTGGTGACAGCCCTGGTATAATCCGCCCACTATGCACGTGTCTCTCATCTGCACCGTTCTCAACGAAGGCGAGGCCATCCGTCGCCTGTTGGACAGCATCATTGCGCAGACCCGACCGCCCGATGAGGTGGTCATCGTGGACGGCGGCTCGCACGACAACACCGTGGCCATCATCCACGAGTACGCGGGCCGCCTGCCGTTGCGCGTCCTGGTCGCCCCTGGCGCCAACATCTCCCGCGGCCGCAACCTCGCCATCGCCGCCGCGACCGGCCCGATCATCGCCGCCACCGATGCCGGGGTGTGGTTGGAGCCGGCGTGGTTGGAGAAACTGCTCGAATCAGCGAATCACGAATCACGAGTCACGAATCACGAGTCCGAGCCATTCGCCATTCGCCATTCGCCATTTGCCGTCGCCGGCTTCTTCCTGCCCGACGCCCGCACCACCTTCGAGATCGCGATGGGCGCGACGGTGCTGCCTGCGCTGGCGGATGTGCAACCGGAAACGTTCCTGCCCTCCAGCCGGTCGGTGGCGTTCACCAAAGCTGCGTGGCAGGCGGCAGGCGGCTACCCCGAATGGTTGGACTATTGCGAGGACCTGATCTTCGACTTTCGGCTGCGGGAGGTCGCGGGGCCGTTCGCGTGGGCGCCGGAGGCGGTGGCGCACTTCCGGCCGCGCGGTGCGCTCAAATCGTTCTTCAAGCAGTATTACCGCTACGCGCGCGGAGACGGCAAGGCCGACCTGTGGCGCAAACGTCATCTGATCCGTTATGTCACCTACTTGGTTGCCCTGCCCGGCCTGCTGGCGCTGAGCGTCTGGCACTCGCCGGCGTGGCTGCTCGTCCTGTTGGCGGGCGTCATGTTCTACTGCGCCACGCCCTACCGCCGGCTGCGGTCGCGCTTACCCGACCTCCCGCCGATCGAACGCGTCAAGGCCGTGCTCTTCGTCCCCCTGATCCGTGCCGCCGGCGACATCGCCAAGATGCTGGGCTACCCGGCCGGCTGGCTCTGGCGGCGGCGCAACTGGTCGCGGGAGGAGATTCATTGGCGACAACGATGACCGAAAAAAACAAGCTGCCTGATGCTTGATGATCCTACCCTGGCGGCTATTGATCCCCATCACGAGCATATCCCCCCTGACATCAAGCATCATCGCGTTCCCGCCCCCCGATTTCTCCTTTTCTACGTTCCGGCTTAGAATGATGCTTTATCATGGTCCGATTCGCACAGGAGGACTCATCCATGCAGCTTCTCAAAGACCGCATCACGCGCGAAGGCGTTAACATGGGACACGGCATCCTCAAGGTTGACTCTTTCATCAACCACCAGGTGGACCCGGCCCTGATGCTGGCCGTGGGCGGCGCGCTGGCCGCGCGCTTTGCGCACCTGGGCGCCAACAAGATCGTCACGGCCGAGATCAGCGGCATCGCGCCCGCGCTCACCACCGCCCTGGCCCTGGGCATCCCGGTGGTCTACGCGCGCAAAACCAAGCCCGTCACCATGCACCCCAACTCGATGACCGCCTCCGCGCCCTCACACACCAAGGGCGTGATGACCGAACTGATGATCTCGCCGGAGTTCCTGGGGCCGCGCGATCATGCCCTGGTGATTGACGATTTCCTGGCCCGCGGGGAAACCATCCGCGCCCTGGTCAAGCTGGTGCAGCAATCGGGCGCGCAACTCATCGGCATCGGCGCGGTCATCGAAAAACGCTTCGAAGGCGGCCGCGCGGCCCTGGCCGACCTGGGCGTCCCCATCGAGACGTTGGCCGTGATCACCAGCATGGATAACGGCAAGATCGTGATGGAGGAGTAGGAGGCGGGTGTGTGATGTACGATGTTCGATGGACGATGTTCGATGTAGAATGTGGTATGTGCGCGGGTTGGTGTTCATCAGGCGAATACGCAACACGTAGTACGCAGTCCGCAGCACGTAGCACGTAGCACGCATCGCATCTCGGAGCTGTCATGGCCAACCACGACACCATCGCTATCCTCGACTACGGCTCGCAGACCGCGCAGTTGATCGCGCGGCGGGTGCGCGAGCTGCGCGTCTATTGCGAGCTGATCCCGTGGCACGCGCCGGCCGAGCGCTTCGCCGCCCTGAACCCCAAGGGCTACATCCTGTCGGGCGGGCCAGCCAGCGTCTACGAGCCGGGCGCGCCGACCCTACCCCAGTGCGTGCTCGATTCAGGCCGGCCGATCCTGGGCATCTGCTACGGCATGCAGCTGCTGGCGCACAACCTGGGCGGCCGCGTTGACCCGGCCGCGCGCCGCGAGTACGGCCACGCCACGCTGACCATCGTGGCCGACGCGGAGCATACGCCGCTGCTGCGCGGCCTGCCCCTGGAGGTGCAGGTCTGGATGAGCCACGGCGACCACGTGGTGGATCTACCGCCCACTTTCGCGCCGTTGGGGGTTACGCCGGCATCGGTGGCGGCCATGGGCGACGTGGGCCGCGGTATCTACGGCGTGCAGTTCCACCCCGAGGTGCAGCACACGCCCCAGGGCAAGGAGCTGCTGGGCAACTTCGTGCTGGACGTCTGCGGCTGCCGGCCCGACTGGACCCCGGCCAACGTCATCGCCGAGTCGGTCGCCGGCATCGCCGCGCAAGTGGGCGATGGTCACGTGGTCTGCGGGTTGAGCGGGGGCGTAGACTCAGCCGTGACGGCCGCGCTCATCCACCGGGCCGTGGGCGACCGGCTGACGTGCGTGTTCGTGGATCACGGGCTGCTGCGCCAGGGCGAAGCCGCCCAGGTGGTCGAGACCTTCCAACGCCACCTGGGTATGCGCCTGGTCGCGGTCAACGCGGCCGAGGAGTTCCTCTCTGACCTGGCCGGCGTGACCGACCCGGAGCTAAAGCGCAAGCGCATCGGCGCGCGCTTCGTGCGCACCTTCGAGGCGGCCGAGGCGCAGGCCGTGGCCGCGGGCGGCGGCCGCGCGCAGTTCCTGGCCCAGGGCACCCTCTACCCTGACGTGATCGAATCGGCCAGCCGCGCTGACCAACGCACCGCGCGTACCATCAAAACCCATCACAACGTCGGCGGCCTGCCGGCGGATATGACCTTTCAGCTCATCGAGCCGCTGCGGAGCCTGTTCAAGGACGAAGTGCGGCAGGTGGGCGAGGCGCTGGGCCTGCCCGAAGAGATCGTCTGGCGCCACCCGTTCCCCGGCCCCGGCCTGGCCATCCGCATCATCGGCGAGGTCACCTGGGAGCGGCTGGAGACGCTCCGCCGCGCCGACGCCATCTTCCTGGAGGAGCTGCGCGCGGCCGGGCTCTACCGCGCGGCCTCGCAGGCCTTTGCCGTGCTGCTGCCGGTGCGCTCGGTGGGGGTGATGGGCGACGGCCGCACCTACGCCGACACGGTCGCCCTGCGCGCGGTCACCACCGACGACTTCATGACAGCCGACTGGGCCCGCCTGCCCTATGATCTCATGGCCCGCATCAGCAGCCGCATCGTCAACGAAATACCCGCTGTCAACCGCGTGGTGTACGACATCAGTTCCAAGCCGCCGGCGACGATCGAATGGGAGTAGATGGGTATGGCCGTATGGGAGTTTGCGGGTGCGTAAGTTCGTCATCGTTTTTTTGGTCATGATGATAACCGCGGCCACGCTGCTGGCGGCGCCGTACATCCGCTACCGCCGGGCGGCCGGCGTGGTGCCCGCCTGGGTGCGCTTGGGCGGGCTCGAGGTGACCGGCGCCACCGAAACCGAAGTGGTCGCCGCGCTCAACCGGGGATTGACGGAGCCGTTGGAAGTCTACTACGGCCAACAGCGGATCCTGCTGCGCCCTGAGACGGTGGGCTTCCGGGCCGACGCCGCAAGGATGATCGCGGAGGCGCGCACCTACAACACATCGGGCCGGCTGATCCGCTACCTGGTCGAAGACTCGCTCCATCACGCGCCGCGCACGACCGATGTCCCCCTGCGCTACACGCTGGACGACGCGGCGCTGGATGGGTGGCTGGCCGACATCGCCGCGCGCTACGACCGGGCGCCCTCCCCCCCGCAACCGCTGGTCGAGACCCTGACCCTGGCGCCCGGCGCCCCCGGCACAGCGCTGGACGCACCCGCGTCCCGCGCGCTGCTCCTGGCCGCGCTGGCCAGGCCAGCCGAACGGGTCGTTCACCTGGCGGTGGCCAAGACACCCGCGCCGCCGCTGGACATCGTGGCGCTGGGTACATTGCTGCAAGCCCGGTTGGATCAGTTCCCCGGCATCGCCAGCGCCTGGCTCCATTTCCTGCCCACCGGCGAGGAGATCGCGATCAACGCCGACGTCGCGTATGCGGGCACCAGCACCCTGAAAATTCCGATCATGACGCAGGTTTACCGCGTGCTCGACGGCCCGCCCGACGCGGACACGCGCAAGATCATCAGCGAGACCATGCAACTCAGCGGCAACTTCACGGCCAACCTCATGCTGGGCATCATCGGCGGCGACGATTGGAACGCCGGGGTGCGCGCCATGAACCAGGCGTTCAAGACCTTCGGGCTAAAAAACACCTTCATGGCTGCGCCCTACGACCGCAAGCTGCCGGTTGACCCACGCATCGTTACCGAAGCCAACAGCCGCACCGATCTGAACACCAAACCCGATCCCTACATGCAGACCACCCCCCGCGACATCGGCAGCGCGTTGCAGATGCTGGTGGCGTGCAGCGAGGGGGGCGGCGCGCTC
>DAOUAT010000332.1:0-6877 GCA_034433275.1 Anaerolineae bacterium
GCCCGGCCAGCCGGCTGGCGGACGCGCTGACCCGGGCCGACATGCCCCTCACCGTCCCCGAGTTCATCCTCATCGTGGTCGGGCTGGCCGGCCTGGGCGGCGCCGCGGGCTGGTGGCGCGGGGGCCCGGCCTTGGGCGCCCTGCTGGCCATCCTGCTGGCCCTGGCGCCCTTCGTCTACGTGAGCACGCGCGCGGGCCGCAGGCGCCAGGCGTTCACCGTCCAGCTCCCCGACACCCTGGCGCTGCTCATCGGCGCGCTGCGCGCGGGCTACGGCATCACCCAGGCGCTGGACATGCTGGTGCAACGGCTGCCCCAGCCCTCGGCGGCCGAGTTCGGCCGCGCCATGCGTGCGGTCAACCTGGGGCTGCCCGTGAACCGCGCGCTCAGCGACATGGCCGACCGGGTGGACAGCGACGACCTCTACCTGGTGGTGACGGCCATGAACGTGCAGCAGGAGGTGGGCGGCAACCTGGCCCAGGTGTTGGAGACCATCGCGGAGACGATCCGCGAGCGCATCCGCGTCAAGCGGGAGATCCGGGTCTTCACCGCGCAACAGCGCATGACCGGCATCATCCTGGGCGCCCTGCCCATCGCGGCGGTGCTGCTGCTCAGCAGCGTCAACCGCGAGTACATGAGCGGGCTGTTCGGCACGGCCATCGGCCGGATCATGGTGGCCGCCGCGGTGATCCTGCAAGTGGTCGGCTTCCTGGCGATCCGCAAGATCGTGGACATCGAGGTGTAGGCCATGGAAGCGCTGCTCGGGCTCGATTTCTTGTGGACCCCCGCGGTCGGGGCGACCCTGGCCGCGGTCGCGGTCGTCCTGGCCTGGATCGCGTTCGCACCCCCCGCGCCCCAACGGAACGTGCAGGACCGGCTGGACGACTACCTGGAGCGGGGCGACATCGTGCTGGACGAGGACATGAGCCGGTCCATCGTGCGCCGCGCGCTGTGGCCCGCGCTGCGGAGCCTGCTGGCCGCGCTGGGCCGGCTGCTGCCCAACCGCGGCCTGGAACGAACCCGCCAACAGCTCCAACGCGCCGGCAACCCCTACGGGCTGAGCGCCCTGGACTTCTACGGCCTGCGGCTGCTGCTGCTGGTGGTCGCGATCGGGGCCGCGCTCTTCTTCACCTTGCGCCAGAGCAATCTGCTCAATGCGATCCAGGCGGTGATCCTGGCTACAGCCCTGGCGTACATCCTGCCGCTATACTGGTTGCGCGCTCGGGTGCGGAACCAGCGCAACGCGGTCATTCGCGCGCTGCCCGACGCGCTGGACATGCTCACCATCGGCGTGGAGGCGGGCCTGGCCTTCGAGTCCGCCATGGTGCGGGTGGGCGAAAAGTGGGACAACGCGCTGACCCGCGAGTTCCGCCGCGCGGTGGCCGAAATGCGGGTGGGCGCTACGCGCGAGGCCGCGCTGACTCGCATGGCCGAGCGGTGCGACACGCCCGACCTGACCACCTTCGTGGCGGTGCTGGTGCAGTCCTCGCAGCTGGGCGTCAGCATCGCGCAGGTGCTGCACGGCCAGGCGCAGGCCATGCGCGAGCGGCGCCGGCAGCGGGCCGAGGAGCTGGCCCGGCAGGCCGGCATCAAGATGCTGATCCCGCTGGTGTTCTTCATCTTCCCGGCGCTGATGGTGGCCATCCTGGGTCCCGCAGTGCCGGGCTTTATCGAGTTGTTCGACAGTATCACGGGACCGTAATGTTGGTGGCTTGGGTGTTTGGCCGCTCAGCGATTGGAAATCGCCGTCTGACATTGAAAAGCGGCCTCAGCCGCTGGCGGTCCAGCCCCTGCGGGGGCTTCTCACCTTGAGGCGGGGATTTCAATCCCCGAAGTCATAAGGGTGCGGTGAATGAGCGTATACGAGGGCGCGGAGAGCCTGGGCGCCAGGAACGACCCGCGGTACGATGAAGCGGTGGCCCACGTGCAGGCGGGCGAGTGGGCCGCGGCCATCGCCAACCTGGAAGGGCTGGCGGCCGACTTCCCCGGCGAGGCGTGGATCCGCGTGCGCCTGGAGGACGCCCGCATGAAGGCCGCGCTGGACAAGAAGACGCGCGTGCGGCCCCGGCGCGGCAGCACCGTCCACTGGCGGCCCATCATCGTGCGAGTCCTGCTGGTGGTCGCCGTGGCGGCCCTGGCGTGGCTGATCGTCACCGTGCTGCGGCCGTCGGTCAGCGCCTACTTCCAGGCCCGGCAGTTCGACGCCGAGACCGTGGCGCTTTACCGGCAGGGCGCGGCGTTTCTGTCGGCCGCGCGCGACGCCGCGCCAGCCGACGCGGCCGGGCTACTGGCCGACGCGGAGATGCGGTTCAACGCGGTGCTGGCCCGCGAGACGGGCCACCCCGAAGCGACGGCCGGGCTGGCGGCCATCCCACCCCTGCGCACGCAGAACGCGACCTGCCTGGAAGCCAAGCGCCTCTTCGCCGGCCAGGCGCCGGACGATTGGCGCAGGGCCCGGGCCCTGTTCGGCGAGCTGAACGCGGCGCGGCCGGGGTTCTGCGACGCCAGCGCGGCCATCGAGGAGATCAACCGCCGCTTCAGCCGGCTCGACCTGGAAACGCTGGCCGGCGCGGCCTACGACGCGGGGGACTGCGTCGCGGCCATCGGTCACTACTTGGCGCTGCGCACCGCGGACAGCGCCTACCAGCGGGCCGCGGTGGACGAGCGGCTCTTCACGTGCTATGTGCGGCTGGGCAAGGCCATCGTGGACGGGACGCCGCCCGCCCTGGAGCGGCTGGCCGAGGCGCTGGGCTATTTCGAGCAGGCGCTCACCATCCGGCCCCGAGACGCCGATGCGGTCGCCGAGCAGCGCCTGGCGTCGCTGTTCTTGGCCGGCCGCAAGGCCAGCGAAGAGGGCCGGCTCGACGAGGCCGCGCGGCGCTGGGAGGCCATGGTGCAGGAGCGGCCCGCCTACCTGGGCGGCATCGTGCCGCCCCTCCTCTATGACGCGTACATCCGCCTGGGCGACAACGCCAACGCCGCGGGGGACTGCGGCCTGGGCTACGATTATTACAGCCGCGCGGCCCGGCTGCCAGGGGTGGACCCCGCGTCGGCCCTCGCGCGGCAGGAGGTCGCGCGCGCGTGCCTGACCCCCACGCCCACCCCGCGGCCCACCGCCACGCCCGCGCCCACCCGGCCGCCCACGGCGCCGCCGCCCACCGCGCCACCGCCCCCCCTCACCCGCTTCCGCGGGCAGATCGTGTTCCGCGCGGAGCGTGACGGCGCGCTGGCGTACTGGGCCATGAACCCCGACGGCTCGGGCAAGCGTTACATCGGCGCATCGCCGGCCCTGGACAAGGAATACGCGGCGTTGTATGCCAAGGAGACGTATTCGCCCGACGGCCGCTGCCGGGTTTATGCCAGCAAGGACAGTGCGCGCGGGGACCAGGCCGCGCAGATCTACCGGGAGTGTCAGGAGGGGGGTGGCAAGGTGAGCATCACCAAGCTGACCTTCTTCGCCAAGGTGAGCTATGACCCGGTGTGGTCGCCGGCCGGCGATCGCATCGCGTTCGTGAGCCAGGACCGCGCCGGCGACGACATCTGGGTGCTGGAGCTGTGGTCCAACGGCCAGCTCTGGAACTACACGCCCAACGATTGGGAATGGGACAAACATCCCACCTGGTCGGCCGACGGCCGCAAGCTGGCGTTCTGGTCCAACCGCGAGGGCACGCCGCAGATCTATGTGATGGACGCCAACGGCCAGAACATCCAGAAGATCAGCGGGGACGCGCCGTGGCCGGAGTATGATCCGTTGTGGATCAAATGATGGACTTTGTCGGCAACAGGTGACTATTCAACCCTGAGCGGAGCGAGCATCCTGAGCGGAGGTGCGGAGTCGAAGGCGGCTTGCGGAGCGGGTGGCCGCATCGTTCGACAGAGCTCACGACGAAGTCCTTCGACTAGACAGTTTTCGTTGAGAACGTTGACCGTTAGACCCGCTCAGGATGCTGACGCAACAGTGACTTCGACAGTCTCTAATCAAGCAAGCGAGTTTATGTCTATGGCAGTCTTCAATCGTAACGGCAACCCCCCGCCGCCGCGCACCCCGGCCCCGCGGCCGGTGTCCGGTCGGGGGGACAACCAGGAGCGCCTGAACGCGATCCGCGACCAGGTGCACCGCCGGCTGCTGGCCGAGCTGAGCCCCACGGTGCGCGCGGATAACCAGGATGAGGTGCGCCGCGCGCTGGAGCGCCTCTTCAACGAGGTGACCCAGGCCGAGGATCTGCCCCTCAGCCGCGCGGAACGGGCCGAGTTCTTCGAGAGCATCGTGGCCAGTGTGCTGGGCCTGGGCCCCCTGGAGCCGCTGCTGCGAGACGACTCTGTCACCGAGATCCTGGTGAACGGGCCGAACCACGTCTACATCGAGCGAGCCGGCAAGCTGGAGGACTCGCCGATCCGATTCCGCGACGCGGAAGACGTGATGCGCATCATCGAGCGCATCGTGTCACCCCTGGGCCGCCGCGTAGACGAGAGCAGCCCCATGGTGGACGC
Source organism: Anaerolineae bacterium (assembly GCA_034433275.1). Taxonomy (GTDB): domain Bacteria; phylum Chloroflexota; class Anaerolineae; order CG2-30-64-16; family CG2-30-64-16; genus DAOUAT01. Next base: position 4,490 of record DAOUAT010000332.1, read on the forward strand.
GCGGCTCAAGGACGGCTCGCGCGTCAACATCATCATCCCGCCGCTGTCGCTGGTGGGGCCGTGCATCAGCATCCGCAAGTTCACCCGCGCGGCCTACTCGATGGAGGACCTGATCCGGCTCAACACCCTGACCGACGACATGGGCCGCTTCCTGAAGGCGTGCGTGGAGGCCCGGCTCAACATCGTGATCTCCGGCGGCACCTCCACCGGCAAGACCACCTTGCTGAACATCCTCTCCTCCTACCTGGGCAACCACGAGCGCATCCTCACTATCGAGGACGCGGCCGAGCTGCAGCTCCAGCAGGAGCACGTGGTGCGGCTGGAAGCACGGCCGCCCAACGTGGAGGGCAAGGGCGAGGTGCGCATCCGCCAACTGGTGATCAACGCGCTGCGCATGCGGCCCGACCGCATCGTGGTGGGCGAGGTGCGCGGGGGCGAGGCGCTGGACATGCTGCAGGCCATGAACACCGGCCACGACGGCTCGCTGACCACCGCGCACTCCAACACCCCGCGCGACACCCTGCACCGGGTGGAGACCATGGTGCTGATGGCCGGCATGGACCTGCCGCTGCGCGCGATCCGCGAGCAGATCTCGTCGGCGTTCGACCTGGTGGTTCACCTGGACCGCCTGACCGACGGCTCCCGCAGGGTGACGCAGATCACCGAGGTGCAGGGGATGGAGGGGGACGTCATCGTGATGCAGGACATCTTCAGGTTCGTGCAGACCGGCATCCGCGATGGTCGCGTGGATGGCTATTTCACCGGCACCGGCATCCGGCCCAAGTTCATGGACAAGATCGAGTCCCACGGCATCTACCTGTCGCCATCCATCCTGGCGCCGGCCCAGCCCAAGGGCGCGCGGCGGTAACAGAGACCTGACCAGAGACCTGACAGGTCTTCGAAGACCTGTCAGGTCTTGCTATGAGGTTAGTCGCCATGCCCAACGACATACGCACCTCCTGGACCCAGGCGGCCACCGGGCCGCTGACCCTGGCCGAAGTGATGGACGAGGTCGAACACCTGGCCGCGGGCGGCGAGGCGGAACGGCTGCGGCCCATGCCCACCGGCTTCTCGCCCCTGGACGACATCCTGAACGGTGGGCTGCGGACCGGTGAGCTGCTGGTGCTGGGCGGCCCCTTCGGCGTGGGCAAGACCATCTGGGGCCTGCAGGCCGCGCGCAACGCGGTGGCCGCGGACCCGGCCAACCACGCGCTGGTGGCCTGCTACGAGCACGACCGGGCCCACCTGTTGGAGCGCCTGCTGTGCCTGGAGAGCGCGGCCCACGGCCTGCGCGACGAGGCGCTGACGCTGCGGACCCTGGCCACCCTGGCGACGCGCGGGGGCGGCGGGATCATGACTCAGCTTCGCCGGCTGCCCCGCTACGCCCCCGTGGTGGCCGCGCTGGACCGCTACGCGGGCCGGCTGATCCTGGCCCGGGCCAGCGGTGACCACACCACCCTGGAAGTGCTGCGCCGGTGGGCCGACGAACGGATCGCCGCGGGCGCCGGCCGGCTGCTGCTGGTGGTGGACTACCTGCAAAAGATCCCCGTGCCGCTGGCTGCGGTGACCGCGGAGACCGAGCTCACCACCTACCTGACCCAGGGCCTGAAGGAGATGGCCATGGCGTTGGGCATCCCCATCATCGCCATTGCCGCGTCTGACCGGGGCGGGCTCAAGGCGCGGCGCATGCGGCTGGCGGACCTGCGGGGCAGCTCCGCGCTGCAATACGAGGCCGACATCGGCCTGGTGCTGAACAACAAATATGCCATCCTGAGCCGCGAGCACATGATCTACAACCCGGCCGCGGCCGAGGCCATGCGCGACTGGGTGGTGCTCAGCGTGGAGAAGTATCGCGCGGGCCGCAACGCGGTGGACATGGAGTTCCAATTGGACGCGGCCCACTTCCGCATCGCGCCCCAGGGCGATTTCGTGCGCGATCGGTTGGTGGATGAGAAAGTGACGTTGGAATAGTCCCGCATCCTTCGACTGGTCCTATTCGTCAAGCACTGCGGCTTGTAGACCCGCTCAGGATGCTGGCTGGCGTCTCGATATCAGTGCAAGCAGGGAACTATGGCCGAGCTTCTTAGCGCAAACGGTTGGACCGAGCCCGATTCAGTGGGCGCCTATCTGCAGCAGGCGCTGCCGGGCGACTATTGGGTGGTCGCGAACCCGGTGATCTGCGGCTGCCCGGTTGCGGCGGTGGTGGTGGGCCGGTCGGGCCTGCTGTTGATCCACGAGCTCAATGAGACCCAGGCGTCCCGCCAGGCCGCCCGCGCAGCGCTGGCGGCGTTCCTGGCCGACGAGTTCCCGGGCCTGCGCCCTCCCATCCGCCAGCTCAAGGCCGAGCCGGTCCCCGAGGGAGGGGCGCGCGCCTGGACCGCGGTGGAA
>DAOUAT010000333.1:0-24421 GCA_034433275.1 Anaerolineae bacterium
CAAGCCATCCGCATCCAATACGGCGGCAGCGCCAACGAAAAGAACATCGGCGAGTTGATGGCGATGCCCGACATTGACGGCGCACTGATCGGCGGCGCCAGCCTGAAGGTGGACGGCTTCACCGACATGGTGCGCATCACCGCCGAGCAATTGTAGCTTTTTGGTAGGTTGGTAGAATGGTAAACTGGTAGGTTGGTAGATTGGTCAACCAATTTACCAAGTCACCAATTTACCAAGTCACCCTATCACCCATCCCGCAGACCATGTCCCTTCTTTCTCAGATCGCGGTCTTCGCGGCCACTTTGGTCGTGTTCATGGCCCTCAGCCGCTGGATCAACCGGCAGGTGCAGGTGATCGGCCTGCGGGTGACGGGCAGCAGCACGGTCGCGATCATGCTCTACTACCTGCTGATGTTCCCCGGCATCTTGCTGCACGAGCTGAGTCACTATCTGACCGCGCAGTTGTTGGGCATGAAGGTGGGCCAGTTCAGCCTGGGCCCGCGCAAGCGGCGCAACGCCATCGAGCTGGGCTCGGTCACTGTGAGCAGCGGGGGCGCGGTGCGGGACAGCCTGGTGGGGCTGGCGCCGTTCCTGTTCGGGACCGCGGCGCTGCTGCTGGTGAGCTACCAGGTGTTCGATGTGGATGCCTTGGGGCAGCGCCTGGCGGCAGAGGGCTGGCGGGGTGTGCTGGCCATCCTGGACGGCATCTGGCTGGTGCCCGATTTCTGGGTCTGGGCGTATGTGATCTTCGTGGTGAGCAACGCCATGACCCCCAGCCCGGCCGACCGGCAGCCATGGGTCGTGGCCGGCATCTATGTCGGCATCGCCCTGGTCGCTGTCTGGCTCTTTGGCGGCTTGCCCATCCTGGCGGAGGCTGTGCGGCCCCAGGTCATCGGCGCGTTGCAAGGGCTCACAGTAGGTTTTCTGTTCACCGCGGCGGTGAACGTGGTGATGGCCGCGGTGTTGTGGTTGACTGAAGCCGTCATCATCGGCGCGGGGCAGCGACGGCGCTGACCTGACACAGCAAAAACGCCCGGCTGGCCAGCCGGGCGTTTTTGCTGTGATTGTATGTGCCGTCAAATCGAGTAGCACTTGCGGTGGTAGATCACTTGGTGCGAACGCGGGCGGCCGCCTTCCATCTCCATGATCTTCACGTTCAGCAGATCACCGAAGCTGACGTCCAGGCCGCACTTGGTACACTTGTGGCCGGTCAGGGCCTTGCGGCGTTTCTCCAGCGTGGCAGTGTCCGCACCCATCTTAGTTGCTTGAGCCATCTTGTCCTCCTCAAAAAGCACGGCGCCACGCGGCGCCGATCACGGTTACACCGCTATTATCCGCGAAACCGGGGGAAAGTCAAGAAACGGACGCGGAGACGCGGGGACGCGGAGATGCGGGGACGCGGGGACGCGGAGACTTTCTCCTCATCTCCCCCTCACCGTGTCTCCCCCTCACCGTGTCTCCCCCTCACCGTGTCTCCCCATCTCTAGATCTGCGGCACTGTCTCCAGCGACTTCGCCAGCATGTCCGTGTTGAATCCGTTGTCATCCAACTTGCCGGCCAGGTAGCTGTCGTACGCGGTCATGTCGAAGTGGCCGTGGCCCGAGAGGTTGAACAGGATCACCCGCTTCTCGTCCCTGGCCTTGGCTTCCAGCGCTTCGTCAATCGCGGCGCGAATGGCATGGCTGGTTTCCGGCGCGGGGACGATGCCTTCGCTGCGCGCGAATTGCACCGCTGCCTCGAAGCAGGCATTTTGCGGATAGGCCCTCGGCTCCACATGGCCGGTCTTCACCAACAGCGACACGGTGGGCGCCATGCCGTGATAGCGCAGGCCCCCCGCGTGGATGGCCGCCGGCTCGAAGTCGTGCCCCAATGTGTGCATCTTCACCAGCGGTGTCAGACCGACGGTGTCGCCGAAGTCGTAGGTGTAGAGGCCCTTGGTCAGGCTGGGGCAGGACGAAGGCTCCACTGCCACGAAACGGGTCTGCTTCCCTTCGGTCAGCGTTTTTTGCAGGAACGGGAAGGCCAGGCCGGCGAAGTTCGAGCCGCCGCCCACGCAGCCGATGACCACATCCGGGTACTCACCGACCTCGGCCATGGCGTCAATCGCCTCCTGGCCGATCACGGTCTGGTGCAGCATCACGTGGTTCAGCACGGAGCCCAACGAGTACTTGGTCTTGCCGCCGCTGGTGGCCGCGACTTCGACAGCCTCGGAGATGGCGATGCCCAGGCTGCCGTTGCTGTTGGGGTTGCGCGCCAGGATCGTCCGGCCCGAATTGGTGCGTTCGGATGGACTGGGGGTGACGGTCGCGCCATAGGTTTGCATGATGGAACGGCGGTATGGCTTCTGATGGTAACTGATCTTCACCATGAAGACGTCAACAGCGATCTTGAAGAAATCACCTGCGATCGAGAGGGCCGAACCCCACTGGCCCGCGCCTGTTTCGGTGGCGATGCTGGTGACACCTTCTTGTTTGTTGTAGTACGCCTGGGCCAGCGCGGTGTTGAGCTTGTGGCTGCCGGCCGGGCTGCTCCCCTCATACTTGTAGTAGATGTGCGCTGGGGTGTCGAGCGCCTTCTCCAGGCGCACGGCGCGGATCAGCGGCGTGGGTCGCCACAGTCGGAACATATCCCGCAGTTCATCGGGGATCTCGATGTAACGCTCCGGGCTGACCTCTTGCACGATCAACGCCATCGGGAAAAGCACCGCCAGATCGGCCGGCCCGATGGGCTGGTGCGTGCCCGGGTGCAGCACGGGCGGCAGCGGCGCCGGCAGATCGGCCAGGATGTTGTACCAGTGGGTCGGGATGCGCGATTCCGGCAGGACGATGCGATAATTTTGGTGAGACATTTTCCCCTCCATGATGTTGTGGGCTTACGAGCCCGGATGCCGGCGAGCCTGGTCAGGGGAGGGGTTCCGCCCGCCGGCAATAGAAAACCCCCGTCCCCGGAAGGGGACGAGGGTCGAAGGACCACCCGTGGTGCCACCCCAGTTAGGTCAAACGCCCAATTCAGGCCATGTGACCTCACTCATTGCAGGGACGGGAGTTTACGTTCAGGCAGTCCTCGCCCGGGCGCTCTCCGATCCCCTCGACCATGATAACGGTGGCGGCTCCGGCAAAGCCTAGTTGGTTGTCCCTTTCGGCTCGCAGCTCCCCGGTCCATTCGGCAGCGGCGCTGGCGCTGATCTCGCAGCAGGGCGATCAGCTCTCTGAAGCCTCGCTTCGGTGCGTACTAGTCCGGTTCATCGCTTTTCGTGTGGCTATTCGGTTGTAGACGGGACTATAGCACAAGCGCTTCGACCTGTCAAACGCGCTGCAGCGCCGCGGCCAAGTCAAGCGAGGTGCGGCAAGATCTTTTCCAGCAGCTTATCCTTGGGCATGAAGCCGACGATCGTCTCAACCAGCGCGCCGCCCTTGAACACCAGCAGCGTCGGGATGCCGGTGATGCCGAACATGCCCGGCGTGTTGGGATTGGTGTCCACGTCAACTTTGGCGATCTTGATCTGGCCGGCATAATCGGCCGCGATCTGATCCAGCAGCGGTGCGATGCGTTTGCACGGCATGCACCACTCGGCCCAAAAGTCGGTGACGGTCAAGACCGGTGATTGCAAGACCTCGGCCTTGAAGGTGGCATCGGTGACGTGAACAGCGGCTGCGCCCATGATAGGGTGTCCTCCCGGAGAAGATAATGTGGCCGCATCTTACCTGACGGCACTGGGTTCTGTCAAAGAAAGGGAGGCATTCGCTGGCGAGGCAAAAGCGCAATTCCGTGTTATGAGGAATCGCTCACTCATGCTATAATAAAGCCACTAACGGATGTGAGGAGTCAAGGCCATCACTGCAGGAACTGTGACCATCACGCTGCCCAAAGACCTTATATGCCCGGCCGGATACCCTGGCGAAGCAAGAGCGTACCGACGTGGTGAAGCCTTTGGAGCGCCTGGCGGCGTCGGCAACCCCGCCGCGTGCGGAGGGCGAAGCATCCACCCTGGCGTTTCAGCGCATCCTGGCCAGGGCTATCGACCTGGGTGTGAGCGAGATGGGTGAATCGGTGATTGGCCGTTCTTTCCTGCTTTGCTATACTCGGAGCAGAGGTGCACGATAATGATTACGATTCCGGTTCAGCTTTCGGAAGAACTGGCCGAACGGGTGCGGCCCCTCCAGGATCGCCTGCCTGAAATCATTGAGTTGGGGCTACGCCAATGGCGCAAGCAGCCCGCCCTTACGCCGCGCCAACGCGTCGAGCAGCTATGGGAAGCCCAAGGACTTGTCGAACCGGCCGTTTCAAGCAGCGATCGGCTTCAAGAAACTCAACGTAAACGACAGGCGCCGATCCCGGTCGGAGGCCAACCCGCCAGCGAGATCATCATTGAGCAGCGGGGCGCACTGTGACCAGTCGGTCTGCGGCTCAACCGCGAACCTTCTACCTGGATGCCAGCGCCCTGGTGAAGCGATACCTGGCTGAAAATGGTTCGGCCTGGGTTGAATCGTTGTGCGCCGATGTGGCCAACAATGCTATCGCGATTGCCCGGTTCGGCTTGGTTGAGACCGCCGCAGCGTTTGCTGCCAAGCGACGCGGCCAGTTTATCACAGATGGCGAGTACGAATCGGCGCTGGGCGAGCTTCTGCGCGATGCGAGTGAGCGCTATCGGCTCATGGCAGTTGGGCCGATGGTCATGGACCATGCCATACAGCTCACGCGCCGTCGAAAACTACGCGGTTATGATGCGATCCATTTGGCGTGCGCTCTGGCTCTCAATAAGCCTCTGGTAGATCTTGGTCTGCCGCTCCTGACCTTCGTCGCTGCAGACGACAATCTGCTGGCGGCCGCCCGCTCGGAAGGACTGCCCACCGAAAACCCTAACGATCACTCGTGAGTCGCTGCCGGATGCATTCGTTGGCTCATGCTGCGAGTTGTCGCTGTACGGTGGGGAGACCGTCCACAGCCGTTTCCCACGCCATTGCGTCGGACTCCACCTCCCAGGTGGTGTCACGTTGTTCGGTGATGCGCTGGCGCTCGAAATCCTCGAAACTCATCCGGTGTTTCTGTGCAAGCTGCTGATCGGTCAGGCTGTACCGCGCCAACCTGCGCCGGTATTCGGCTTCGAGCAGCAATGTCAGCTTGTCATCAATGCTGCTGGCTTCGCCGAAGGACAGCTCCCTCAGGTGTTGCACAACGGTATCTGACAGGGTGGTTGCCACGCTCATGGGTACACCTCCTGGTGTTTTCAGGCCGAATTATACTCGAAGCGCGGCTGGACTGCCAACATGTTCAATTTGCCAAACAGTCATTATCACCGATTGAAATCTGATCTTTCAGCAGATGACGGGATAGCTGGAGCCGTAGTTTGCCAGCGACACCCGGCTTCTTCGGATCACGCTGCCATGATGCCACGCGAAGCTGCGTGGATCTTCATAGCAGTGTTCATGCCCCTGCTGGGGCACAATCGAGAATGAAAATGCAGCGGAGCACCCTGAGCGCAGCGAAGCGGAGTCGAAGGGTGCGAAGCGGTCGTCCAGACAAGGCTGCATCCTTCGACTGGTCACTGCTTGTTAAGGGGCTTGACTTGCAGACCCGCTCAGGATGCTCCCCTATTTTCGGGTTAGTTTTTCATGCCGGGCTCGCCGCCACGGCGGGTGAAAACGTTTGTAGTGCGCACTTCAGTGCGCGAAAGCGCCCACTACGAACGATTCTCAGGGCAGCGTCCATGTCGCCGGCGACACAAACGGCGATGAAAATACCGTCATCCGCGTTTATCCGCGCTCGTCCGCGCCCTATTTTCAGATCAGCCGCGGCGTGTGCGTGACACGCCGCATGGGCGCGGGGATAGGCGCCGCGGACGGGAAGCTCGCCGTAGGGTTCGATCGCATCGCGCCACCCGCACTGCGGGTGGCGCGATGCGAGTCACGAAGCTGCATCTACAATCCGCCTCGACATGCGACTGCTGCCAAGCCTTCCAGATGTCCCGCGCACCACACCACCGAAACCACGGCGGCTCCGGTAAGGACTTGTGGAACATTTCACCAGCTATCACAACTATTGAGGCCGTGACCCTCAGAGAACTGAAGTTTCGGTATAGTTGAGTGCTGCTGGCTGCCACTGCCAGCAGTACATGTTGCGGGTCGCTTGGCGATAGCCGAAAGTTGGCGAAATGCGCGACTTGTGGCGGAATAGGGGCCACTCATAGCGCCAACAGGAGGCAACGATGGGCCAACACCGCCAGACGACCGCCGAAGTCCACCAGAATCTGGCCGAACTGCTGGCTTGGCAGTTTGCCGAACGCAATGATCAGGCCGTCGCCCAAGCCATCTACAGCCTTTGGCATCTTTATGGCTGAGGTCATGGTAGCTGTAGACGGCACGCGCGTGGTCACCCCGCCGACGTTCCAAGGCCGCGGGCAGCTGAGCGTGACCGAGCGGGTGCGCAACCGGCAGGGGGAGCAGGTTGAGGTGGTCAAGTTGCTGTTTGGCTGGCGGCTGATTGCGTTGCTCGATCTGCGCACGCTGCTCCCGTTGGCGCTCAAGATCGTGCCGCTCCAGGCGCATGAGGTGCCCTACCTGGTGGCGCTGGTGCAACAAGCGCAGGTCAATCTGGCCCCGCACAGCCGGCTTAGGCAGTTGGTCATCGACCGCGCCTACGTCGACGGCGCCAGTCTGTACGCCCTGCACGAGTTGGGCATCACCTTTGTCGTGATTGCCAAGGCGCACATGGCCGTGCGCGCCGTCGCCTTGGCCGAGCAGGCCGGGACGCCCATTTATGAGCGCCGCGAAACGGTGCGCCGCGGGCATGGGCGGGAGGCCACCACCGAGGTGTGGGTGTCGCGGGTGCGCACGGTGGCGGATTTGCGGCACTGGGACGCCTTTCGGCCGCCGGTGGACGCTGAACGGCCCCTGCGCTGGGCGCAGCGCCCCGTCCTGCACGCGATGATCGTCAACCAGTGGCGCAACCGGGCGCCAGAGCCCGGCAGCGAACGCGTCTACCTGACCAACACGCCGGTCAGCGATCCGTGGCCGGTGGTTGATGGTTACGATGACCGCAGTTGGATCGAGAACGGCTTGTTTCGCAACAGCAAGCAGTTCTGGCGGCTGACCCGCTGGTTCCCGCAGAAGACGGAAGCCGGTGTGCAGAGTCACCTGACCTTTGTCATGCTGGTGTTGGCCGTCGCCACGGCCTATCGCTTGTGGGACAAGTCCCAGGCCGGGGTGGTGGTTGAGGCGCCGGATCACCAAATCGCCCAGGTCACGCAGCAGGTCATTGACGCGCAGACCGGTGAAGTCAGCGGCGTGCCAGAACCCGCACCGATGCCGCGCACGCATCTCGCCAGCCGCCTGGCCGAGCCCGCCCCGGCGGCCGCCACGCCCACCGGACCGATCTGGGGCCATGAACAATTGGCCGGCGAAGGCCTGCAGCGCTGGCGCCGGCGTCTGCAGCGGGAAAACCGCGATCTGGTGATCGTGTTTGCGGGTCAGCACTATGGTATCTTTCATGCCACTGAACTGTTGGTCTTGGCCGGGGTCCGGGTGCGGGACCTGCCCCCGCACCTCGGCTCACGGGACGATATTCTACGACGGTATGGCTGCCTGCCGGCTACTGCAACCGATGCTGTTGCGCCAGCGCAAGCACCGCCATGAATTATACCGAAACTTCAGATATTCCTTTCTCTGTTTTCCGTGCCGGCCAATTTGTGCGGAGAGCGAATTTTTAAGGTGAGCTCGTGAAGAAATCGGGCGACCCCGCGGCCGGCCTGGCGCTGGGCCGGATGCTGGTGGACGAGCGGCTTGCTGCCTGCGCGCAAGTGATCCCCGGCGGCTTCTGCGCGGGGCAGTGAATGCCCGAAGTGTAGAGTTGACGAGGTTATCTTAGGATGATACACTTCTGAGGACTATCTCAGTAAGATATAGTCTGCCGGAGGTGTTATGTTTCGCAATCGCCAACGTGAGCTGGGTTACTTGGAACGACGTTATGTGCGGTCGGGGGCGGAGTTCGCTGTGCTCTACGGCCGCCGGCGCGTGGGCAAGAGCAGTCTGATCTACGAATGGTGCCGCGAGAAGCCGCACCTGTACTTCTTTGCGGCGCGGCTGCCGGGCCAGGTGTTGTTGCACGAGTTCGGACAGCAGTTGGCGGCTGCGCTCGGCCAGCCTGAGCGCACTTTCGCCGGCTGGGACGCTGCGCTGCTGGCCCTGGCGGAGTTGGCGCGCGAATGCCGGTTCGTGGTGGTGATTGACGAGTATCCCTACCTGGCAGATTCCGTGCCCGGCTTCTCGACGCTGCTCCAGCGCGCCTGGGATACCGTGCTGCAACACACCAACCTCTTCCTGTGCCTGACCGGCTCCACCTACAGCGTGATGCGGCGGGAGATCCTGAACGGCGCAGCCCCTCTCTATCGGCGCCACACCTGGGCTTACGAGCTGCTGCCGCTGCAGCCGTCTGACCTGCGAGCTTTCGTTCTCAACCTCGATGCCGAGCAGTTGATCGAGACCTACGCCGTGTTGGGCGGCATGCCGCGCAACCTGTTGGCGTTGGATCCCCAACGATCACTCATGCGCAACATCGAGCGGGAGGTCCTCGATCCGGCGGGTAACCTGTTCAGCGAGGTGCGCCTGCTGCTCCACGAGGAGCTCAAGGGGGAAGTGGACGCCTTTAGCCGCGTCCTCGAGGTGATTGCAGCGGGCAACCATCAGCGCCAAGAGATCGCGGCGGCCGCCAACCTGACGTTGGCATCGGCCCAACATTATCTCAACGATCTGGTCACAAACGGCCTCGTGGAACACCGTCTGCCGCTGAATCGGGTGCGCGACGAAGGCCGGGCGGGCACGTACCATATCCTGGATCCGTTTCTGCGCTTCTGGCATCGTTGGGCCGCACCCCACCGGGCACTGCTGGAGATCGGTCAACGCCAAGCCGAGACGTTGAGCGAAATCCGCAACAACTTGCCGTACATCGTGGCGCCGGTGTGGGAAGCCCTGGCGCGCCAGCACCTGTTGGCCGCCTCCGGTCGGGGCCAGATTCCTTTTCCGGTGCAAGAGGTGGGGTCGTGGTGGGCACGTGGCGCGCAAATAGATGTGATCGGCGTAAACCGGGCCGATCATCGGGTGGTCTTCGGCGAGGCGCGTTGGCGCAGCACGTCGGTGACAACCGCCGATCTGCACGCGTTGATGGAGAAGGGCCTGCTGTGGCTGCGGGGTGACACGGCCCGTTGGGATGTCCACTACGCCTTTTTCGCACGCAACGCGGGACAGGTGGAGGGCACCGGGTTGGCCGAGGAGAACGTACACGTGTTTACACCGGATGATATCACAGGCTTGAGTGCCTGAAACTGAGAGACGATGATGGACGCAAACTACCTGGTTGTCCTTGTGACCATGACTGACCCAGAAGCCGGCGCCGCGCTGGGCCGGACGTTAGTCGAGGAGCGGCTGGCCGCGTGCGTGCAGGTGATCCCCGGTGGCACGGCGATCTACCGCTGGCAGGGTGTGCTGAACGCCGACCCGATGGCGCAGTTGATCATCAAGACGCGGGCCGATGTCTGACTAACACTATCCGGCGCCTTACCTGCACGACGGCAGAACCTTTTCGATGCCATTACCAGCATCAAGATCGCGCCGCAACGCCTACTTGGCGAACCGCACCCCCAAGAACTCGGCCAGCGTCTGCAGATCCTGCTGGCTGCTGAACGCCACGCCCCGCTCGCGCGCGTAGCGGATGGCCGAATCCCGGAACCCGGCGCGGGCGATGAACCATAGACGCCGCGCCGGACCCGGCGGGAGCCGCCCGGCCTTTGCGACGAAGGCTTCTAAGTCCTTGCGCGTGGCCGGCTCATTCTGCCACTTGACCTCCACCGCCCACGACTCGCCATTCTCGGCCAGCACGTCAATCTCGACGCCCTGCTGATCGTAAGCCGCCATCGCGCGAAAGGCAGGCAGAACGACGGCGCCGGGCAACCCCAGCAGGCTGCCGCTGACTTGCTGCCCGGCGAAGCTGCGCATCAGCTCGCGCACCTGGCTTTCGCGCGCCAGGCCAAGCTCACTGGAGACCCGCTGATAGCGCTGGCTGATCTCGGCCACCAGTTGATCGAGGATCTGCTGCCGCGGCGCCGTGGGCAGCTCCAGGCCCTGGTAGTAGTAGGCGGCCCAGAGCTTCATCACCGGGTCGCGATAGTCATAGAGCGCGCCGCTCTGGGCCACCAGGTCCACCTCGATCAGGCGCTGCAGCAGCACGCGCGTCTGGCCGGTAGGCCGGCGCAGACGGTTGGCCAGCTCGGTGAGGGTCAGCCCGCCTTCTTCAGCGGCCAGGATCTGGAGGATCAGTTGCAGCAGCGACTCGCCGCGGGCGTGTTCCAGCGATTTTTCCAAGGTATAGCGGCACAGATTGGCGATGCGGCCGTTCAGCCAGAGCGTTTCCAAGACGAAGGCCTGGGCCACGCTGGCCTCGGTCGGTGTGTCGCCCCCCAGCCGCACCTGCTCGATGAGCCGCTCGCAGAGCGCGCCGATGTAGAAGGGATGGCCATACGTCCAACGGAAGAGGGTCAGCCGCAGCCCTTCGCTGACCGGTCCGATCACTTCCGCCAGGTGCTTTTCGATCAGGACGTAGCTGTCCTCGCGGGTCAGCGGCGGCAGCATCTCGCCGCGAAAGTGCACGGCCAGGGGCGAAGCCGGATCATAGAAGATCGCCTGCATCATGCCGATGGCCGATCCGGCGGCGACGTAGGCGACCCGCTCCTGGGTTTGGAGCACGGCGCGCAGCAAATCCATGACGCGGCCGATCTGCGGGTAGTTGGACAGCGCGTTGAGCTCCGGGAACTCATCGAAGAACAGCATGAAACGCCGGTCGAGGGTCTGCGCCAGGAACTCGGGCAGATCGAACGCGCGGTCGAGCAGGGCGCGCTGGTCAACGGGGCTGGTGCGGAAAATCCGATCCAGCTCGTAGAAATAGTCGGCGACCCCGGGCCCCAGCGCCGCGGCCTCCTTGATCTGGAACGTCAGATCATGGAACGGCGCGGTGCGTTCACCGCCGCGGCCCAGCAGCCAGGCCAGGATCGTGCCGGTGTAGTAGGTGGCGAAGAACTCCGGCGATAGGGGGGCGCGCTGGCAGTCCAGGTAGACGGGGATGCACGTCCGATCGTCGGCCGTCAGGGTGCGGCGGATGAACTCCTTGATGAGCAGCGTCTTGCCGATCCGCCGTGGCCCCAGGAATGCCAGGTGCTGGCCGCGGCCCGCCAGGAGTGCTTGCCGTGTCAAGCCGAGCAGCCCCAGGTGGTAGTCGCGGTCGGTGAAAAGGGCTTGCTGGCTCTGCGGGTAGAAGAAGGTGAGATCCATCTCTGCTCCCTTGTATTTGCTCGCTATTCGTTTTATATACTATCCAGATGGATAGTATACCAGTTGGATAGCAAAAATGCAAGAGCCGCAGGGATAATACTGACCCATCCAGAGACCGGTTCTATGTTCAGTGCGAGTTGTCTCTTTGCGCGCGGCCATGCTACAATGCCGCAATCTTCAATCCAGAACCGTGAGGCGTTGATGGACACAAACTACCTGGTTGTGCTCGTGACCGTCCCCGACCCCGCGGCCGGCGTCGCGCTGGGCCGGACGTTAGTCGAGGAGCAGCTCGCCGCATGCGTGCAGGTCATTCCCGGCGGCACGGCGATCTACCGCTGGCAGGGCGAGCTGAACGCCGATCCGATGACACAACTGATCATCAAGACCCGGACCGACGTCTGGCCCGCGCTGCGCGACCGCATCGTGGCGCTGCATAGCGATGAGACGCCCGAGATCCTGGCGCTGCCGGTGGCCGATGGCCTGCCCGCGTATCTGCGCTGGGTGGATGAGATGACTGGTGTGGTTGCGGCCGAACCCTCGCCGGTCTCAGGGTGGCTGGACTACGCCGAGGTCTATCCGCGCGGCCAGCACACGGTGAGAGGGACGCTCAAGGTCTCGCGCCAGCTCTACAGCCCGCAGCTCGACAACCGGCGCGAGATCGTGGTCTACCTGCCGCCATCCTACGCGGCCGGCGACCGGCGCTATCCCGTGCTCTATATGCACGACGGGCAGAACCTGTTCGACGCGGCCACCAGCTACGCGGGCGAGTGGTACGTGGACGAGACCATGGAGGGGCTCGCCAGCCAGGGCATCGAGGCCATCGTGGTCGGCGTGCCCAACAACGGCCCGCGCCGCGCCAACGAGTACATCCCCTTCCCCTGGGCCGAGCTGGTGGATGCGCAAGGCGAGCTTTACGTGAACTTCCTTGCGGATACACTCAAGCCGATCATAGACCGCGACTTCCGCACCTTGCCCGGCCGGGAGCACACGGGCATCGCGGGGTCATCCCTCGGCGGCCTGATCAGCCTTTATGCTTTCTTCCGGCGCGCGGACGTGTTCGGGTTGGCCGGGGTGTTCAGCCCGGCGCTGCGCTGGGGCAAGGAGGGCATCTTCCCGTTCGTCCAGCAGGCGGCCTTCGCGCCGGGTAAGATCTACATGGACGTGGGCGCGGCTGAGGGGACGGGGCTGGTGACAGGCAGCGCGCACACCCAGCGGTCGTTCGCGGATCATTACGCGCAGCAGGTGCGCCGGATGAACAACCTGCTGCGGCGCAAGGGGTATCGGTCCGGCGAAACGCTGCTCTATGTCGAGGAGGCAGGCGGCATCCATCACGAGTCCGCCTGGGCGCGGCGGCTGCCGGACGCGCTGCGCTTCTTGTTGCTCCCGGCGACGGGGACGAAAGGTGTTACTGCTTAAAGCATCGGGGCGCGAGTGATCTCGCGCCCCGACACAGGTTCTGACGGTGGGCTCCCTGCGTTACTTCAGGGTCAACAGATAGGCCACTAGGTCGGCGAGCTGATCGGCCGTGAGTTCCTTCTGGTAGGACTGCATCACGCCCTGGGAGAAGCCGCTGACCACATGGGCGTTCGGGTTCACGATGGAAGCCTTCAGATACTCCTCAGCCGATTGCCCTGCGACCTCTTTGCGGGCGCGGCCGGCGATGCCCTTCATGGTCGGGCCGACCAACGCGCTGCCGTCCAGCGAGTGGCAGGTGACGCAGCCCGGTTGCGCGCCGATCACGGTCTTCTTGAACAACGCCTCGCCGTTTGCCGCGTTCCCGCCGCTGCCTGTCGCCGGCGCCGCGCCGCCGCCACAGGCTGCCAGGAGCAGGGTCAGGATTGCCAGGACGAATATCAATTTACGCATGGGTTTCCTCCGTCGGAAAGGTGATGTGGGGCGCAATGTCCCCCCACGTCTATTATATGCAACGCGTGATACTCTGCAAACAGGAATTCCCAATTTAGACCAGTTGCCCCTGTCATTCTGAGACACTCGATGCCGCGGCGCGATATGCGTTCTCGCAAGAAACCTTCACCTGTCACTATAGTGAGCGGGTTAACGACTCAAGTCTCGTTGCGGCGAGTGTCCAGCGAAGCATCCATTCGCTGCGCTCAGGACAAGTTCTCGGCGCCGGGAGTTTCTTGGCAGTGCCCATGTCATGGGTGACACAAGCAGGGACGAGAACGGGAACGCGGACGACGCGGATAGCGCGGACTACGCGGACAGGAGCAGCTTTAATCCGCGTAGTCCGCGTCGTCTGCGTAGTCCGCGTCCCATTTTCGGGTTAGTTCGACAGCAGGTGGCTCAGGTCGCTGGCCATGTCTTCGGCGGCCGTTTCAAGGGGAAAACTCAGCCGGATACGACCCGCCTGATCCACGACGGTGATGGAAGTGGTGTGATCCACCAGGTAGCTGCTGGCCGATGTGGTGGCGCTTTTTTGGTAGAAGATGTTGAAGACAGTTGCGGCCGTCGCGATCTCACCGGGCGTCCCCACCAGGCCGATGAACCGCGGATCGAAGTGTGTAACGTATTGCCCCAGCACGTCGGCCGTGTCGCGTTCCGGGTCCACGGTCACCATGAACACCTGCACCTGGTCGGCTTTGTCGCCCAGGCGCTTCATCGCGCGGCCCAGGGCGCTCATGGCTGTGGGGCACGCGTCCGGGCAGAAGGTGTAGCCGAAGTAGAGCACGACCAGCTTGCCGCGGTAGTCGCTCAAGCGCACGGGCTCGCCGGTGTGGCGGGTCAGCGTGAAGTCAACCGGCGTATCGGTTTCCAGCAGCCGGCCATGATAGCGGTAAGGGCGGAGCAGCGCGGTGACGGCGATCAGCGCGGCCAGGGCGCCGAACGTCACAAGCACGATGAGCACAGCCCGTTGGGATTGGGTCATGGGTGCCATCCTGTGTCCATGGTGAGTGCAAAAATGAACAGATGTCAAGATTCTAGTTGAGAAAACGACGCATGTCAAACACCCTGCGTCGTGCGTCGTGTCAGCGCGCCCGCTTGAGCAGTTGACGACCGGGGCATAGTTCACGCATAATAGCGGCACAATGTCATCCATCCCTGTTTCCCCTTTGCTGCTGCTGCGGCGCGTGCCGTATTTCAGCAGTCTGTCCGATGATGTGCTGGCTGCGGTGGCCGCGGCCGCCATCGAACGGCGCTACGGCCGCGGCCAGGTGATCTTCCTGGAAGGGGAGCCGTGCGCCGGCCTGCACGTGATCGTCGAGGGCGAGGCCAAAATTTTCAAGGTGTCTCCCCAGGGCCGCGAGCAGATCCTGCACCGGGCGGGACCGGGTGAAACCTTCAACGATGTGGCGGTGCTGGATGGTGGGACCAATCCGGCCAGCGCCGCGGCGCTCAGCGAGGTGACTTTGTGGATCATCCGCCGACCCGACATCCGGCGGCTGGCGCAGGCTCACCCTGCGCTGGCCTGGGCCTTGATTGAAGGCATAGCAAGACGGACCCGGCACCTGGTGGCCATGGTTGAGGACCTGGCGCTGCGCTCGGTCAAGGAGCGCCTGGCGCGGCTGCTGCTGGCCGAAGCCGCGCGCACGCCGACCTCCGGTGAGCTGGCGCGTTCCCAAATGGTGACCCAGGCGGAAATGGCTGCGCGCCTGGGCACCGTGCGCGAGATGATCGGCCGCGCGTTGCGCGAGCTGGCCGATGAAGGGCTGATCAGCCTGGATCGGCATCGCATCGTGATCGTGGATCGCCAGGCGCTGGCCCGAACCGCGGAAGGTCTCTGAGCCTGGCGTGCGTGTGACAAAAGTACCTGACAGTGGGGGACAAGTCGGCTATCCTGTCTGAAACGATGTCCATTGATCTTGCCCTGGAGACGGCTATCATGACCGTTGAGGTCTTGCCCGAGATTGACCCGGCGTTGTGTACCGGTTGCGGCGATTGCGTGACCGCCTGCAAACCGCGCGCCCTGGCCCTGCGGGGTGACAAAGCCGTGTTGGTCTATCCGGAGCGCTGCGAGTACGACGGCCAGTGTGAGCCGGTCTGTCCCGTCGGTGCGATCCAGCTGCCGTATGTGATCGTGATGATGGCTTAATCTCCCAAAGGAAGCCACCGTGCTCAACACTCAGTATTGTCCCGGCTCCAGCAGCCTGCGCAACAACATTACCCTCGACATCAAGACCTGCCCCGAGTGTGGGGCGGACGTTGAGTTGTTTTCCATTGACCGCAAGATGGCGTGTGACCGGTGCGGGTTTATGGTCTACAACAGCGTGATGTCGTGCATCCAGTGGTGCCGTTACGCAGAAAGCTGCTTCGGCGCCGAGATGGTCAGCAAGTATCGCAAGCAACCGGTTGAGGAAAGGGTCTCATGACGAAAGTTAAGCGTCAGATCATCACCATTGATGAAGAGAAGTGCGACGGCTGCGGCAACTGCGTGCCGGCGTGCGTTGAGGGCGCGCTCCAGGTCATTGATGGCAAGGCGCGCTTGGTGAAACAGAGTTACTGCGATGGCCTGGGCGCGTGCCTGGGTGACTGCCCCCAGGGCGCGCTGCACGTCACAACCCTGGAAGTCGAGGCGTATGATGAGCCGGCGGTGCTCGGCTACCTGCAGCAGACTGCGCCGGAGCTGGTGGAGCGGCACGTCGCGCATCTGCGGGAGCACGGGATCGAATCCTCCTATAAGCCGGCGATCCGGCCCCAGTCCGCCGCGATATCGCTTTGCCCCTCGGTGCAGGTGCGCGGGGGGGACCAAGGACGAACGGCCAAAGACGAGGCTGCCCCCGATGTCGGGCGCGTGCGATCGGAATTGCGCCAGTGGCCGGTGCAGCTGCACCTGTTGCCGGTGCGCGCGCCCTTCTTCCACGGCGCCGATCTGACGTTGATCGCGGATTGTGTGCCGTTCGCCGACCCCAACATGCATGCCAGCTTCGTGTGGAACTCTGCGATCGCGGTAGGCTGTCCCAAGCTGGACGACGCGCAGGCGTACATCGGCAAGCTGACGCAGATCCTGCAGAACAACGACATCCGCAGTGTGAAGGTCGCTTACATGGAAGTGCCTTGCTGCCGCGGCATGGTTTTCATCGCGCAGCAGGCGCTGTCAGCCAGCGGCAAGCAGATCCCGCTGGACATCGCGCTGGTCCCCATTAATGTCAACCCATGACTCGCTACATGTGCCGTGTTACACAGACGACTTGCCACAATTACGATCCTGCGGTAAACTGAAGCCATTCGGCCGCCGGGTGTGGGCGCTGGGCGGCCGGACGGCTTCGCGGTTCCGCTGATCATCACTCACCCAAGGAGGAATCCTGCATGCAGAATGCCCCCCCTGTCCCGAAGGCGTCTGCACGGTTGCTGAGCGCCTTCCCGCTTTGGATTTGGCTTGCACTGGCCGGTCTGTTCGGCGGCGCCGCCGGCCTGGGCGGCTTCACCTTCACCTACGCCCAAGGCTTCTCTTATCTCTCTAACGACCCGCAGGCGTGCGTCAACTGCCACATCATGCGCCAGCAGTTCGACGGCTGGGCCCGCGGCACCCATCATGCCGTGGCCGTGTGCAACGACTGCCATGCCCCGCACGATAACGTGGTACACAAGTACTTCATCAAGGGCGTCAACGGCATCCGGCACAGTTATGCGTTCACCACCGGCAACCACCCGGAGCCGATCCGCATCACCGAGCTCAATCGGGAAGTGACGCAGCACGCCTGCCTGTATTGCCATGGCGACCTCACCCAGGCCATGAACTACGCGCACACCGACGAACCTACCGACTGCCTGACGTGCCATGAAGGCGTCGGACACGACAAATAGGAGGAGACCACCCATGACAACGTCCCAACCCAAGTCCCCGTCTCGCCGCGGCTGGCTCTGGATGGCGCTGGCCTTCGTCGCCGGCCTGGTGATCATGGCCGCTGTTGCATTTTTGTTAACCAACATCCAGACCCGTAAGAGTGAGGCGGTCGAGTTCCCCTTGAAGACGGTCCAGATCGCGGCAAAGGAGCTTGATTCGGCTGTGTGGGGCCAGAATTTCCCGCGGCAATACGATTCGTTCAAGAAGACCGAGATTGATGGCAACAAGACCCCCTATGGCGGCTCGGAGCCATACGACAAGCTGGAAGCCTACCCCATGTTAAAGCGTATCTGGGCCGGTTACGCGTTCAGCGTGGACTTTCGGGAGGAACGCGGCCATTTCTATGCCTTGATCGATCAGAAGGAGACCAAGCGCCAGGAAGTGGTGAAGCAACCGGCCGCCTGCGCCAACTGTCACGCTGCGGAAGCGCCCCTGCTCATCGAGGAGATGGGCTGGGAGAGCTTCAACAAAACCCCTTACAAGGAGATCGCGGACAGGTTGCACTTGGGGACCTCGTGCCGCGATTGCCACAATCCTGACACCATGGAACTGTGGATCACCCGACCGGCGCTCAAGAACGCGTTGGAAGCGCGCGGGGTTGACCTGAGCAAGGCGACCCGTCAGGAGATGCGCACCTACGTCTGCGCGCAATGTCATGTCGAATACTACTTCAAGGGCGACAACAAGATCCTGACCTTCCCCTGGAGCACCGGCGTGCAGATCGAGAACATCCAGGAACACTACGACGCCTATGACTTCAAGGACTGGACGCACAAAGAGACCGGCGCGCCGATGCTCAAGATGCAGCACCCCGAGTATGAGATGTACACCACCAGCCTGCACTATCGCTCGGGTGTCGCCTGCGCCGACTGCCACATGCCCTACGTGCGCGAGGGCGCAGTGAAGGTGTCGGATCACTGGTTGCGCAGCCCGCTGGACAACGTCAACCAGGCGTGCGGCACGTGCCACAAGCAGGACGAGCAGGCGCTGAAGGATCGCATCGCCATCATCCAGAACAACACGGCCAGCCTGCTGCGCAACACCGAGGTGGCGCTGGGCGAGGCGATGGATGCCATGGTGACCGCGATCGCGGCCGGCGCAACCGATGAGCAACTGGCAGAGCCACGACAGCTTCACCGTTACGCGTCCATGCGCTACGATTTCGTGATGTCGGAGAACAGCACCGGCTTCCACAGCCCCCAGGAAGCGGCGCGCGTGTTGGCTAACGCCGTGGACATGGCCCGCCAGGCGCAACTGATGGCGGAAAGGCTCACACAATAGCGCTGAGACGCTGAGTCAGCGCAGTCAAGAAACCTGGTTTCCCGCAGAAACCAGGTTTCTTTGATTCTGGGTCATCCGGCGCTATACTTGGGACACTGATTCATCCACAACTTTTCAGGAAGGCAGGCAGACATGAGTTTCCCACGATCCAGCGGCATCTTGTGCCACCCGACCTCGTTCCCCGGCCGGTTCGGCATCGGCGACCTGGGCCAGGGCGCCTATGATTTCGTTGACTGGCTGGCCGCGGCCCGGCAGCAGCTTTGGCAGGTGTTGCCGCTCGGCCCCACCGGCTACGGCGACTCGCCTTACCAGTGCTTCTCGGCGTTCGCGGGCAACCCGCTGCTGATCAGCCCTGAAGGCCTGGTGCGTTCAGGTTTGCTGCCGGCCGAGGCGCTGAACGATGCGCCGTCGTTCCCCGCCGGCAAGGTGGATTTCGGCTGGGTGATCCCCTACAAGCAGGGACTCCTGCGGCGCAGCTACGCCCATTTCCAGGCGGCTGCGACCGACGATCAGCGGCGGGGCTTCGCCTGGTTCCAGGAGCAGAATGCGGACTGGCTGGCCGATTTCGTGCTGTTCATGGCCATCAAGGCGCACTGCGGCGGCGGGAGCTGGCACGATTGGCCGCAGGATATCCGCCTGCGCCGGCCGGAGGCTATGGCGCACTACCGCGCGCTCCTGGCGGACGAGGTCGAATACCATGCCTTCCTGCAATGGGTCTTCTTTGAGCAGTGGGAGGCGCTGAAGAAGTACGCTGGTGAAAAGGGCATCCAGATCATCGGCGACATCCCCATCTTCGTGGCCGAGGACAGCGCGGACGTGTGGGCCAACCCGGAGCAGTTCAAGCTGGACGCAGCGGGCAACCCCACGGTGGTGGCCGGCGTGCCGCCGGATCTCTTCTCGGCCACGGGGCAGCGCTGGGGCAACCCCCACTACAACTGGGACCGGATGTTGGCCGACGGCTTCCAGTGGTGGATCGGCCGTGTGCGGCAGACGCTGCGGTTCGTGGACATCATCCGGGTGGACCACTTCCGCGGCTTCGAAGCGTCGTGGGAGATCCCAGCCACCGAGCCGACCGCGGTCAAGGGCCAGTGGGGCAAGGCGCCGGGCGTCGAGCTGTTCACGGCCATCGAGAAGGCGTTGGGCGTGCTGCCCATCATCGCCGAGGACCTGGGCATCATCACGCCCGAGGTGGACGCGCTGCGGCTGCGGTTCAACTTCCCCGGCATGAAGGTGTTGCAGTTCGCGTTCGGCATGGAGAACAACCCGCAATACCTGCCGCACAACTTCGAGCGCGATTCCATCGTCTATCCCGGCACGCACGACAACAACACCACCGTGGGCTACTGGCACGAGGCCGAGCGCACCGAGCTCGAGCGGCACAACATCCGGCGCTACACCGGCACCGACGCGCACGACATCGCCTGGGACTTCGTCCGCCTGGCGTGGGGCTCAGCCTCCAACCAGGCCATCGCCACGCTGCAAGACATCTTCAGCCTGGGCGCGGAGGCGCGCATGAACTTCCCCAGCACCAGCAGCGGCAATTGGCAGTGGCGCTACACCGCCGACATGCTGACGCCCGCGCTGTCCGAGCGGCTGGCGGATCTGACGGACGTGTACGAGCGGGTGAAGCAAACCGAGAAGCCCAAGGCCGCGTGGTGGCAGAAGGCTGAGGGTTAGGAGATAGGGGACAGGCATCAGGGGAGGCCGGGGTTTCTTGTGTAACCCCGGCCTCTGCATTCACCGGCAGCCAAGTGGACCAGCCATCCACGATAACCGTCAGCAAGGTCTCCCCAGCACATCGTCAACGATTGCGGCCGGGGCCGCTGCCCCGCTCGCAGGACTTTGCCTGTCAGCACCATTTGCAGTAGAATGATCCATGATCAAGTTGACTGCATAGCGAGTAGTGATGATACGCTTTCAGTGGGATCCGCGCAAGGCAGCTCAGAACGAGCGTAAACACGCGGTGAGTTTTTCCGAAGCTGCCAGTGTGTTTCGTGATCCGCACGCGCGCATTTTTCATGACGATGATCACTCCCAGGCAGAATACCGAGAAATCATCATTGGCTACTCGGAGCGAAACCGTCTGCTGATCGTCTCTTTCGTGGAACGAGGCGATACGCTCCGAATTATCAGCGCCAGGAAGGCAGACCGAGGTGAGTGTGAAGACTATGAAGAAGCAAGGCATTAGCGCAAGGGCTGAACCAGATGAATTGCGAGAGCACTACGATTTTGACTATGGTAAGGCCAGGCCCAACCGTTTTGCGGAGCGCCTGAGTGGGGAGACAACTCTAGTTGTGCTCGATCCCGATGTTGCGACCGTTTTCCAAACATCGGAGGCCGTAAATGAAGCGTTACGAGTGATCATTGCTGCGGCCGGCAATCTGACAGCAGCACAACGCATCCCGGACATTCACAAACATGCAGCGCCGGCCGTTGCGCCATCATCGCTGTGATATTTCGTCTCGAACGTGCCCGTTAGCCGACCCCCCATGCCTGCCCAAACCGCTTACGCTGAAGTCGAGCGCCTGATCCGCAAGTTCAAAAACTTGTCGGCTGCGGCGCGCAAGGCCTACAACGAAGACAACACCCGCAAGGACTTCATCCTCCCGCTCTTTCGCGCGCTGGAATGGGATACGCAGGACAGCGCCCAGGTGAGCGCAGAGGAGAAGGTCTCGCGCGGCTGGGTAGATTTCTCGTTCCGCATCGGCGGCGTGCCGCGCTTTTTCCTGGAAACCAAGCGGATGTCCGAAGACCTGACCAGGCCGCAATGGGTGCGCCAGGCTCCCATCCGCTATATCAACTTCTCCGACCCTACAGACGCGGCCCGCCACGACCGCGTCGTCGCGCTGGTGGACGAGATGCTGGCGTTGCAGCGCGAACACGCCGCGGCCGCGCGGGTCTACGACGATGCGCGGGAGGGCCTGGCGCGCCGCATCGCGGCCGTGGACGCTGCGATTGATCGCGAGGTGTACGCCCTCTACAGGTTGACGGAGGACGAGATCGCGCTGGTTGAGGGGCAAAAGTGACTTTTCAGCAAATACGATCCGCAGAGGCGCCCTGATGCCTCATCCCCTGGTTCTGTAACTCCGCTTCACGCGCCGCGAATTCCGGCGCGCGCTCGCAGGCGTGAGCGACGACGAGGCCCGGCGCCGGTTTATGCCGATGCACTGCATCACTTACGGTAGATTCACCGCCGGCAGCTCCGCGCGGCCGACCTCGCTCCCATCAGCCGCCCGGTAGAGGATCAGCAGCACGCCGTAGGGGCCGGGGGGCGCGGCAGTAGGGGGCGTCAGGTCGTAAACATCGTCCACCGTCTCGCCCGGCGTCCAGGCTGTGGTGGGATAGGCGAAGTGGACGGGGACGCGGTCATCGGCGGTCAGCACATTGCCTGCGCCATCCAGCAGCCGCGCCGAGACCTTCAGCTCTTCGGCTACCGGCGCGGCGGCTGCCCAGGTCACGCGCAGCCGCACCGTGGGGCCGCTGCGCGGCTGCCGGACCTCGGCGCGAGCGTCAACCAATGCGATGCCGGCGCCCATGTCGCGGCCGGCCGGCGCGGGGCCGGGCGCCGCTTTGGGGCTGACCGCGATCAGCGGGCCGGCCGCGTCCAGGCTATAACGCGCGGCCGCGCCGGGCAGATCGCGCGTCAGGTAGACCGGCGCACCGGCCGCCAGCGCCGCGTCCACGGCCGCGAAGCGCGCCGCCTCGGCGTTGGCCGGGATGACCCGGAGGTCGGGCCGCTGGCCCAGCACGTCGCGGAAATAGCGCACCAATGTGGTCTCGCCCAGCAGGCCGACGATCCGGGCGTCAGGTGCGGCGCTGGCGACCATATCCTGTCCATAGTCGTAGACGCCCCAGGTGTGGCTGCGATCCCGCTGCGCCGAGGTGCTGACGGCATCCCGCGCGGGCTGGTAGAGCACGATGCCGGCCACGGGCAGCAGCCAGAGCGCCAGGTAGAGCGGCCGCACCCAGGTCGGCAGCCGCAAGGGGCGGGCCGAATGGATCGCCTGCTGCGTCACCGCGTCGCAGATCTGCGTCAGGCCGATCGCCGCCCAGAGCGCGGTCAGCATGAACGCTGGGATGAGGAAGACCTCGATATCCTGCACCTTGTAGGCCGTGCCGAACGCGACCTGCGCGACCGTTGCCAGCAGCAGAAAGGTCGCGCGCCGCGTGCTGAACCGCCAGGCCGCGGCCAGCCCCCAGATGGCGGCCAGCACCGGCAGCGCGCCCAGCTGCCCCAGGAACAAGGCGATGAACGTGCTGGCGTTCCGCTCGACCCCGAACGGGTTGCCGGTGAGGAATACGCTGTAGCCGCGGGCCAGGATCCAATCCAGCGTGCCCGGCAGGGTGGGCGCGTAGGTCCCATCCAGCGACGTGACGCCCGCCGCGCCCCGCAGCGGCAGGTAGCAATACAACAGCAGCGGGGCCAGGGCGCAGCCCAAGGCGAGCAGCCACCGCCGCGGCTGCCGGACCAGCGCTGGGTCGGCCCAGAGCACGAAGATTAGCGCGGCCGGCGCCAGCAGTGCGATCATGCGGTGGTGCGCCAGTCCCAGGCCGAAGGCGAACGCGGCGGCGGGGAGGTAGGTGGCGAATGGCGAATGGCGAATGGCGAATGGTGAGTGGTAGGCCCTCGTGTCCTCTGCTCCTCCGTCCCTCCGCACTAGGCTCTCCTCCCATCGCAACAAGCCATAGATCGCCGACACAAACAACAGCCCGTGCAGCGCGTAGACCTCGGCGACGTTGGCTTGCGACACCAGGCGGGCGAGATCGCGAACGCGGCGGATGCGACAACGGCGGCCAGGCGGCTCCCGGCCAGCTTGCGCGCGACCAGGTAGAGGATGCCCACCGTTGCGCCCGCGGCCAGCGCCGACAGCAGGTTCAGCCGGCCGGCCGCATCGCGGAAGGGCATCAGCAGCGTCGCCAGCTTGCCCAACAGCGTGTACAGCGGGTAGCCGCTGGGGTGCGCGATGCCCAAGGTAGGCGCGACCACCTGGAACTCCAGGCTGTCATCGAACACCGTGGCGACCGAGGGTGCGGCCGTGGCCGCGTACAGCGCGAAGCTGGCCAGCGCCAGCAGCGCGGCCATGCGGCGATCGGCCAGCGCAGCGCACGTGCGAACGTTTGGGGAAGAAGGGGACGCGGACAAGCGCGGATCAACGCGGATGGTCATTTCTATCTCTGTCTATGTCGCCCGCGACATGAGCGGTGTTCTGCGGATCTATGCAATGCAGTTCTCCAGCCGTGCGTTCAGCGCGGGCCAGTGGGTGCCCTTCCAGTACACGCGGCCGCAGCGGTCGCAGCGCCGGAACTCGTGCTGCGTGTGCCAGACGTAAGGCGGCACCTGGTCACGCGCGTCGGCATGGGCCAGGGCCGAGAGCACGCCGTTGCACTCTGGGCAGCGGGTGAACGGCTGAGGCGCGCGGCCCAGGGCCGCGCGCGTCTCAGCGATCTGGCCTTCCAAATCCTCGGTGTGGATCCGGAGCGCCCGCACCCCGCGGCGACCTGCCAGCCCGCTGTCCCGCGTGACGATCAGCCGACCTTCGGCCTGGGCCCGCGCCATTAGCGCCTCGTCGGAGCCTTCACGCCAGTATTCAGCATCATAGCCCGCCAGGCGCAGCCATTTCGCCAGCCGGCCCAGCATGGCATCCACCAGCAACCGAGGCGTGAGTTCTGCCGCAAATGTCGGCAGTATGTCTTTGGCGGGATCGTTTTCTTGTGGTAGCATGATAGCCTCATTGTAAGCCGGAACGCGCCGGACAACAAGTCAGGAGCTCATCGGGTGTCCGATCAAACAGCTATCATTTTCGGCCTGGCCTTCTGCGTGCCCATCGGCTACGCGCTGATTGCGGCCAGCGGGCTGCCCCTGGAACGCGCCCGGCACGCGGCCATCAGCTTCTTCGCCGCGTTCGGCCTGGCCGCGGCCGGCTATGCGGCGGTCGGGTTCGCGCTCCAGTTCGGCGGCGTGGGCCTGATCCATGACCGGCCCGGGTTCGCGGGGCTGATCTGGGAGTGGTCGGCGCTGGGGC
>DAOUAT010000334.1:0-2778 GCA_034433275.1 Anaerolineae bacterium
GCGCGTCCCGCTGAAGTGAGGTAGACCTTCTCCCAGTCGCCTTTGGCCGGGGCCGAGGCGGTGCCGTCGCCGTTGGTGTCGCCGCCGACAGTGTCATCCTTGAACGAGGTGAAATAGACGAGACTATCCGAGGTTCCCTCCGCATTAAGTGTACCGTTCACAGAAAGGGACAATCCCGCGTTGAATTTGACGACTGCGCCCGCGGCCACCGTCAGCGTGACTCCATTGTTCACCGTGACGCCGCATGTCAGGCGGTGAACATAGCCGCCGGCCCACGTCTCATTTGCCGCGATCGTGCCGCAATGCGTTATCACCGGCAGGTCAGCCAACGGGACGGTATCCGTGAGCGGCGTTTCCGGGGTCGGCAGCACGGGGTCGGGCGACGTGCTGGTGGGAACCTCCGGCAGTGATGTTGGTTCGCTGGTTGGTACTGCCGAAGGCTGGTCAGCGCCCGGCTCTTGTACGGGTTGCGCGCCGCTGGTTGCGTCCGCCAGTACCAGCGGAAGATAGATTCGTGGAGAATCAGCGCGGTTGGGATAGGGTGGCGACACAGTAAGGGGCGGCGTGTCCTGCACGCCAACTGGCTGTGCAGCGGATGCCAGCGCGCCGCCCAGGATGGCGAGCGATACGACTAACACGGCGAGGGAAAGCGCAAAAGCCCGGCTTCTCATGGTGCACTCCTATCCGCATCCGAGGTGCGGCGCCCTGTGGAGGCAAATCCGCCTGGTGAACGGTAAGCAAGGGGGAAGCAACCCTGGGAGTTACGGCTGCTTGTGTTTTTTCTCCCAGGATGAGATGGAGTTTAGCACCGGGACGTGGGGTTGTCAAACTTCAGTTCGGATGGCGGGGAACAGCATCAAGCCGTCACCAATTGCGGATTCGGCCGGAAAGATAGCGGCCGCGGCACGGTCACTCAGTTCTCTGGACTCATTACCCTGAGCGGGTTAACGATGAGGCGCTTGACACAGCGCATGTCCAACGAAGAGCCTGCCCTGAGCGAAGCCGAAGGGGCCTCGTCGCGGCGCGTGAGATGCTTCGCTGGTGTTGTCCGGCATTGCAGATTGCGTCGTAGACCCGCTCAGCATGACTACTCTCGAGAATTGAATAGCCCTGTCACCCGATCAACCGCTGATGCTCGATCTTCATGCACCGATCCATCACCACCTGCAAACCAGCCGCCTGGGCCGAGGCGGCCGCCGCCTCGTTGACTACCCCGAGCTGCATCCAGACGACCTTCGCGCCCGCGGCGATGGCCTCCTCCACGATGGGCCCCACCGCGTCGGGCTTGCGGAAGATGTCCACCACATCCACCGGCTCCGGGATGTCGCTCACCGCGGCATAGCTCTTTTCGCCCAGCACGGCGTCAACAACCGGGTTCACCGGGATGATCCGGTAGCCGTGGCCTTGCAGGTATTCGGCCACGCGGTAGCTGTCGCGGTCGGGCTTGTCCGACAGGCCGACGATGGCGATGGTTTTGGCAGTGAGCAGGATGGATTTGAGGTCGTGGTCGGTCATGGTGCGCTCCTTGTGCGTGATGCGTGATGCGGGATGCGTGTCTAGCGCGATTGTCCTGGGTCGTGGAAGACCAGGTCAAATGGCAGCGTGCGCGTGTCAAGGGTCTGCTCGTCCCGCTCCAGCTCGATGGTCAGGGTGTAGCGTTCCCCGGCGCGCGGGGGCTGGCGCAGGTGCAGCGTCACCGACTGGTACGGCTCGCGGATCTCGACCATGAACATGGTGCAGACGACCGCGCCGTCGGGGTCGGCCACGGTGAACGCCAGGTTGGGGAAGCTGGCGAATGGCGTGATCTCGACGCGGGCCCACAGCCGGGCCAGGTCCGGGTAGGGCCAGGCCTCGGCGCGGCGGATGGCCGGCGGCCCCTCCTCGACCGGCGCTTGCAGCGCAGCCAACGACGCGCGATAGATCTCCAGCGGGTCTTGCATTTCAGTCATGGGGTCACCTTACCTGAAAGGCCGGCGGCGGTACGTAAGGTGGCGTACTGGCGTGGTTCGTGATGCGTGGTGCGTTGAGTTCCCTATGTTCCATCAGTTCCCTCGGTTCCCTCAGTTCCCCATTCGCTGATTCGCCATTCGCCGATTCGCCTATCCCACCACCATACTCGCCATCACCAGCGCCGCGCCGATGACCAGGGTGACCGTCAGCGGTTCGCCCAGGAAGGCGATGGAGAGCGCGGCCGAGACGATCGGGATGGCGAAGAGCGCCAGTGCGGCGCGGGAGGCGGTGACGCGGGCCAGGATCGCCAGCCACCACAGGTTGGCCAGCGCGCCGGAGCCCAGGCCGAGCAGCAGCAACATGCCCCAGACGCTCAGCGGCAGGTCGAGGTGCAGCCCCTCCCACAGCGCCAGGGGCAGCAGGAACCCCGCGCCGACCGCGGCCACGGCCGCGATCACCACATCGGCCGCGAACTGCTCCGACAGCCGCTTGCCGCCGATGCTGTAGACCGCGGCAAAAACGCAGGCCAGCACCATCAGGCCGTCGCCCAGCAGCCCCGGCCCGCCCAGGCGCAGGTGCCCGGCCCCCTGGCTCACCAGCACAGCGCCGATGAACGCGGCCAGGAGCGCCAGCCAGGCGGTGGGGCGCAGGCGTTCGCGCAGCAGGGTGGTGCCCAGGAACACGATGAAGATGGAGGTCAGGTTGGAGAGCACGCCCGCGTTGGTGGCGGTGGTGTAGCGCAGCGCGGTGTTCTCGATGAAATAGAACAGCGTGACCCCTGTCAGCGCCACCCAGGTGACGGTGCGCCACCGGCGGCGGAGCAGGTCG
>DAOUAT010000335.1:0-5513 GCA_034433275.1 Anaerolineae bacterium
GATAGACGCGGCGGTCACGCCCTTCCCCAGGCCGCTGACCACGCCGCCGGTGACGAAGATGTAGGCAGTCACAGTCTCTCCCGCACAAACAACAGAGACACGGAGATACCTCTCCGTGTCTCTGGAAAGTTTCAGATCAAACCGCCGCGAAATGTCGGAAACTTGAGCACCTTGCGCAACGCGTTCATGGATTACCTTATGGAGTTGAAATCATCGAATGACCCCATGATAGCACAGATGGGCCAAAGTGACAACTGAGGCACACAGGGGTTTCAGTCCGGAAGCGGCTCTGTGTTATAATCGTCTTCGTTGAGCGCTCAGGCGCGATCTAGAAACGGAGACTCCCTGTGCCCCACAGTTACGTCACACTCGACCTGGAAACCACCGGCCTGAACCCGGACAAGGACGCGATCATCGAAGTCGGCGCGGTGAAATATCGGGACGGCGAGCCGGTCGCGGAGTTCGGCACGCTGATTAATCCCGGCCGGCCCATCCCCTATGAGATCACGCTGATCACTGGCATCACCGACCGGGACGTGAGCGCCGCGCCCGCGTTCGACCGCATCGTCGGGCCGTTGATGCGCTTCGTGGGGCAACATCCCGTGGTGGGGCACAACGTCGGCTTCGACCTGGGCTTCGTGCGCGCCCAGGGGTTGCTCCATGAAAACACTGGCCTGGATACCTGGGAGCTGGCCACCATCCTGCTGCCCGCGCTGCCCGGCTACAGCCTGGGTGCGCTGGCCGCGCGCTTCGGGATCGCCTCGGCCAGCCAGCACCGCGCGCTGGATGACGCTCAGGCCACCGGCCGGCTGTTCGAGCTGCTGTGCGAACAGGCGCGCCGCCTGCCCCGCCCCGTGTTGATGGAGATCAACCGGCTGGCGGCCGGCAGCGCCTGGCCGCTGGCCACCGTGTTCGCCGAGGCGCTGCTGGCCTTGGGCGTGGGCCGCACGCCGCGCAACGAGCTGCCGCTGCAAGAGCTGGTGCCCGATGGCGCGCTGTTCCAGCCTGTGCGCGTGCTGGAACCGCTGAGCCCGCGGCCGCAACCTGAGCCGATAGACGCGGATACGCTGGCTGCCCTGCTGCGGCCCGGCGGCGCGTTCAGCCAGGTGTTCCCCGGCTACGAATACCGGCCGCCCCAGGTGGACATGCTGCACGCGGTGGCCGACGCGTTTAATGCGAGCCACCACTTGATGGCCGAAGCCGGCACCGGCACCGGCAAATCGCTGGCCTACCTGCTGCCCGCCATCGCGTTCGCGGTCCAAAACAACGAGCGGGTGGTCATCAGCACCAATACCATCAACCTGCAAGACCAACTCTTCAAGAAGGACCTGCCCGACCTGCAGAAGGTGCTGGGGACAGACCTGACAGGTTTTGGGAAACCTGTCAGGTCTGGCGAAGTTAGCGACCTGACAGGTTTTGGGAAACCTGTCAGGTCTGGCGAACCCTTCCGCGCCGCACTTTTGAAAGGGCGCTCCAACTACCTGTGCCCGCGGCGGTTCACGGCGCTCAAGGCCCGGCCCAGCCTCTCCAATGACGAGTTGCGCGGCATCGCGCGCATCCTGGTGTGGCTGCCGGGGACGCAGACCGGCGACCAGAACGAGCTCTCGCTCCCCCTGCCCTCCGACCGGTTCGTGTGG
Source organism: Anaerolineae bacterium (assembly GCA_034433275.1). Lineage (GTDB taxonomy): Bacteria > Chloroflexota > Anaerolineae > CG2-30-64-16 > CG2-30-64-16 > DAOUAT01. Next base: position 1,638 of record DAOUAT010000335.1, read on the forward strand.
AGCCAGGTGTCAGCCGAGAACGAAGGCTGCACGTTAGATCGCTGTCAGCAGGAGATGGGTGGCCGCTGCTTCTTCTTCCGGGCGCGCAAGGCCGCCGATGCTGCACACGTCATCGTGGTGAATCACGCGCTGCTCATGGCCGACGCGGCCACCGAGAATCGCGTCCTGCCGGAGTACAAGCGGCTGGTGATTGACGAAGCGCACCATCTGGAAGACGCGGTCACCGACCAGCTCAGCTTCAAGGCCGATGGCTATAGCTTGGGCCAGTTGTTCAGCACGATCTACCAATCGGCTAACGCGTCCAGCCCACCCGGTGGCCGCGGGCGCGGGGTGGCCAGCCAGGGCAGCCGCAGCGGTGGCCTGCTGGCCGAGCTGCTGGCGTGTCTGCGCGCCGGCCTGTCCGATACGCAGTTTATGCCCTTGCGTGACCGGATCATCCGCTTGCAAGGGGATGCCGAGGCCGCGCGCAGCCGTCTGGATATGTTCTGGGAAGTGATGGATGACGCCGTGCGCGACCTGGCGCCCAAGCTGGATGCCAGCGAATATGACCTGCGGCTGCGGGTGACGCCGGGCACGCGCAGCCAGCCGGTGTGGGTGGATATCGAGGTCGCCTGGGATAACCTGGGGATGACCTGGAGCGTGCTGCTGAAACACCTGGAGGAGCTTAAAGCCGCGCTGGACGACCTGATGGACCGCGGCAAGACGCCCCAAGGGTTGGACGTGCTGAGCGAGACGCTGGCCGCCAGCATCCTGGGCTTGGCCGAGTTCCAAGCCCAGATGGAGACCTGGGTGATGAAGCCCGATGCCAACAGCGTCTACTGGGTGGAGGTGAGCACCGGCGAACGCCAGGCGCGGCGCGTGACGTTGCGCGCGGCGCCGGTTCACGTGGGGCCGCTGGTGGAGAGCCACATCCTGTTCAAGAACGACACCGTGGTGATGACCTCGGCGACGCTGCGCACGGCCGGCAGCTTCGATTACATGCGCGATCGGCTGGCCGCGCACGAGGCTGACACGGCCACCGTCGGCTCGCCGTTCGACTACAAGGAGAGCACGCTGCTCTACCTGCCCACCGACCTGCCCGAACCCAACGCGCCCGGCTTCCAAACGGCGGTGGAGCAAGCGCTGGTGGGCGTGGCCCGGGCCCTGGGCGGCCGCACGCTGGCGCTGTTCACCTCGCACGCCCAGCTCCGCCGCACCGCGGCCGCGGTGACGCCACCCCTCACCCACGATGGCATAACGGTGCTCAGCCAGGCGAGCGGCGGATCGCGCCACCAACTCCTGGACACCTTCAAGAATTCCAGCCGGACCGTGCTGCTGGGCACACGCAGTTTTTGGGAAGGGGTGGATGTGGTCGGCCCGGCGCTCAGCGCGCTGGTGCTGGTCCGCCTGCCGTTCGCCGTGCCCAGCGACCCCATCGTCGCCGCACGCAGCGAGACGTTCGATGATCCGTTCTATAACTACCAGGTGCCCGATGCCATCCTACGCTTCCGCCAGGGCTTCGGCCGCCTCATCCGCAGCAAGACCGATCGGGGGATCGTCGTCGTGCTGGACAAGCGGCTCACCACCAAGAGTTACGGTAAGCTCTTCCTGGAATCGCTGCCCGAGTGTACCGTCCATAAAGGCCCGCTGATGAACCTGTCCGCAACGGCCAGGGCCTGGGTGGAAAGTAGGACTTTGCCCGGCATTTGACACAAACCCCACAACGCGCTATTATTGTGTCCCGAACCTCCGGCGCACAAACTGCCCGGAGGTTTTGCCGCCCAGTCATTACAGGATGCGCAGCGTCCTGAGCAGGAAGAGCAGTGAGGAAAGCATGATCGGCGTTCAGGATCTTCGCAAAGGCGCCACGTTTACCGAAGACAACGAGTTGTGGCGCGTGTTGGAATATGAGCACATCAAATCGGGCCGGGGCAATGCCACCATCCGTGTGCGCGTGCGCAACGTGCGCAGCGGCTCGACGCAAACCAAGACGTACCCCTCCGGCAGCCGCGTCCAGGACATTCGCCTGGATCACGCCGAGGCGCAATATCTGTACCATGACGGTGACTTGTACACCTTCATGAACACGGAGACCTATGACCAGCCGGTGCTCCATGCTGACATGCTGGGCGACGCCATCAACTTTCTGATTGACGGGATGACCGTGGAGCTGGAAAGCTACGAGGGGGAGACCATCAGCGTCGAGCTGCCCACCACCGTAGACCTGGAAGTCGTGCAGACCGACCCCGGTTTCGCGGGCAACACCGCCACCAACGCCACCAAGCCGGCCATCGTCAGCACAGGCTACCAGGTGCAGGTGCCGCTGTTCGTCAACATCGGTGACAAGATCCGGGTTGACACGCGCACGGGCGAGTATCTGACGCGGGTGTAGGGAGATCACTGACGAAGGACGAATGAGGGAGGATGTTTTCCCCTTCCACGGTCGTCCGTCGTCCGTCGTCCGTCGTTCGTCTTCTTGCGTTTCGTTCGGTCTACTGTTATAATCTGTTGCGGTCGCGGCGAAAGCGCCCGGCCGCACGCCACCCTAGCTCAATCGGCAGAGCAAGCGCTTCGTAAGCGCTAGGTTGACGGTTCAATTCCGTCGGGTGGCTCCAACGGACGGCGACAGGCCGCCCTCACATGGCCCCGATCCGCCCAGCGGTTGGGGCCTATCTTTTATCTGCGCCCGAACATGACTCCGAATCCGCAGCGTAACCGGCCGTTGACCCACGCCCTCGATAGGATTTGGCACGTCGTTGGCGCGCCTATGTTTTTTGTGGTGTTGGCGGCGCTCCTTGCCGGAACGCTTGCCCTGGCTGCGATCATCCCGCAGCAACCCGCCGGGCTGACGGCCGACGCAGCCGAGAGCTGGTTGGCGGCCGCAACGGCCAGCTACCGTGAGGTCGGCGCGTCCCTTAAGGCGCTCGGCGCGTTCACCATCCTGAGCGGCGCCTGGCTGCGCGTGCTGCTGGCCGGGCTCGGCTTTCACCTGGCGCTGCGGCTGGCAGATCACCTGCGCGAAGCCCGAAACACCCTGCGCCCCATACAGATCGCGTCCCCACCGCATGCCCTGCCGGTTGCCGAATCACATATGCCCGGGCCGCTGACCGATGCTCTGGCGCAGGTGGCCGGCAGACTGCGAACCAGCTATCCCTTCATTCAAGTCGAAAACGATACGGCCCGCGCCCAGATCTACGCGGAGCGCCGCCGCGCCGGTGCGTGGGCGCCGGTGCTGACGATGGTTGGGGCCTTGTTGATCCTGGTCAGCCTGCTCGTGGATGGCGCCTGGGGCTGGCGTAGCCCTGATCTCGCGTTGGCCCCGGGCGGTAGTGCCAACCAGGACGAACGGCTTAAGGCCCGCGTCGTGGTGGAACAAATTGGCGGCGCCGAGGCTGCCCTGCAAACACGTGTTGCGCTGGTCGGCGAGCGCGACCGGCGGGAACAATGGATGTCCGCCGCCTGGCCGGCACGGTTCGGCAACCTGTGGATCGTTCAGCAAACCACCGGCCTGGCTCTGGCGATTACGGCCGCTGACGCCACAGGGAAGCCCTTGCTCCTGCAAGAACTTGTGGCCGGCGGCGCGGTTAATGAGACCCTTCATGTGTTGTTCCAGCAGACAGAGGGGGAGCAGGCCTTCGCGATCCCGGCCCGCAACCTGGCCTTGCGCGCAGTCGCCTATCCTGCGTTGCCAGACCAAGGGATCACGCAGCCCGTCATCTTGGTGGAGGCCTTCCGCGGCACGGATCCCGCGCCCGCGGCCGGCGATTTCGTGGAGACTGAGGCCACGCTCACCGTGGAAGACACCACCATCACACTGCGCCGGGAGAGTTACGTGGTGTTGGCGGTTTCTTATCTGCCCGGCCTCCTGTTCCTGCTGGCCGGCGCGGTGATGCTGTT
>DAOUAT010000336.1:0-27345 GCA_034433275.1 Anaerolineae bacterium
ATCCACCCCGCGCCAGTCGTGCTGGAGCAGGTAGGTCAGCGGGTTCATGCCGGCCGGGACGCTGGCCCCAGCTTCCAGGTGCCACAACAGACCCAACAAGAAAGCTGTCAGGACCACGCCGGTTTGCGCGATGGTTTGGACCAACATGCCCAGGCGCATGGGCTGGTTGACGATGGATTCGCTCTTGGGCCGCGGGGACCGCTCCATGATGTCGGGATCACCTTTTTCCATGGCCAACGCCAGCGCCGGCGCGCCGTCCGTGATGAGATTGAGCCACAGCAGTTGAATAACGGTCAACGGCATGGGCAAGCCGGCCAACGTGGCCAGGAAGATGATCATCACCTCGGCGATGTTAGAGGAGAGCAGGAAGAACACGAACTTGCGGATGTTGGCGTAGATGATGCGGCCCTGCTCGACCGCGGCCACGATGCTGACGTAGTTGTCGTCGGTCAGCACCATGTCGGCGGTCTCCTTAGCCACATCGGTGCCGGTGATGCCCATGGAGATGCCGATGTCCGCGCGCTTGATGGCCGGCGCATCGTTCACGCCGTCGCCGGTCATGGCGACCACTTCGCCGTTCTTCTGCAGCGCGTCCACGATGCGCATCTTGTGCTCGGGCGACACGCGGGCGAAGACGGCGGTGTGTTTCACCTCTTCTGTCAGGGTCCGATCGTCCATGTCGTTCAGCTCGGCGCCGGTGTGGACCTTGTCGCCCGGCTGCAACAACCCGATCGCCTTGGCCACGGCCGCGCCGGTGTTGGGGTAATCGCCCGTGATCATGATGGTGCGCAGCCCTGCGCCGCGCGCTTTTTCCAGCGCCGGCTTGACCTCGGGGCGGGGCGGATCGATCATGCCCATCAGGCCGGCGAAGATCAGCCCTTGCTCGGCGAATTCCCGGGTCAGCTCATCCGGTATGTCTTCCTCGATACGATAGGCAAAGCCCATCACGCGCAGGGCATCGGTGGTCATGCTGTTGTTGGCCGCCAGGATGCGGCGGCGCATCTCGTCATCCAGCGGACGCACCTCGTCGTCAAGCGTCTGGTATTGAGTACACAGGTTCAGCACCAGATCCGGCGCGCCCTTGACGGTGACAGCATTTTGGCCCAGCTTGCCCTGATCGTGGAACGGTGAGGGCCCTTCCTCTTTGATCCAGGTGATCTTGTGGACGGTGGTCATCCGTTTCAGGGCCGAATCGAAGGGGATCTCTTTGTGTCGCGGATACGCCTGGCTGAGCTCGGTAAATTTCGGCCAGGCTTTGACCATGGCGACCAGCATCGCGCCTTCGGTGGGATCGCCCACCATGCGATAGTCTTCCCTTTCACCATACTCCACCGGTTCCAACACCGCATCATTGTTCAGGGTGCCCACCCAGAGGACGGTGGTGAGACCGGGCAGCCGCCGCAGGTCGGCTTTCTGGCCGTCCACCAGGAAATCGCCGCGCGGGTCGTAGCCCGTGCCGGTGACTTCGGCCAGCTTGCCGTCCACCCACAGGCGGGTGACGGTCATCACGTTCTGGGTCAGGGTGCCGGTCTTATCCGAGCAGATGACCGTGGCCGAGCCGAGGGTCTCGACGGAGGCCAGCCGGCGGATCAGGGCGTTGCGCCGCACCATCTCGCGCATGCCCAGCGCCAGGCTGATGGTGACCACCGCCGCCAGGCCTTCAGGCACAGCCGCAATGGCCAGGCCCACGGCGATCATGAAGCTTTCCACCACGGCTTCCGTGACCTCGTGCGTGAAACCCTCGGTGAACACCCCGGTGCGCCATGCGCCCAAGACGAAGACGACGCCACAGATCACCAGGGCCGCGATGCCCAGCATCTTGCCCAATTGGTCCAGGCGGGCTTGCAGCGGGGTGCCTTCGTCCTCGACCATTTGCAGCATATCCGCGATCATGCCCAACTGCGTGTACATGCCGGTGGAGACCACGACGCCGCGCCCGCGGCCGTAGTTGACCACCGTGCCCATGAAGACGGTGTTTTTGCGATCGCCGATCGAGGCGTCTTCGGCCAGCAGTAAGGCCGCGTCTTTCTGCACCGGCACCGATTCGCCGGTGAGCGCAGCCTCCTCGACGCGCAAATTGACCGCCTCGATCAGGCGGATGTCAGCGGGGACGAAGTTGCCCGCCTCCAGCAAGACCACGTCGCCCGGCACCAGGTCGCGGGCCGGCACGGAGATGCGTTGGCCGTTGCGCAGCACCTGGGACTCGGGCGCGGCCATCTTTTTCAGCGCGGTCAGCGCTTCCTCGGCGCGGCTCTCTTGGAACACGCCCAGGATGGCGTTCAACACGACGATCAGCATGATCACCGCCGCCTCGATCCAGTCGCCCAGCAGCGCGGAAACCAGTGAGGCGGCAATCAGCAGGATGACGATGAAGTTGTTCAACTGGGCGATGACCAGTTGCAGGAAGGTGGGACGTGGTTTTTCCCGCAGCTCGTTATGACCGTACTTTTCCAGTCGCGCTGCCGCTTCCGCGGTGCTCAACCCCTCGGTGAGACGTGTGCCGAGCCTGGCAACCGTATCATTGGCGCTCATCGTGTGCCATTTGGCGTCTATGTCGGGTGGTGTGACGAGCGCGGTGGCTCTTGACTTAGCCATAATTGGATTCCTCCTTGCACCCAGGTGGCGTAAGCTCGCAACTTGCGCCACCCCTCTACGGAACGCGCTACGCTTGATACGCGCGCGAGGTCACATCGCCGCCACGACCGGTCCAGTTGGTGTGGAAGAACTGGCCGCGCGGGCGGTCAATCCGCTCATAAGTGTGCGCGCCGAAGTAATCGCGCTGGGCCTGCGTCAGGTTGGCCGGCAGGCGTGCGCGCCGATAGCCGTCGTAGAAGGTGAGCGCGCTGGCCAGCGCCGGGACCGGGATGCCGAGTTGCACCGTCGTCGCCACCACCCGGCGCCACGGGCCCTCGGCCTGGGCCATAGCCTGCTGGAAGTAAGGATCGAGCAGCAAGTTCGCCAGGCCCGGATCGGCGTCGAACGCGTCCTTGATCTTGCCCAGGAAGACCGAGCGGATGATGCAGCCGCCGCGCCACATCAACGCGATGCCACCCAGGTTGAGCTCCCAGCCGTAGACCGCGGCCGCCGAACGCAGCAGCATGTAGCCCTGTGCATAAGAGACCACTTTCGCCGCGTAGACCGCCTGCTCCAGGTCGGCCAGGAACGCGGCCTTGTCGCCGGCATACTGCCCGGCCGGGCCGGCCAGCGCCGTTGCCGCGGCCGCGCGTTCATCCACCAACGCCGACAGGAAGCGGGCGAACACGGCCTCGCCCACCAGGGTCAACGGCGTGCCCTGGTCCAGCGCCGAGACCACCGTCCATTTGCCGGTGCCCTTCTGGCCCGCGCTGTCCAGGATGAGATCCACCACGGCCTGGCCATCCTCATCGCGGTAGGCCAGGATGTCGCGCGTGATCTCGATGAGGTAGGACGCCAGGTCGCCCTGGTTCCACCGGGCGAAGACGTCGCTCATCTCGTCGTTGCTCAGGCCCAGGCCTTCCTTCATCACCTGATAGGCCTCAGCGATGATCTGCATATCGCCGTACTCGATGCCGTTGTGGACCATCTTGACGAAATGCCCGGCGCCGGCGCCGCCCACCCAATCACAGCACGGCGCGCCGTTGGGGTCACCCTCCGGGACCTTGGCCGCGACGGCCTGGAAGATCGGCTTGACGTGCGGCCACGCGGCCAGTGAACCGCCAGGCATGATGGACGGGCCGTGACGCGCGCCCTCCTCGCCACCGGAGACGCCGGTGCCGATGAACAGCAGGCCCTGCGCCTCGACGTAGGCGGTGCGGCGGATGCTGTCGTCGTAGTTGGAGTTGCCGCCATCAATGATGATGTCGCCGGGCTCCAACAGCGGGATCAGCTTCTCGATGAAGTCGTCCACCGGCTGGCCGGCCTTCACCAGCATCATCACGCGCCGTGGGCGCTTCAGCGCCGCCACCAGCTCTTCCAGCGTGTGCGCACCGATGATGCTCATCCCTTTGGCCGGGCCGTTCACGAACGCGTCCGTCACCGCCGCGGTGCGGTTGTAGACCGCCACGGTGAAGCCGTGGTCGGCCATATTCATCACCAGGTTCTGGCCCATCACGGCCAGGCCGATCAGGGCAATGTCTGCTTGGGTCATAGTTGTCTCCTCTACCGCTGAATCCGCGCCGAACCGCCCTGCGCGAACGCCCGCACCTGCTCCACCGTCGCCATGGTCGTGTCGCCGGGGAAGGTAGTCAACAGCGCGCCGTGCGCCCACCCCAGGTTCACCGCCTCCTGTTCCGAGGCGCCCGCCAGCAGGCCATAGAAAAAGCCCGCGGCATAGCCATCGCCGCCGCCCACGCGGTCCACCACATCCAGCTCGCAAGTGGGTGATACATACGTCCGGCCATCAATCCACGCGACCGCGCCCCAGCTATGGCGGTTGGTCGAATGGACCTCGCGCAGCGTGGTCGCCACCACCTTCACCTGCGGATACATGGCCTTGACGCCCTCCATCATGCCGAAGAACACGCTGGGGTCGAGCTTGGATTTGGCGTGTACATCCGGCCCCGGAATGCCGAGGCCCATCTGCAGGTCCTCTTCGTTGCCGACGATGACATCCACGTGCGCCACGATGCGTTTGAGCACCGCCAGAGCGGTCTCATGGCCGCCCCACAGGTTCCACAACTTGGCGCGATAGTTCAGGTCCAGCGAAGTGACCGCGCCGGCCGCCTTGGCGGCTTGCATCCCCTCGATGATGAGCTCACCCGTGGTCTCCGACAGCGCCGCGAAGATGCCGCCGCTGTGGAACCAGCGCACGCCGCCGGCAAAGATGGCGCCCCAGTTGAAATCGCCCGGTTTGAGTTGCGCAGCGGCCTCGTTGCTCCGGTTATAGAACACCACCGGCGCGCGCACCCCCTGCCCTCGGTCGCTGTACACCGTCGCCATGTTCGGCCCGGTGACGCCGTTGTGCACAAACCGCTTGTAGAACGGCTGCACCCCCATCGCCCGCACGCGCTCGGCGATCAGGTCGCCGATGGGATAGTCCACCATGGCCGTGACGATGCCGGTCTTCAGGCGGAAGCAGTCCGCCAAGTTGGCCGCCACGTTAAACTCGCCGCCGCTGACGTGGATATCACAGTGCGTGGCCTTGCGGAACGGGATGATCCCCGGGTCCAGGCGATGGATCAACGCGCCCAGCGACACCAGGTCCAGCGCGCCGGCCGCTTTCAGGTTCAGACCATATGGCATATGTTGCTCCTTGTCTCTGGTAGATTGGTAGATTGGGATCCCTCGACTACAGCCTGAGGGCCTCCACTCAGGATGACCGAGTTACCGTACCTTATACAGCCGCTCGCCGGCCTTCGGCACGTACAGGATGCCCTCGTCCTCGCGCCCCTGCCAGTCGGCCGGGTTGATAGTGGCTGGGTCCAGGTAGCCCAGGTTGAGTTTAGCGCAGTCCTCGGGCGGGATCTGGCTGGCCAGCGTCAATCTGACGTTGGGCTGCTCGACCCCGTCTGTCATCACGCCCGAGCCGCGCACGTGGGTGCAGTGCGCCAGCGCGCCCAGCGGCAGGTGCTTATACTTCTCCCAATCCTGCAGGAAGTAGGGCAGGATGTGATAGCCCGCCTCATAGATGTACTTGCCATGGACGGGGCTGACGACGTGCAGGTGCGGCGCGTAGATGATGAGCTCGCCGCCCACTGCAACCACCGACTCCATCTTGTACATACACTTGCCCGCGGTCCACAGCTCGTCGTACATGGGTGGGCAGCTGGAGAGCACCCGCTGGTAAGGTCGCTCGCACCACTGGATGTGCCGGGCGGCCGACACGTCCGCCGCCGCGCGCCAGGTTTCATACACGTCACCGATGAGCACGCCCGCGAGATCATGCCCCTCGACGATCAACGCGGCCAACGTAGTCGGCGTCTTCAGACGCTGCGTCGCCGCGTGGATGACCGCGCGCACCGGGGTGTCCTGGATGCCGATGGTGCCCAGCACCGTGGCTAGCGCGCCCAGCCAGTGGGTGGCGTTGATCACGTCCGGCCCGGAGATGCCGGGGAAGAAATACTTCGCGCCGCCGGAGAAGCCGACCACTTCGTGCGGGAAGGTCGGGCCGAGGATGATAATGGCATCGTGCTCCAGCACAGCCTTGTTGATGCGGATATTGATTTCGGTTGGTAGTGAATAGTGATAGCTGGCGCCGGCGAGTTGCTCAAGCTCGTCCTGCTCGATCACACCGAGCGAAGTCAGCGCGGCCGGATCATCCCAGGCATGGTTGAGCAGGCCCACGTGCCTGAAAGTGGTCGCGCGCTCCGCCGCCGTGATGCCCACCAGGTGATTCAGACCCGCTTCGTCGTAGCCTGGGTGCGTCCCTAGCGCCACCATGACATTGAGCTCGGCCACATCGTGCAACACCGCCACCAGCATGCGGAAGAGTTCGGGTAGCGGCAGTGAGCGGGTGTGGTCGGGGATGAGCACCAGAACCTTTCGCCCCGCGAACTTGCCGTCCCCCAGGCCCTTGACCAGGGTCGCCATAACCGCGTCGGACATCAACCGCCCGGTTTCTGCAATCGCTTGCGCAATGACCATACGCCTCCACCTCCCAATTTACCCATCCACCGAACTACACCCCAGAGAACGACGAGAACCCGCCGTCCACCGGCACCGTGATGCCGGTGACGAAGGCGGAGGCGGGCGAGAGCAGCCACAGCACCGTGCCCAGCAGATCCTCGGGCACGCCGAAGCGGCCCATGGGGGTGTGGTCAATCACGAGCTGGCCGCGCGGGGTCAGATTGCCGGTCTCCCGGTTCACCAGCAGGTCGCGGTTTTGCTCGCCCAGGAAGAAGCCGGGGGCGATCGCGTTGACCCGGATCTTGCCGGAGTAGTGCTTCGCCAGATGGACCGCCAGCCAGGCGGTGAAGTTGGTGATCCCCGCCTTGGCCGCCGCATACGCCACCACGTTCGTCAGCGGGCGGTAGGCCGCCATGGAGGAGTAGTTCAGGATCACGCCCTCACCGGCCTCGGCCATCTGCTTTGCCAGGATTTGGCAGGGCAAAATCGTGCCGAGCAAGTTCAGGTCGAGCACGAAGCGCAAGGCATCCTCTGGCAGGTCGAAGAAACTCATGCTGGCCGAGGTGATGGCCGTCGGCCGGTTGCCGCCGGCCGCGTTAACCAACCCGTGCAGCGGGCCAAAGCGCTCTTTAATGGCCTCGCCCGCCCGCAACAGGCTCTCCCGATCCAGCACGTCTCCTTGCACCGCGGTCACCTGGCAGCCGCGCGTCCCCAACCGATCAATCACGCCCTGCGCCGACGTCAGGTTGCGGTCGAGGATGACCACATTGGCGCCGCAGCCGGCCAACGCGCAGACCACGTCGCCGCCCAGCACACCGGACCCCCCCGTCACCGCGAAGGTCTTACCGGTGAAGTCGTACATTGCCATCAATTCCTCATGGTTCATAAGAAGCTCTCCTTCAAGTGCCGCACTGTTTCACCCATCGCGGCCATGCCGCGACGGAGGGCTCGATATTCTCGATGGTGTTGTTTGTAAAACTCGTGGCGCTTGGGGTCGGGGGTGTAGATGGGGCCGGGCGCAACCGCGCGCGCGACCTGACTGGCGTCAGGCCTTGCGATCCCCAGCGCGTGCAAGCCGAGCAGGCCCGCGCCGGTTGCGGAGGTGTCCGCGACATCCAGCGCCATCAGCGGGATCCCCAACATATCGGCCACGATCTGGGCCCACAGCGGCGTGCGGGTGATGCCCCCCGTCAGGCGCACCACTTCGCCGGTGGCTGCTTCCGACCCGTACAGGGCGTCCCATACATCAGCCAGGCAGTTAGCCACCCCTTCCATGGCAGCCCGCGCGATGTGCATGCGCGTATGCTGCATCCCCAGGCCGTACAACATCCCCCGGTCTTTGGGCGCCCAATGCGGGCTGCGCTCTCCGGCGAAGTATGGCAGCAGAAAGACGCCTTCCGCGCCGGGCGGGACGGCCTCCGCATCAGCGGCCAACCGCGCGAAGCCGGCGGCCCCGCTCAGCTCGGGATACAGTTTCTCGCGCACCCACTGCAACGCCAGCCCGCCATTGTTGATGGCCCCGCCGATGATCCAGAGCGGCGCCTCGGCAGCATCGGTGAGCATGTAACACCAGGTGCGCTCCGCGGGATCGAACCAAGGCTCGTCAACGATTTTGCGCACCGCGCCGCTGGTGCCGACCGTGATCACCGCCTGGCCGGGGCGCGCGACGCCGGTGCCGAAGCTGGCCATGGCGCCGTCGCTGCCGCCCGCGATCACGGGCAGGCCAGCCGGCAAACCGGTCGCGGCCGCGGCCTCTGCGGTCAGTTGGCCGATCACAGCCGATGGCGAAACGAGCCGCGGTAGCTTTTCAGCGCGCACGTCCGCCAACTGCAGCGCTTCGGTGTCCCAGGTCAAGTGATGAAGGTTGAGCAAGCCGGTGCTGGACGCCAGGCTGAGATCGGTGGCCCAAACGTCGGTCAACGCGTGCAAGACCCAGTCCTTAAGGCCCACCCAGCGGTGCGCCTGTTGCGCCTGCTCAGGGTCAACCCTGTGCCACCACCGCAACCGTTGGAGATGATAAGTCGAGTGTACCGGGCAGCCCGTGCGCCGGTAGAGCGCGTGGCTGTCGCAGTCCGCGATCAGGCTCTGATACACGGCGGTCGCTCGGGCATCCGCCCAGGTCATCGCGTTGGCGATGGGTGTGCCGGCGTCGTCTGCCACAGGCAAGAGGCTGTGCATCGCGCCGCTGAAGCAGATGCCCCGTGGGGGCACATCGTGCGGCGCCGATTCGGCCACTGCACGCAGCACTTTCTGCGCGGCCGCCCACACATGCCGGACGTCCTGCTCGGCCCAACCCGGATGTGGGATTTGCAGCTTGTAGCCTTCGGATGCCACCGCACGAACGCGGCCATCGTCATCCAGCAGCACCGCTTTGCAGTTCGTCGTGCCCAGATCCAGGCCGATCATTAATACCCCCTGTGTCGGGGCGGGACGCCCCCGCCCCGACACTCACAATTTGAACGTCCGCCGCGCCAAGCCATTCGCCATGTCGGGCGCCATCTCGGCCGCGTCGGCCCTGTCGAGCAGCCCACGCACCACCAACCCGGCCAGCCAGTTGGCCGCCACCCGGCGCCAGACGTCGTGCCGCGCCGGGATCGAGACGAAAGCCCGCGTATCATCAATGAAGCCCGTCGTATTATACAACCCGGCGGTCTCCATCACCTGATCGAAGTAGCGCGCCATGCCGTTCGGGCTATCGTGGAACCACCACGGCGGGCCCAGGCGCAACGCGGGATAGTGGCCGGCCAGGGGCGCCATCTCGCGCGAGTAGCTGGTCTCGTCCATGGTGAACAGCACTAACCTGAGCCGTGGGTCATTGCCGAAGCGGTCGAGCAGCGGCTTCAAGTTCTGCACCCATTCAGTCAGCACCGGGATATCCGCGCCTTTGTCCGCGCCGAAGCGCGCAAACACCAGCGGGTTGTGGTTTCGATAGCAACCCGCGTGAAACTGCATCACCAGCCCGTCTTCGACGCTCATGCGCGCCATCTCGATCAGCATGTGGCCGGTGAAGCGCCGCGCGTCTTCGGCCGTGGCCTCGCCAGCCAGGCCGCGAGCAAAGATCGCCTCGGCCTCGGCGGCAGACAACGCCTCGGTATAGGGCGTCTCGACGCCGCTGTCGGTGGAGGTGGCGCCCATCTGCTTGAAGAAGGCCCGTCGTTCCTCCAACGCGGCGACCAGCGCGCGGGCCGTGGTGATCTCCCGGCCGACGACCGCGCTCAGCTTATCCAGGTGGCCGCGCCAGCCGACCGTCAGCAGATTCACCACCGCATCGGGCCGGAACGTGGGCCGGACCACACCCGGCCACCCCGATTCCCGGATGGCCTTGTGCTGCGCCAGCGCATCGCTGGCCGCATCGGTGGTACACAGCACTTCGATTTTGAACCGCTCGAACAGCGCACGCGGGCGATACTCGGGCCGGGCCAGCTTGTCCGCTAATTCGTCGTAGATCGCCTGTGCGGTGGCGCCGGTCAACTTCTGCTGGATGCCGAACACCTCGTGCAGCTCGTGCGCCAGCCAGACGCCGCTGGGCGTGCCGCGGAAGAGGTAGAAGTGATCCGCGAAGGTCTGCCAGATCTGGCGGTGATCCGCCTCCACCGGCCCGCCATCCCGCCGTGAGATGCCCAACGCCTCCATTGGGACACCTTGAGAATAGAGCATGCGGAACACGTAGTGATCGGGGATGATGAACAGGTCGGCCGGTGTGCCGAAGGTGGCGGCCTCATCGGCCAACAGCGCCGGGTCCACGTGGCCGTGCGGCGAGACGATGGGCAGGCCCGCGATGCCAGCATACAGCTCGCGCGCCACACCACGTTGCGCTGGGTCGGGCGAGAAGAAACGGTCCGGAGACAGAAGTGGTTCTGGCATGTATCCTCCTTGAGCGACGTGACCGATAAACAGGCAGATCAGTAGCGTGAGAATTTTACCTGTCACTTGCAAATTCACCAATATACCGGCCTGCCTATCTAAACACCCTGTTTTACCCAAAACTCCCGTAACACGTGCGCCGCCATCTTGGGCGTGCGGATGCGGGTGAAGACGCCCTTGTGGTTGAGCCCGCCCACGCGCATGATGCTCTGGACTGCGGCGAAGTCCGCGAAGTTCCAGACCTGCATCCCGGCAACGAACTCACGAGCCTCCGCCACTTCCAGGTGGAAGCGAATGTACTTGGCCTGGTAATCCTCGGTCCACATGACATCAGGCTTGCCGTGATACCCGGCGATGGTGTCCGCGCCGAACTCGGTCATGATGATCGGCTTGTGGAACCGATCCCAGACCTGATCGAACTCCGCCTCGAGCCTCTGCCGTGCGATGTCCAGTTGGCCGCCGAGGGTGTACCAACCCCAATAGCGGTTCATGCAGATGACATCGCACTGCTCCATCCAGTTCTGCGGGCCGCCCATCACGGTCACGATGGTCACCGGCCGCGTGGGATCCAGCTCGCGCGTCCGAGCGATCTCCGCGTCAAGAAACCGCTTGCCCGGCAAGTTGATGTCTTCTACGGAGAGATTGCTCTCACCCAGGGCGCCAACGCCGAACCCCTTCGGCATCGGCTCGTTGGCCACACACCACATCACCACCGAGGGATGGTTCTTGTCGCGGGTGATCATCTCCTCGATCTGCTGCAGGCACATGCGCAGCCGCTCCGGGAAGTTGGCCTCGTCGGCCATCTGCAGGCTGACGGCCGGGATCTCGTCAATGATCAGGAAGCCTTCGCGGTCCGCCATCTGCATCTCCTCCTCACTGTAGGGGTAGTGCGAGGTGCGATAGCTGTTGGCGCCGGTCCACTTCATGAGTTGGTAGTCTTTGACGACCAGGGGCAGGTTCAGGCCCTTGCCGCTGGCAATGAAATCCTCGTGCCGGCCGTAGCCGTTCAGCTTGACCGGCTGGCCGTTGAGCAAGATGTGCGGCCCGTCCACCGCGATGATGCGGATGCCCACCTTGAGGCTGTATTGATCCTCTGCCGCGTTGACGGTCAGGTCATAGAGGTACGGGTCTTTGTCCGACCATAGATGCGCGTCGGGGACGGTCAGCGTCACCTCGGCCACGCCACCGCTGAAAGCCAGGTCAACGGTGAAGACCGCATCGCCGCCCCGCAATTGTATGGCCCCTTCACCGTCCACGGCCGCGTTCAGCTTAACCTTAACCTTAACCTCAGCCTCAGGCTCGATGATGGTGACGACGGTCACATCCTCAATGTAGGTCTGCGGCACGCTATAGAGCACCACCGGCCGGTGGATGCCGGCGAAGGGGTAAAAGTCGTAGGTAGTCTTGGGGGTGCTGGCAAACAGGCCCATGTCTCCGCCGGGCATATTGCCGGAGGGCACACGATCGGGCTTCAGCACGTTCTCGACGCTGATGGCGATGACGTTTTCCTCGTCCCACTTAACCTTGTCGCTGATTTCAAACGCAAAGGGCAGGTACCCTCCCTCATGCGCACCGACCTTGACGCCGTTGACGTAGACAGTCCCGCGGTAATTGGCCGAGCCCACGCGCAGAAAGACGCGCTGGCCGTGCCAGCTTGAAGGAACATAGACCTTTGTCACGTACCAGGCCAAATCCAGGTAACCGAAGAGATCGTCGTATTGCTCGTTCCAACTGCCGGGAACGGCCATGGGCCGGGCGCCGGTCAGGCCGTTGGCCCACCCGTTAGCCTCACCGATCCCATCGGGGTCGGTCTTGAAATCCCAGATGCCGGAGATGTCGAGTTTGTTGCGGACTGCATTCTGAACTGGATAAAGCATTGTTGCTTCCTCCTGACTGGCGGATCTATTGAAGTTGTTAGTCCCACCATTTTGACAAACGCCCATCGGCCCGCGGTGGTTGATCAACATAGTGCGACACATCGTTGAAAACCATCAGCCGGGCGCGGACCGGGCTCTTGAAGTCAAGTACATTACCCGTCGAACCGGCAAACCGGTCTTCGGCGGAGAGGACGGTCGCACCATGACGGATGAGAAAAAGCCGCGTCGTCATATTTCATCTTCGCCCCAGAGGGCGGCGGCCTTTGGCGCCACCGCCGCCCTCACACAGCATCAGTCCTACTTCTCGGCCAGGCGCGCCGCCATTCTAGCCTTGCGCTTCTGCACGTCCTTTGGATATGTAAAATAGAACAACGTCCAGAAGACGGCATTGACCAAGTACGGCAAGCAGAGCATATAGAGGAAGACCTTGTCGAGGCTGCCCAGCGTCGTGGCCAACGGTTTGATCAACAGCAAGTAGGTGGCCGTGATCGCACCCTGGATGAAGGAGAAGAGCAGGGCGAAGGTGGTTGCCGCGTACTGCGGCTCCACGATCTGGCCGACCATCGGCAGCACCGCGCCTGAGAAGCCCCACGAGCCGATCAACCCGGTCAGGAAAGCCATGACGTATACGGCGGGGGTCTGAACGCCCCAGTCAACCTGCGTGAACAGGAAGGTCATGACCGCCCAGCTTACCAGGTAGATCTGCATGAACATGACGCGGCCCTTGTCGCCGAACTTCTTCTGGAAGAAGTCGCCGATGGCGCCGCCGGTGAGGCCGCCGGCCGCAAAACCGGCCATGAAGACCGTGTAGAGCACGGCCGCGGCGGCAGTCTGCCAACCGCGCACGTTTACGAAGTAGGTGACCATGAAGGCGAAGAACACCATCGAGGTCACGAAGAGCAGCATGACTGCCAGCAGCCAGAACGACGGGATCTTGACGATCTCTTTGATGTCCGAGAGCTTGAACTTGCCCGCGTCCGGATCACCGGCCACGATGCGGCGGGGCGGCTCCTTGAGGAAGATCAGCAGTAGGATGCCGCTGAGGACGCTGATGCCGCCCATGATGAACATACCGATTCGCCAGCCGTTCTCCGGCGTGGGCCAGGTGGCGAGCCGACCGATGAGGGGCGTGATGATGACGCTGGCTGCCACGCCGATGGTGCGCAGGGTGCCGTACGCCTTGCCGCGCTCGTCTTCGTCGAACATATCCACCATGAGGCCGTTTTGGATCGGTTCGGCCGCCACGGTGCCGATGACACCGATAGTGTAGAGGATCAATAGCTGGGTGAAGTCCTGGGCGAAGCCAGCGGCCGCGGTCCAAATGCCCCAAAAGCCGGTCATCACGACCATGATCGTTTTGCGGCCGAACTTGTCACCGAGGACGGCCCACAGCGTGCCGAAGATCATGCGGGCCCATCTGCTGATGCTGGACAGCAGGCCCAGTGCGCCGATATCCAGGTTCAGGGCCTTCGCGATGACCGGGAACAGGGTGTTGATGAGACCGCCTTCCATGCTATCGCTCATCGTGCCGAACGCGAAGGCGAACATCGCCCCCGGACGGGACTTCTTGTATTCCGGGGTGAGGTGGGATGATGATGCTTTGACTTGTTCTGCCATGAGATAAGCTCCTCCGTAGGGTCAGATTTCGTGTTAGTTCATGATGTGGGCGGGTTTTGCACGGTTAGCGCATCCCCGGCCCGATCCGGCAGTGACACCATAGCGGCAATCCCGCCGTTGCTGCGGCGGAATCCGCCTCTACTCAACAATGGGCGGCGTCCGTAAGAACTCGGCCACCAGGAGGGCGGCCGCGCCCAACATGGACGCCTCCGGGCCGTGCATCGCATAGACGACAGCGGGCGGCGCAACCCCGCGACGGGCCAACTGCTGGCGCACAACCCCCGGCACATCCAGCCTGTCACTGAGGACCCGCATGCGGGCGTGATACGCTTGCGAGAGCGCCGCACTGGCCCAACCGATGACCACCAGTGCCGGGTCGAAGATGCGCACCAGGTTGCTGATGCCCAACGCGTGGTTCAACTGAACCGTGCGCAGAACATCCATGGCCAGCGCATCCCCCTCCAGGGCTGCCTGGTGGATCACCCGATGGTCAAGCACCGCGCCCTTTTCGGCGGCATAGCGCCCTAAGGTGCTGACCTCGCCAGCCGCCAACCGGACCTGAGCCAGCTCGACCTCACGCGCCACATCCGTGATGGCCTGCCAGCAGCCCCGTTGGCCACACGCGCAAGGCGCACCCTGGGGATCGAGGATCATGTGCCCGGCATCCACCGCCAGACCATGGACGCCGCAGCACAGCGTCCCCCCGATGACCGCGGCAGCCTCAATGCTCGACTGCACATCCGTGCCGAGGCTGACATAAACGAAGCTGTTCACGTCTTGCGCGCTGCCGTTCAGGGCCTCAGCCATCGCTGCGGCACGGGCCTTGTTTTCGACAGTCACCGGCAATCCAAAGCGTTTTCCCCAGATTTC
Organism: Anaerolineae bacterium; assembly: GCA_034433275.1. Lineage (GTDB taxonomy): Bacteria > Chloroflexota > Anaerolineae > CG2-30-64-16 > CG2-30-64-16 > DAOUAT01. The sequence goes on from DAOUAT010000336.1 coordinate 14,772, forward strand.
TTTGAGGGGCGCCTCCTTCCAGCCGAGGGCTGGCACACTCACCAGGCTGCTCGGTCCTGGATCCACAATGCCGGGCACGCCTGCGCCGATCCCCAACAAGGGGCTGCTACCAGCGTGGGTTCGTTCGACAGCCTCGGCGATTAATGCCTCAGCCTGGGCGAGAATGGTTTCTTGAGCGCTGCCGACCGTGATTGATGTTGCACCTTGCCAGAGCGGCCTGCCAGCCAGGTTGGTCAGTATTGCGGCGACGTAGTTGGTGCTGATCTCCACGCCAATGGCGCAGCGTGCCGAAGCATCAAGTTCGAGAAGGTTGCCGGGCCGGCCAAGCCGCGAGCGATCCCGGCCCGCGTCCCGGATCAACCCCAACGCCCATAGATCACTACAGATCGCGGACACCGTCGCTTTGGTCAACCCGTTGCGTTGCGCCAACATCGCCTTGGAAAGCGGCGCGTGACGCCAGAGGTCGTGCAACAGGACTGCTGCATTCTGCTGGCGCGTGCCGCGCTGTTGGGAGTAGGGCGCTTTCAACATGGGCAACTCACGCAAGGCTGACACACGGGTTTACAGCTTCGCCTGCCACTTCTCAGTCCAGACGAGGTCGTTGGGCTTGCCCTTGAACGGCGATTCACCCATGATCTTGTCAACCACCTGCTTGATGATCTCCGGATTGTGATGGTAGGCGTTGATGTAACACTTCACCATCGTCGCATCGTGCAGGTGGGTGGTGAAATTCAGCGACACCATGACGGTCGGCGCCTCCCAAACGTACCAGGGGCACTCGTTGCTCATGGCGGTCTTCCACTGGATGCGATAGTTGTTCTGCGCGCCGTAGCCGATGACGTCGGCAAAGACCAGCGCCGCATCCACCTCGTCGCGATACGTCAGCGTCTTTCCCTTCACCCGCGTCGTGCCGTCGTTTACGGTCACCTCAAAGCCGCGCTGGGTCAGCTCCTGGATCAAGTTATCCAGGACCTTGGTGCTGGCTGCGTGGATGCCGCCGACCTCGCCCTGGAGGTAGTACAGGCGGATACGTTTGTGGGTCTCCGGCCGGATCGGCAGTTGGTTCAAAGTGTTCTTGACCAGCGTGATCCCTTTGTCGGCCGCGGCCGCGCGCATCGCCAGGTGCTCCGCGCAACCGACCACCGCCAGCGCCTGCTCGTCTTTCAACAGCGTGCCCTCGGCCTGCTTGATGTGGAGGTTCAGCTTCGCCTTCAGCCCCAGGATCCGGCGCACTGCATCATTCATGCGTTCTTCAGTGATGACGCCCTTCCGGTAACCGTTCAGCATAAAGTTGAAGTCTTCGTCAATATCGTTGAAGAACAGGAACATGTCGCAGCCCGCGGCGATGGCGCCCGGCACGTAGTCCTCGCGCCGCATGGCGGAGGTCATGCCCAGCATGTGGCTGGCGTCGGTGATGATCAGGCCGTTGAAACCCAACTGCTCCTTCAACAGGTCCACGAGGAGCTCTGGAGCCAGCGTGGCCGGCATGATGTTCTCATCCAACAACGAGGGGTTCAGCAGCTTCGAGTAGTGGGGCAGCGCGATGTGACCGGCCATGATCATTTCGACGCCGTTGTTGATGTGGTGGCGGTAGACGCGGCCGAAGGAGGCGTCCCAGTCTGCGGGGGAGAGATCGTTTACGCCCAGCACCAGGTGGTGGTCGCGCTCCTCGACGCCGTCGCCGGGGAAGTGCTTGATGCAGGTGATCATATCGCCGTTACTGCCGGCGCGATAGCCCTCGATGTACGCGCTGGTGTATTTGATCACATCGTCCGCGCTGACGCCGTAGGCGCGGGTGTTGACGATGGTGTTACGCCAGTTGAACAGAATGTCCACGCAAGGATCGAAGTTGACGTTGACCCCCAACGCGCCCGCCTCGCGCGCCGACACATACCCGGCGTCGTACGCCACCCGCGGGTCGCGCGCGGCTTCGGCTTGCGCGCCCGAGGCGATGTAGGCGCCATCGGAGCACGCGCCGTTGCCGCCGGAATCGCAGTTCGCCGCGATCAACAGCGGGATTTTCGAGGCTGCCTGCAGACTGTTCAAGAGGTCCTGGCATTGCTTCGCCTTGCCGCCCTGCCAGCGCGCGCCGCCGATGTGATACTTCTCCAGGATCTGCTCGTTGGTCAGCGCATTGCCGCTAAAGGTGTCTGCGCCGAACCAGAACAGGCTGGTGAACAACTGGCCGACTTTTTCTTCCGCGGTCATGTCGGCCAGGGTGTCTTCGACCCAACGGATCTGGCCGGCGGACAAATTGTAGGGTTTGGCGGTGAGATCTACCAGTCTTGGCATGAATGTTTCCTCCCTTGGCTGAGGTTAAAGCTGAGGTTAAGGCTAAGGTTGAGGCTGAGGTTGAGGCTTAGGCGGGATAGCTTCCCTCGACCTTAACCTCAACCTCAACTTCCGTCAGTCTTCCCACTCGACCCGCTCCAGCTTCTTCCACGGCGGGTTATTGGGCAGCAGCTTTTTGAACTCGGCGATCATCCGGGCCTCGTACTCGCCCGCATAGGCGCCGTCCAGGAATTTCCCCAGCGCCTCATCGTAAAACCGCCTCCACGAGCGATCCTCGCCGCCAGGGTTGATGGGATAATAGAGCACGCCCGCGTTCTTGGCCGCTTCGCGGTCCCCCGGCGCATCGCCGATCAACAGGATATGGTCGTCGGGATATTTGCCCTTGGCCGCAAACTCGAGATGCTGCAGCTTCGTGCCCATCTCCTGCCCCGCGATCACGGTCATGTATTGGGCGATCCCGTGCTCACCCCACTCGCGCTCCAGCGCCTCGACCGGCGTGGCTGAAACCACCATCAGGTCTACCCGGCCCTGCATCTTCTGCAGGCTTTCGCGCACGTAGGGGAACGGCGGCACCCCGTGCACCATGTCCGCAATCGCCGCATCCACGGCTGACGACCACCGCACGGCCTGCTCGAGCTCCGGGTCGGGATGCGCGGCGGCGTATTCCACGATGCCCTTATGGCTCAGCGGGTAGCCCGACGCGATGAACTCCTTGAGTTTGTCGCCCTGCGGCACCTTTGCGTTGCGGGCGATCACCTCCGGCCGTTCTCGCAGGAGATCGAAGACCCTGGTCAGCGCGATCCAGCGGTTCAGGCCGCGCGTTCGGGAATAGAGGTTGACGAACTCGCACGTTTCGCGCGTGAACTTGGATACGGCCTGCAAACCCCAGACCTTGACGATGGTGGGGGTGAAGCACTCCTTGTGTTTCAGTTCCATCGCATCGAACGCGCAGCCGTCCGAGTCAATCCCGACAAAGTAGGCGTGCTGGGGTTTGAAATCGAGTAAGACGTGGGCTGCTTCAGGGATTCTTGCCATACGGTTCTCCTTCGGTGTGATAAGAGTATCCTCTCAATAAGCCGGGGAGACAGCGGTCACAGACCGCCTACGAGCCCGCTCTGAGGGGGTCTGCGACCCCCGACGCCCCCACTTATTGAGCAAGATGTTACAACCTGGTATCTGGGAAGCCGCAGAAGACGTCCACCGGACTGACACCCTTGAACGCGTCCACGCCCTGGGCGAGCTTTGCGGCCGTCGCCGCGACCGTGTCCGGCCGGGCATCATAGGCGTTGATCAAACACTTGACCGCCGGCGCATCGGCCAGCAGGAACGGGGTCGAAAACGAGATCAGGATCGCCGGGACCTCATGGACATACCACGGCAGGTCGGGCGTGCCCTTGGAAGCCGGCCAACTGACCCGCTCGACCGGTTGCATGCCACCGACGACCTGGGCGACGTTGATGATCAGGTCGTACTTGCTGGTGAGGCCCGAGATCGGCGCCTTGCCGGCATACATGTTCATCAGGCCCGTGGCGCGCTCCGCCTCAGGCAGTTTGAGCAGCCTGTCAATTGCCGACTCGAAGATCTCGACCTCGTGCCCGGCTTTGCGCAGCTCCTCCGCAAACGTTTCCCACGGCGGGGCGCCGGCGCCGCCGAAGATGGACGCGGCCGGGTTCGGCGGCCCCTTCACCGGGACAATCAGGATACGCGGGTAGCGTTCGGGCGTCACCGGCAGGATGCCGGCCTGCACGTTCTTGGCCAGGGTGATGGCCCGGTCGGTGACCTGGGCGGTAATGGCCCGGTTCTCCGGCAGGCCGACCTTCTTCAGGGCGATCTCCGCGGGTTCGACGATGTCCTTCTTGGCTTTCTTGTGCAGGCCGAGGGCCGCCTTGACGCCCAGGATGGCGCGCAGCGCCTCGGTCAGCCGTTCTTCGGTGATGATCCCGCTCTTGTAGCCCTCCATCATCCAGTTGAGATCTTCTTCGGGATCGTTGTAGAACAGGAACAGGTCGCAGCCGGCGGCGATGGCGGTGGGGAGGACGAGGCGGCGCGGCAGGGCGGCGGTCATGCCCACCATGTGCGAGGCGTCGGTGACGACCAGGCCGTTGAAGCCCAGCTTGCCCTTGAGCAGGTCGGTGGTCAGCTCCTTGCACAGCGACGCCGGGAGCAGATCGGCATCCGTCATGGTGGGGTTGAAGTGTTTTTGATAGGCGGGCTGCATGATGTGGCCGACCATGACCGATTGCACACCCGCTTCGATCATGCCGGCGTACACCTTACCGAAGGTCGCATCCCATTCCGCCACCGTCATGTTGTTCACCGACGACGAGAGGTGGTGGTCGCGCTCATCCACGCCGTCGCCGGGGAAATGTTTCATCGCGCAGGCCATGTTGGATTCGGCCATGCCCCGCAGGTAGGCGCGGCCACACGCAAGGACCAGCTCGGGGTCGGCGCCGAAGGCACGGTTGGAGATGATGGGGTTGCGCCAATTGATCAGCAGGTCAACAACCGGCGCAAAAGCCCAGTTGCAGCCGATAGCCGAAGACTCGAGGCCGGAGATGCGGCCCATTTCGTAGGCCCACTGCGGGTCGGCCGTGGCGCCGAGCTTGATCGGATAGCCCACATAGGTGCCATCCGTACACGCGCCGCTGCCGCCCTGTTCGGCGTTCGAGGCGATGAGCAGCGGGATTTTCGAGTTTTCCTGGAGGATACGGTTTTGTTCATGTACTTCAGCGGCTTTACCGGGGTTGTAGCGTACGGCGCCAAACTTGTACTTCTGCAGGACATCGGTGAGGTATTCGTGGGTGCGGCTGGCCCCCATGTTGACGAAGAGCTGACCGATCTTTTCTTCGAGGGTCATGGCCGCGATGGTCTCTTCCACCCATCGGATGTCTGCACCATCCAAATAGTAGGGTTTTACTTTCAGGTCTACCATAGAAATCTCCTCCATGTGGAAGTAAATCAATTGTAGTACTGAATCGCTAAAACTACGTGGCCAGTGACGTCGAAAACCGGGTGGCAGAGCAGGGGTGCTCGGCTGATGTATGTTCGCTGTGAGGGATATGATGTCTTTGGCTAACAAGATATTTAGTTTGTATAGTATATAAACTATATTATAAATCAAGGACTTTGTCAAGTGGGTAAACCTTAAAAAACGTGTGCGGAGGCGAATTGCCCCACCGCGTGGGGCCATGGGGAACAACAAGCGTGGCCTCACGGGCAAGCCCGTGAGGCCACGTAGCGCGTTCTTGAACCGAAGCAACCTATTTGGCTTTGGCCGGCATAGCAGCCAATGCCTTGATGATCAGATCGACCGCGGCCGCGGGCGCGATCTTGGCCGTGTTGATGACCAGGTCAAAGAGTTGGGGATCGTGCGAGTCGAGGCCGAAATAGCGTTTGATCCAGTCAACATCGCTCAGGTCGCGGTCCTTGATCTTCTGCGCGGCCTCATCGCGCGAGCAGTGCTCGCGGTCAATCATGCGGCGGAGCCGCACATTCATGGGGGCCTGGATGCGCACGTGCAGCACATCCGGCTTGTCCTGCAGCGCAGCCATGCCGCCGCGGCCCACGATCAAGACGTTACCCTTCTTGTAACCGGCATGGATGATGTCCACCAGATTCGCAACCGTGAGTTCTTGAAGGGCATCTTGACGCGCCCCAAAAGTCCAGGAGGAAGGATCGCCGCCGGTCATCCGCTGCGCGCTGCCGAACCAGCGTTCCAGCAGGCCCTTTGGCGCAGGCTGGAAGTCTACCGCGCTCTGGATGACACCGGCCGCCAGGCCCATCTCCTGACCAACCTGCACCATCATCTTTTTGTCAAAATACTGGTAGCCCAGCTTATCACACAGCAGGTGGGCTATCTCGTCGCCCTTGCTTTCCAGTTGCCGGGAAATTGTAATGACAGCCATGATCAAGCTCCTTGTCCAAGATAGGTTGTGCCGTTGGACCCGTCTGTTGAAGTCCTGTTGAGAGTATAGGACAGGCCGCGCTTCATAGACGCTTCAGAGCGCTCTGGCAAACGCGCGCTCCAGCTCGGCCAACAATGGCTCCAGGTCCCAACTTTCTGCTTCCTCCGGGATCAGATCCGAGACATCCGGCAGCGGGGATGGATCGGGCAGCGCCTCACCGGTCAATGCCTGATACCGGCCGCGATACGTCGCCTCGCCCGACTCAGCATACGCCCGTTGATAAAACGCTGCCGCCGCCGTCCGGGCCGCGTCATCCGCTGGGGCCAGGCGCCACAGTTCGTAGTGGAGGGCGCCCTGCTGATGTGCAGCAGCATTGCGCAGCAGCGATCGCAGCTCGGCCACCGCGTCAACTACGGATAGCTCACCGAGCGCGTGGCGCAGCCGGATGTCCAGCACCCGCGCATCGAAGCGTGTGTCCTCGCCGGCCAGCCGCTCCCCCGCCACGCCGGAGATTTCGTGCAACGCTTCGCCGTATGAGCGCTGCGCCTCGGCAGCGCGACCACGGGTGAGCAGGAGGCGCGCCAGGGCGACCAGCATGCCCGCGAGGTAGCTAAAAATGCCCAGCCGCAGCCCGAAGTCAATCGCCTTGCGATATAACGACTCTGCCAGCGCTGCTTCCCCCATGTGTTCGTAGACGTTAGCGAGGCCCGCGAGGTTAAGGCAGGCGGTCCAGCGATCGCCGATATCGCAGGCATGGCGCAGGCTGCGCTGGTAGCCAGCCAAAGCGCCCGCGGTATCCCCGCGCCTGGCCAATAGCGCGGCGATATTGGATGTGGCCCATGATATCGCCTGGCGGTCGTCAATTTGCCTGGCCTGGATGCCCGCGTCCAGGTACCACTGAACCGCCTCGGCAAACCTGTGTTGCGATGACCGGACATTCCCCAACGTGAGCGATGCACGCGTCAGGATCTGTTTGTAGACGAGGGACCGGGCGCTGGTGATGGCGTACACACAGCAGTCGGCCGCCCGATCCCACGCCCCCTGGCTCCAGAAGACCATGCCCATTGTCTCTTGCGCTTCACAGATGCCGCGGTGGTCATCAATCTCCGTGGCGATTTGGAGTTGGCGTTCCAGCACGGCCAGGGCCTGGGCATAGTCGCCGCGGGACCAGTGGATCTGGCCCATCGTCCACAACGCGCTGACGACGCCGCGCCACTCACCGATCGCCTTGCACCCCTCCTCGGCCCGGGCCAGCCAGGCCAGCGCCTCATCATAGTACCCCAGCAGGCGCAGCACATCGGCCAACGCGCGCTGCGTCTGCGTCAGCAGCCGTGCATCACCGATGGCTTCAGCGCTGGCCAAGGCTTCCCGGCTGATGTTCAACGCGGGAGCCCAGTAGCCGGTCACCTTCCAGATCTCAGCCAGGGCCAGCAGCACCTGGCACCTGTCGTCTGTCGCCAGGCTTGCGCCGAGTTCGCCCGCCAACAGGTGTTGGTAAAGCTGCACTGCTTCCGCATGGGCATAGATCCGTTGGGCCCTGGCCGCGGCCTGGCGATAGTACACGGCAGCAGGCTGCGGCCGGCCGGCGAGCTCGTAGTGGCGGGCGATCTGAGCACAGTGCGTTTCCAGGTCGTTGCCATGAAGCGCCTCCAGGGCCTGGGCCACGCGCAGGTGCAGAACGTGGCGGCGGACCGGGCCGGCGTCTTCGTAGGCGACAGCCCGGATCCCATCATGGCTGAAGTCGTAGGCGCTGGCCGCTTGTACGCGCACCAACTGGTGTTGCCACAACTCGTCCAGCCCTTGCACCACCGTGGCTTCATCTGGCTCGCTGACGCGCGCCAACACATCGAAGCTGAATTTCCGACCGATCACGGCCGCGGTCTGCGCCAGCGCTTGCGCGGCCGGCGAGAGGTTCGCCAGCCGCCAGCGGATCACGGCCTGCACCTTCGCCGGCAGCATGGGCGCAGTGGACCAGTGAGAGGTAGACAATTGGGCAGGAGACCGGGGAGCCCGGCGACTGCCGGCATCGCGCCCCATCCCCTTAGCTTCCAGGATCTCGCCCACTTGTGCGCGCACCATTTCGACCACAAAGAGCGGATTGCCTTCGGTGTCAGTGTAAATCTGGTGCGCCTCGTCAGTGCCCAGCGCGCGGCCGGCGACACTGGCAGCCAGAGCCGCGGTCTCGGCCGCGTCCAGCGGCGGCAGCACGATCTCGGCCAGCAGCCCGGCGCGTGCCAGCGCCAGCCGGGCCGCCGTCCAAGGGCGGTCATCGCCGACTTCGTGCTGGCGCACCGTACCCACAACCAGCAAGGCCGCGCCGGGGTTATGATGGAGCAGGTAAACCAGCCAGTCCAGGGTTTCGCGGTCGGCCCATTGCAGGTCGTCGAGAAACAACAGCAGCGGTTCACCCCGTTCCGGCCCAGCGCCGAGCACCGCGCGCGTCAACGCCTCGAAGAGGCGCGTGCGCTGCCAGGCTTCGGTCAGCGGGCCAGGAGGATTCAGCCGCGGGTTTTCGGCCAGCAGCGCGGGCAGGATGCGGGCGACCTCGCTTGCCCAGACAGCCTCCAGCGCGGTCAGGCGGGGCTTGAGCGCTGGGTCGCTCAGCCACTCGGCCACGGGCGCATAGGCCAGCGTGGCGCCGGCCGGGTAGCAGGCGGCCGCGGCCGTCGCGCCCCCCTGCCGTGACGCCCAATCGTACAGTTCTTCGGCCAGGCGCGTCTTGCCGATGCCGGCTTCCCCGGCCAGCAGGACCATCTGTGCGCGGCCCTGAGCGGCAGCCTGCCAGAGGGCGACCAGGCGCGCCCATTCGGCCGCGCGTCCCACCAGGGGCAGGGCGGCCGGCCGCGCTCTGGCCGCGGACGCCGGGCCCGCGCGCACGACCGGGTCCTCCAGCACCAGCAAGCGTTCGTAGAGCCGGCGCGTTGCACGCCCCGGCGCGATCCCGAATTCTTGCTGCAGCATCTCCTCACACGCCTGATAGACGCGCAACGCCTCGGCCCGGTTGCCCTGGGCCAGGTGCAGGCGCATCAAATGACGGTAGGCGGCCTCGTGCAGCGGATCATAGTGTACCAGGCGTTGCGCACACGGGAGAGCCCGGTCGTAGGCGCGGCGCTCTTCCAACGCCAGCACCAGCCGCTCCAGCGCCTTCCCATAGGCCTGACGCATCTGCTGGCGTAAGGGGAGGATCCACTCATCATAGCAGTCGGGCAGCAAGTCGCCGGTGTACGCAGCCACCGCGGCGGCCAACGCGCTGACAGCTTGCTCGGGGTCACCGGTTTCTGCCTGCGCCAGGGCAGCCGCGAACTCGGCGACGTCCAGGCTCGTCGGCGCGTCCGGCCGCCAGTGGAGCGTTTGGGGCGTGACTGCCACGACGTCGTCGGCCGCTGGGAGCGCCTGGCGGAGGCGGGTGAGCAGCGTGCGCAGGTTCTTGCGGGCTTGTTGATCGGTGGTGTCCGGCCAAAAGGAAAACGCCAGTTGTTGCCGGGAAACCGGGGCGTCGCGGTGCAGCACCAGGTAGGCCAACAAGTGCTGCAAGCGCGACTGCTCGAAGCCGGCCACGGGTTGGCCGTCCCAGAGCAGACGAAACGAGCCGAACAGGGAGACGTGAAGGTGCGTTGCGGGCATTTGATCGCATCTATTCGGCGGGGCTCGAGCCATTGAGCGCCCGGCCGGTCTCATTATCACATGGACGCTGCCAGCCGTCAAAGCGCCTGGTGCTGGCCCGGTTTCAGGTTGTGCGCAGAAGATGATATACTCGTGCAGTCCGCGGCGGATGTAACGCTATGGCACACGGAGCGCGGAGACTCCACAAGAGAAAGGGCTGTCCGGGATGAATGGCCTCACATGGGTGTTTTCCATCATATTGGCGCTGGTGTTCTTGATCACCGGCGTGCTCAAGGCCGTTTTTTATCGAAAGGCCAGGAGCATGTTTTCGTGGGCCAGCGATGTACCACGCTGGCTTGTCCAATTCATCGGCGTGCTCGAAATCCTGGGGGCGCTGGGGCTGATCCTGCCGGTCGCCACCGGCATCTATCCCTTCTTGACTCCCTACGCCGCGGCCGGGCTGGCCATCCTTATGCTTTCCGCAGGCACATTCCACGCGCAGCGGCGGGAGCGTGATGCAGTGCCCGTGAACGTGCTGCTGATGCTGCTGGCGGCCTTTGTGGCCTATAGCCGGTGGACGCTGATAGCGGGCGCCTGAAAAGCGCAGCCGTCGGTGGCTACCTCTGCCACGGCGGCACATCCGACAACAGCGTGTTGAACTCAGCGACCAACGCGGCCTCGTACGCGCCGGCATATGTGCCGTTAAGGAACTTATCGGCCGCCTCCTCATAGAAGCGTTGCCAAGACATCTCTTCGGCGCCGGGCGTGATGGGGTAAAACAGCGCATTGACTGCCTGGGCCGCGTCCCGGTCGGCCGGCGCGTCGCCGATCATCAGGATGTGATCGGCGGCATACTTCCCCCGGGTCGCGTATGTTATCAGCTGCCGTTTCGTGCCCATGTCCTGCCCGGCCAGCATGGCCACGTATTGGACGAGGTCGTGTTCGCCCCACTCGCGCTGCAGCGCATCGGAAGCCGTCGTGGAGATCACGACCATGTCCGCCTTGTCCTGGAGTTTCTGGAGGCTCTCACGCACCAGGGGAAAGGGCGGCACGTTGCGCACCGTCAGCGCCACCGATTGATCGATAGCCTGCGTCCATTCCAGTCCGCGCCGCAACTCTTCATCCGCACGTCCGGCCACCATGTAGGCCGCCAGCCCTGCTTCGCCCGGCACGTGACCTGAGGCGATGAACGCCTTGAGGGATCGGCCTTCGGGCACCCTGGCCCCGCGTGCCCGCACCTCAGGGCGTTCGGCCAGCAGCTCAAACACCTTCACCAGCGCGGGCCATCGGTTAGCGCCCCGCCATTTGGAATAGAGGTTCACCCACTCCGCGGTCTCACGCGCGTATCTGGCGATAGGCTGAAGATCCCAGCACCGGATCGTGTTGGGGATGAAGCACTCTTTCTGCTTCAGATCCATCACATCGAACGCGCAGCCGTCCGAGTCAATCCCGATGAAAAACGATTGCCGCGGTTCGAGGTCAATCAAGGCTTGCGCCAACGGAGGAATGGCGGACACAGTGCGTCTCCTGGTGGGGGCGTGCCCCCAGGGTTCGCGCCTTCCGCCGCCGCGGCGCCTCGACCAAGCGTCCGACACGGAAAACGCGTTGGGCGATTGTAACACGCCGGAGTTGTGACACCAAGATCGGCGCCCCATGTAGGCCGGATGGCGCAAACCGTCACGGCGCGCGCCTACGCCTCGCACGTCCTGGCATCGGTTGCCTCCGCAGGGAGAGACTCTGGCGGGGCTCGGGTTGCTCGTCTATGACTGCTTCCACGGGGGCGTGTCCGACAACAACGTGTCGAACTCGGCGATCAGGGCCGCCTCGTACTCGCCACCATACGTGCCATTGATGAACCTATCGGCCGCCTCGGCGTAAAAGCGTTGCCATGCTCGCTCCTCGGCGCCGGGATTGATCGGGTAGAACAGCGCGCCCACCGCACGGGCCGCATCGCGGTCGCCCGGCGCATCGCCGATCATCAGGATACGGTCCTCGGGGTATTTGCCCTTGGCCGCAAACTCGAGGTGTTGCCGTTTGGTGCCCATGTCCTGCCCCGCCATCACAGCCATGTACTGCGCCAGATTGTGCTCCCCCCACTCGCGCCGCAGCGCGTCGGAGGCCGTGGTTGAGATCACCACCAGGTCGGCTTTGCCTTGCAGCTTTTGCAGGCTTTCGCGCACAAAGGGAAAGGGGGGAACGTCACGCACTGTCAGGGCAACCAGGCCATCTATGGCGCGTGTCCATTCCAACCCGCGCCACAGCTCCTCATCGCCATGCCCGGCCGCGATGTAAGCCTTCAGCCCCGCTTCACTCGGCGAATAGCCCGAAGCGATGAACGCCTTGATCGCTTTGCCTTGGGGCACCTTGACCCCGCGCGCTTGCACCTCAGGGCGTTCCGCCAGCAGGTCGAACACCTTCACCAGCGCGGGCCAACGGTTTGCCCCGCGCCATTTTGAGTAGAGGTTCACCCACTCCGCGGTCTCACGCGCGTACTTGGAAATGGGCTGCAGGCCCCAGACCCTGATTGTGCTGGGGGTGAAGCATTCTTTCTGCTTCAATTCCATCGCGTCGAACGCGCAACCGTCTGAGTCAATGCCGATAAAGAAGGACTGCCGGGGCTCGAAATCTACCAACACTTGGGCTGCTGGCGGAATGCTGGCCATATGATGTCTCCTTGTATAGCTACTTGACCAGGAACGTGCGTCGCGGACGCGTCACCATCTTTCCCGCAGGCTGTGAAAATGATACCACCGCCGGGGCTTCAGGCGCGCTTC
>DAOUAT010000337.1:0-4334 GCA_034433275.1 Anaerolineae bacterium
CTCTTTATCGCACAAAATGGCCGCAATTAAAAGCTACTGCATTCTTCGACCAGCCGGGCAGTGCCGCGGCGCCTGGGGTTGATGAGAGACGCTTGATCTGCTACGAAGTTCCCATTTGGCTCCGGCTTGTCGGGGTCAGGGATTCGGGTATAATCGAACCGTCAACGAGCAACCACCACAGAGGCGGCCATGTCTCCCAAACCCATCACCGAAAACACCCTGTTCTACGGCGATAACCTGCCCATCCTGCGCGAGTACATCCCCACCGAAAGCGTGGACCTGGTCTACCTTGACCCGCCCTTCAACTCCAACCGCTCGTACAACGTGCTGTTTCGGGATGAAAGCGGGCAGCAGTCGGAGTCGCAACTCGTCGCATTCGATGATACGTGGCACTGGGGCGAATCGGCTCAGGAGACCTATCAAGCCCTTGTCACCCAGGCCACCCCCAATGTGGGCAAAATGATCGCCGCGCTGCGGGAGTTCATCGGCGCGAACCAGATGATGGCCTACCTGGTGATGATGGCCGCGCGACTGGTGGAGCTACACCGGGTGTTGAAGCAGACCGGGAGCTTGTATTTGCACTGTGATCCGACGGCGAGTCATTATCTCAAAATCGTGATGGACACCATTTTCGGGCCAGAGAACTTCGTAAACGAAATCGTCTGGAAACGTGCCGACGCAAAAGGAGATGTGGGACAGGGAGCCAAGCATTTTGGACGCGTCAACGATGTCATTCTGTACTATGCCAAGAACGACGGAACGCAGACGTTCAATCAGCAATACATTCCTTTTGCCCAAGAGTACATAGACGAGTGGTATCGCCACACAGATCCGGACGGAAGGCGCTACAAGCTGGACAATATGCTTGGCCCAGGTGGAGCGGCTAAGGGAAATCCGTTTTATGAAGTGATGGGTGTGGCCCGCCACTGGCGTTACTCCAAAGACAGGATGCAGCAACTGATTGCGGAAGGCCGCGTTGTGCAGACAAAACCTGGGGCTGTGCCGATGTACAAACGATATCTGGACGAATCAAAGGGCACGCCCCTTACCAGCAATTGGGGCGATATTCGGCCCATTCATGGCTGGTCGCACGAAAAACTCGGCTACCCCACCCAAAAACCCCTGGCCCTCCTGGAGCGCATCATCCAGGCCAGCAGCAACCCCGGCGACATTGTCCTCGACCCGTTCTGCGGCTGCGGCACGGCGGTCGCGGCCGCGCAAAAGCTGGAGCGCCGCTGGATCGGCATTGACATCACCCACCTGTCCATCTCGCTGCAAAAAGTATCGGCTCGAAACCATGTTCCCCGGCCTGAAGTTCCAGGTCATCGGAGAGCCGCAAGACCTGGGCGCGGCGCGGCAGCTGGCGCAGGACGACCGCTACCAGTTCCAGTGGTGGGCGCTCTCGCTGATCCGCGCCAAGCCGCTCGGTGGCCAGGAAGGGAGCAAAACGGGCAAGAAGGGCAGCGACAAGGGGATTGACGGGCTGATCACGTTTATGGACGACCGCACCGGCAAGCCCAAGCAGGTCATCGTCCAGGTCAAGAGCGGTCACGTCGGCGCGCCCGATGTCGTGCAGCTCATCGGCACAGTGGAGCAAGAGAAGGCCGCGCTGGGCGTCTTCATCACCCTGGAACTGCCCACCGGCCCCATGGAAAAGGCGGCCCTGACCGCAGGCAAATATTACTCGCCCGGCTGGAACCAGGACTATCGCCGCATCCAGATTCTTACCATCGAGGCTCTGCTCAAGGGCGCGAAGGTGGACATGCCGCCCACCGCGCTGACCTTCAAACAAGCACCGAAGGTCGAAGCCCCGAAGGTTGACCAGCCGGGGTTGGGGGTGTGAGGGAACAAAACGAGTGCGTAGGGAATCGAACCCTAAACCCCGCGGCTTAAAAGGCCGCTGCTCCGCCAATTGACTTGTTACGGCGACTCTCACAAAGGGAGTTGCCATGACACCAAAACCACAGACTAACCGTGTAAGCGATGCTTCCCCACTTGGCCGCGCCGTCAACTCGTTTCTTCTGGACTGTGAAGCGCGGAACCTGACCGCGGGGACGTTGCGCTTTTACTGGCAACGACTCGCCACGTTCCTCACCTTCTGCGAGAAGCACAGCGTTACAGATTTGACCGGCATCACGCCGGGGCTGTTGCGCGCGTTTATCGCGTCATTCGCCAAGCATTCCCCATACTACCAACACCAACACGCGCGGGCCGTCAAGACGTTCTGCGGTTTTCTGGTGCGTGAGGGCGTGCTACCCGTTTCGCCCATGGCGGCGGTGCGAATGCCCATGCTGCCGAAGGACATCTTAGAACCTTTCAGTCCGAACGACGTAGCCGCGCTACTGGCTGTCTGCGAGTCGGCGCGCGACAAGGCCGCCATCCTCACCTTGCTGGATACTGGCGTAAGGGCAAGCGAATTGCTGGCGTTGGACGTGGCCGATTATGACGCCCTGACCGGGGCGATTCGTGTTCGGCACGGCAAGGGGCGCAAGCTGCGCACGGTGTTTGTGGGCGCGCACACGCGGCGGGCCATTGGGCGTTACCTGGCTGACCGGGGCAGCGTTGCAGCGTCCGCGGCGTTGTTTGCGGCTGACCACGGCGGCCGGCTGTCATTCTTCGGGCTGCAATCGTTGCTTGGGCGCTTGGGCCGGGCCGCGGGCATTAAGCCAGTCGGCGCGCATCGTTTCCGGCGCACGTTTGCCATCGAAAGCTTGCGGGCGGGTATGCCCTTGCCGCAACTGGCCGCGTTGATGGGCCACGAGGGGTTGGCCGTGCTGCAAAGGTATCTGCGGCTCGTCACAGATGACCTACAGGCTGCGCATGATGCGCATGGGGCCGTTGACCGGCTGCTCAGAAAGGAGAATCCGTGAACACAACACCCATGCCCTACGGGGCGCACGAACGGCAACGGCCGTCTATCCCGTTCCTGGCCGGTAATGCTGACTTGTTGCCCATGCCCCTCGGCGATGGGGCCGATCTGCTGCCCGCGATTCAAGAGGCTCCAGTTATTCGCATCGGGCCGGGGCTGCGCCAGGCTGACGCGCCCATCGCCAGCATCGAAACCCGGCAGGCGCGGCGCGATCCCTCGAAAGAGGCCGATATTGTTGTCCCCTTCGGGCAGGCGGCCATCACTGCGTTGATGGTGGCCGTAGCCGTGGCCCTGCTCTCCTGGGCGGCCGGGTGGTCGTGGAAGGTGACGGTGGTCATGTCTGCGCTGTCCCTGGTGGCATCCTGGTTCTGGCGCTTGCGGCTCGTTGACTCGCTGCTGTGGACTGCGGAGACCATCACGCAGCGGGACGTAACCGGTGACGGGGCCATTGGCCGGCCGGTGACGTCCTTCACCGTGGCGAATCCAGCACAGGCGCGTCAGGCGGTCGCGCAGGAAACACGCCAGCACACAGAGGACGCGGACAAGGCCGGGCTGCTGGCGTTCCTGGATAAGTGCTACCTTGCGGGCTGTGGTGAACATGCTCACGGCGTCAAAGCCAGTGGGCCGGCGCGGGCTAAATACGTTGCGCGGCGGGATACGCTGCTCGCGTTGGGGATTGCCGAATGGAAAAGTCCAGGGAACCCGCGTGCTGGCTGGCGTTTGGCGGTGCCTTCGCGCCCACGGGCGCGCCAGCTTCTCGAAAAGCACGTCTTGGCGCGTTCGTAGGCTTCGTTCGTGCTTCGCTCGTTCGCACAGCCGTTCTACGAAGGGCTACGAACGGGCGGGGCAGTGGGGAAGGGAGGTGGTGACAGGGCTTAGAAATGGGTTGACCGGGCACGTTAGCGGCGCACCCGGTCGGGCTGGCAGACAGGCAAACCATCATGCCGGGGTGGATTCTACCATACCCGGCGCAATCCACAAAGGAGAATCCATCATGGCAAGCAAGAAGCAAGTCAGGTATGTGACCATCGTTGGCATCCCCAAACTGGGGCCGGAAAAGCACGGCATACAGTATTGCATGATGTGCTGCGAACCCATCACAGAGCATGACCACTGGCAGAAAGTCAGCCGGGGCCGCGGTGCGTTCGCGGTCGGCGTGCATGACCGTTGCCGGGTGCGAGAGGTGCGAGAATGAATCTTGACATGTGGTTTCGGGATGATATTGCAAACCTACTCAAGGCCGCGCTGGAGGCGGGGCAATTCATGCGCGGGGAGGGCGGCGATTTTCAACGCGGCTATGCGGCCGCGGTGATCGTCATGGCGACCAATTTCCATCTCACGGCCGATGACCTGCGGCCGCAGGGGCGCGGCGAATGCACTGTGACCGGGATGGATGGGCCATATCGGTTTGACGGTAGCACGACGGCCGACGGCATCCCGCGGCTGGTTAAGGTGCGGAGGTGAC
>DAOUAT010000338.1:0-3379 GCA_034433275.1 Anaerolineae bacterium
CGACGATGGGCTGTGCGGTCGGGCTGGCGATGGCAGGAGCGATCGCCGGCGCCGTGGCGGCCGGTGGCGTGGCCTCACCGCCCGATGAGCCACGGTCGCCGCCGCGCAAGGCCAGCGCTGCGCCGATCAGGGCCAGCGCCACCACCGCGGCCAGGCCGGCCACCCAGATGCCCAACGGCCGCCGCGCGACCGGCCTTGTGACAGCCGCCGTCGCCGGGCCGGGGTGGCCGCCGATCAACTGCGTGGGCGCGGCTGGTGTGGGTGCTGGGACCGCGCCGGTCGGGCTGCTGGCTGGCCGGGAGGCGGGGCGCGGGGAGGGGGGCGCCGCGCCCCGCGCCCCTGGTGCGACAGTCGCAGCGCCGGGCGGTGGGGTCGGCACGGCCTTCAGGCCGGTCGGCATCTTGCCGGTGATGGCGACGGTGAAATGGTCGGCCAACTGACCGGCCTGCTGATAGCGCTCCTCCGGCCGCTTGGCCAGCGCCTTGAATACCACCGCCTCCACCGGCCGGGGCAGGTCGGGACGCAGTTGGCGCAGCAGCGGCGGCGGTTCGTGTACGTGCGCATACGCGATAGCCATGGCCGTGGATCGGGCGAAGGGCACCTGGCCCGAGAGCATCTTGTAGACCACCACGCCCAGGGAGTAGATGTCGGTGCGGCCGTCCACCGGCTGGCCCAGCGCCTGCTCCGGCCCCATGTACTCCGGCGTCCCCACCACGGCACCGCTGCGGGTCAGGCCGGCGCCCTCGCCCGCGCGCACCAGGCCGAAGTCCATCACCGTGGCCTGGCCGCCGGGGCCGATCATGATGTTGGAAGGCTTGATATCGCGGTGGACGATGCCGCGGCTGTGTGCGTAGTCCAGCGCCTCTGCCACCTGGCGGACGATGTGGTTGACCTGCGGCAGGGGCAAGGGCCCGTGATTGACCAGCAGGGTGTCCAGGGTGACGCCTTCTAGGAGCTGCATCACGATGTAATGGGTGCCATCCTGCTCGCCCACGTCGTGGATGGTGACGATGCCCGGATGGTGCAGGCCCGCGGCCAGGATCGCCTCCTGGCGGAAGCGCTGCACGAACTGCGGGTCGTAGGTCAGCTCGCGCGGCAGCACCTTTACCGCTACGGCGCGTTGCAGCATGACGTCGAAGCCGCGATAGACGATGCCCATGCCCCCGCGACCCAGTTCCGCCTGGATCTCGTATTTGCCGCCGAGACGCTGTCCGATCAACATGGTGTACCTGTGCTAAGAAAGCTGTTTGAAAGTGAACTCCACCTCGCCAAACCGCACGGCATCGTTTTCCGCCAGAGCCACCGGCGCCTCAACGGGCTGGTCGTTGACGAAGGTGCCGTTGGCGCTGCCCAGGTCGAACAGCAGGAACTTGTCCTCCTCCAGTCGGATGCGGGCGTGCTGCCGCGACACGGTGACATCGTTCAGCACCACGGTGTTGGTCTGCGCGCGGCCGATGTCTGTTGTGGCCAGCAGGTCGTAGCGTTGGCTGGGGTTCTTACGATTGATCAACAGGGCAATGTGCTTGGGCGCGCGCTCGATGATCCGCGTGCCTTCGGCCGGCCCCGGCCCCATGGGGCGCGCGCCGCCTTGCATCCCGGCCGGGAACGGCGGCGGGGCCACAGGCGGCGCGGCGCCCGGCCCCACCGTGGGCGCGGCTGTGGGCGAGGCGCCTTCGAGCATGGTGGGTAGGGCCGCGCCCTTGGGCGACGTCTGGAAGCCGCCGGGCGACACGGCCGGCGCGGCGGGCATGCTCACCTGCCACTCGTCGCTGGCGCCATAGTTCGCGGCCGGCGCTGCTTGTTCAGCCCTACGCCGCCGCAGCCAGACGATCAGCAATACCAATAGGATGATGAGCAACAGCACCGCGAGGGCGATCAGCGCCGCCGGGAGGGGGTTGTCTTTGACAAAATCAACCACGTCATCAATGAAGCCTTGCATACCTTCCTCTCCTGTGTCTTCGGGGATCGGCGTGGCCGCAGGGATGGGTGCGGCTGCCGCGGGTTCGACGGCCTTGGTGGCCAGGGTGGCGATGTCGGACGCAGTTGTGGCCACGGGCGCCTTGTTGAGGAGGAACTTGGTCTCGTCGAACCCTAGCACGCGCGGGGAGCGCACGCGCACTAGCAGGCTGTGCGGTTGGCCATCCTCCGTCAGCCGCGAGCGGTACTCTAGTTTGTATTGCAGCTTCAACTGGTCCAGCACTTGCTGGAAGAGGTCGCTGAACTCCTCCGGTGATGGCGCCTCCCGATACGTGCCGCCGGTGCGCACGGCCAGCCGGCGCAGGAAGTCGCGGTCCACCGTGTTGGTGCTCAGGCTGATGGGGAAGACCGGGATGTTGTTGCGGTTGGCCTCGGTGATGGGATCGTCGGCCGCAAGCTGGCTGACGCGGTCAACGCCGTCGGTGATGATGATGATGCCCCGCCGCCCCCCTTGCCCGGCAGTCAGCTTGACCACGCGGAAGAGGGCGTCGTAGAGCGGCGTGGGCCGGTTGCCTGCCACTTCCAGGAAGTTCACCACGTTCAGCACTTTGTTCCTGTCGTTGCCGAAGGGCACCTCGACCGTCTCGTCCAGGGCCAGGTCGTCCGGCTTCACCATGCGGTTGATGCCAAAGAAAGCCACGCGGTCGGGATCGTTGTCACGGTCGAGCAAGGCATCGAGCAGGTTGAGCGAAGCGGCTTGCGCTTCCTCCAATGGCTTGCCCTGCATGCTGCCGCTCAGGTCCACCACCAGGGCGATGGAGACGACGGCATCGGGGTTGACCTGGGTGCTAACCTGGTCGGGCGGGAAGGAGTAGCGGCCATCTTCGACGATCTCAAAGTCACTGGCCGGCAGGTCGGGCGCTGGCACGCCGTTGGCATCCCGCACGGTCACCAGGGTGTTGACCGTGGGGAAGGCGCTGGTGTCAATCTGGTCCACGGTGATGCCGGACTGGCCTTGGGCGGCAGCCAGCGGCGCCATCAGGATCAGAGCGAGCACGAGGGGCAGCGCTCGCCGCAGCGCTGCGGATGTGGGTCGTTGTGCGCACTGTCGAAAGCAGTCAGGCTTCATGGCGCGCCTCCTCAGGCTACACGCGTTTGAACACGAGCGTGGTCTCGCCCAGCAACAGGTAATCGCCATCCTGTAATACGTGGCGATACGCCCGATTGGCCGGGTTGCGATAGGTGTCTTTCGCACCGACATAGGTGCCGTTGCGGCTGGCCAGGTCAATGAGCACGAAGCGCTCCGTGCTTTCCTCCGGAACTTCCATCCGGATCTTGAGGTGTTGGCCGGAGCAGGCATCGTCGGGCAGGACCACGTCGTTGCCCGCCAGGCGCCCCACCGTCGTCTCCGGCTTCAGCGTGTGGATGCGGCCCCGCTCCGGGCCATCCATGATCACCAACC
>DAOUAT010000339.1:0-4278 GCA_034433275.1 Anaerolineae bacterium
TTCTTTACGTTGGCGACACATGGACATGGCGAAGAGGAACATCATTAAAGGGATTGGGGATTAGGGATTGATACTGAAATCCCTAATCCCCAATCCCCATTTAGCAATTCGCAATCCAAAATCTGCAATCACCCTAAAGGAGCCACACATGGACGTTGAAGGACTGAAGGCAATCGGCGCCGCCCTGGCGATCGGTCTCGGTGCAATCGGCCCCGGCGTGGGCATCGGTATCATCGGCGGTAAGGCCATGGAGGCCATGGGGCGCAACCCGGAAGCCGCGGGCAACATCCGCACCAACATGATCCTGGCGATTGTGTTTGCCGAGTCGGTGGCAATCTACGCCCTGGTCGTCGCGTTGCTGTTGAAGTTTGTTTGATTGCGGATTTCGGAATTCCGATTGCGGATCAGGTGGCTGTTTCGGCGTTTCTAATCCGCACTTCGCAATCCCCAATCCCCAATCAAGGAGGGGCCATTGGAAAGTCTCGGCATTAACCTGAGTCTCTTGGTTTCACAGCTCGTCAACTTCTCTTTGTTGGCGGTTTTGCTGTACCTGTTGCTCTACAAGCCGGTGCTCCGCATGCTGGCCCAACGCAAAGAGCGGATCGCGGCCAGCATGGCCGATGTGGATGCCGCACGCGAGGCTGCTGCTAGAGCACAACTCGAGTATGATCGCAAGATCGCGGAAGCGCAGCGCAGAGCGCAGGACATTATCGCCCAGGCCGCGCAGGCCAGCGACAAGGTCGGCGCTGAGATCAAAGCTGAGGCGCAGCGCGAAGCCGATGCGATCCGCCAGAAGGCGCGCGAAGAGGCTGAGCAAGAGCGGACCCACATCCTGGCCGAAGTGCAAGGTCAGATCGCTGGCCTCTCCATGGCGGCAACCGAGCGGATCCTGGGCCAGGGCCTTAACCTCGATGTTCAGCGCAACTTGATTGATGCTTTCCTGGCCGAGTTGGAAGGCGCCAAGCCATGAGCACCGAACGCGTCCAAAGCTACGCCACCGCTTTCTTCGAGGCCGCCCTGGACCGCTGGACGGCGACCATGGACGGCGTAGCCGCAGCGTTGGCCCAGGCGCCGCAGATCAGCGCGCGCCTGGCCGCCTCGGATGTTGACTTTGCGGCGCGCCAACGGCTGCTCGACAGCCTGCTCCCGGCGGATGCCGATCTGCCGGTGCGCAATCTGCTGTACACCCTTGCCCAGCACGACGAGTTGGGCGAGCTGGCCGACATCGCGGCTGCCCTGCGCGAGCGGGCCCGCCGCGCCGAGGCCGGGCCAACGCCGGTGGATGTGGTGAGCGCCATCGCACTCACCCCTGAACAACAGTACGCGCTCGTTTCCCGGCTGGAGGCGCAATACGGCAGCAATTTGGTCTTCAGCTACCGCGTGGATCCCGCCATCCTGGGCGGCCTGATCGTACGCGTGGGCGATAAGCTGCTGGATGGCAGCGTGGCGAGCAAGCTGGCAGCAATGAAGCAATCGCTTGGAGTTGTGTCCGCCGCATAGGTGGCATGTGCCTGTTGCGGCGTGTTCTGTGTTGCGTGTTCCCGTTGAATCGCCCTCCGGGCGCTTGTTTTGCTCACGCACCACGCACCACGCATCACGCACCACGTGGAGATAAACATGGCTGTACGAACCGAAGATTTAGTTGCGCAGCTCAAGCAGCAAATCCTGAACTTCCAGGCCCCTACCCGGGTGGTGGATGTCGGCGCCGTGCAGCAGGTCGGCGATGGCATTGCGCGCCTGAGCGGCCTGGCCAATGCGCGCGCCTCGGAGCTGGTAGAGTTTGAGAATGGCACCCTGGGCATTGTGCTCAACCTGGAAGCCGATAACGTCGGTGTCATCATCATGGGTGAGACCAGCGGCATCTCCGAAGGCCAGTTGGTTCGGAGCACCGGCCGTATCGTATCGGTGCCTGTGGGCTCTGGCATGATCGGCCGCGTGGTCAACGCCGTCGGGCAACCGATTGATGGCAAGGGGGCTATCGAATCAGAAAGCTTCCGCCCCATCGAGCGCATCGCGCCCAACGTCGTCACTCGCAAAAGCGTGGATATGCCCGTCCAGACCGGCATCAAGGCCATTGACGCCATGATCCCCATTGGCCGCGGCCAGCGCGAGTTGATCATTGGTGACCGCCATACCGGCAAAACCGCCCTGGCCATTGACACCATCATCAACCAAAAGGGCCAGGATCTGTTCTGCATCTACGTCGCCATCGGCCAGCGGCAGAGCCAGGTGGCCCAGGTCATCGCGACCCTGGAGAAGTTCGGCGCGATGGAATACACCGTCGTGGTGGCCGCCACTGC
Source organism: Anaerolineae bacterium (assembly GCA_034433275.1). Taxonomy (GTDB): domain Bacteria; phylum Chloroflexota; class Anaerolineae; order CG2-30-64-16; family CG2-30-64-16; genus DAOUAT01. Next base: position 2,301 of record DAOUAT010000339.1, read on the forward strand.
GGCCGAGCCCGCGGCGCTCCAGTACATCGCCCCCTACACCGGCTGCGCCATCGGCGAAGAGTTCATGGAGCAGGGCAAAGACGCGCTGATCATCTACGACGACCTGTCGAAGCACGCCCAGGCGTATCGTCAGGTGTCGCTGCTGCTGCGTCGTCCTCCCGGCCGCGAAGCGTACCCCGGCGACGTCTTCTACCTGCACAGCCGCCTGTTGGAGCGCGCTGCGCGCATGGCCCCGGAGTACGGCGGTGGTTCGCTCACTGCGCTGCCCATCATCGAGACCCAGGCCGGCGACATCTCGGCGTATATCCCAACCAACGTCATTTCGATTACCGACGGCCAGATCTTCCTGGAAAGCGACCTGTTCTACGCGGGCATCCGCCCCGCGGTGAACCCCGGCCTGTCGGTGAGCCGCGTCGGCGGCGCGGCGCAGACCAAGGCCATGAAGCAAGTGGCGGGCAAGATGAAGCTGGAGCTGGCGCAGTTCCGCGAGCTGGCGGCCTTTGCCCAGTTCGGCTCGGACCTGGACCCGGCCACCCAACGGCAACTCGACCGCGGCCAGCGCATCACTGAGATCTTGAAGCAGTCGCAGTATGCACCTTGGTCGTTGGAGCGGCAGGTCATGGTCTTCTTTGCCGTCACTAACAACTACTTGGACAAGGTGTCGCTGGACAAGCTCCCCGCGTGGCAAGATGGGTTCCTGCGCTACATGGAAACCGCTCATCCCAACATCGGCCGGACGATTGCAGCCAGTAAGAAACTGGATGACACCACGACTGAAGGGTTGAAGCTGGCGCTGCAGGACTTCAACGCGATGTTCCTGGAAAAATAGGCGTCTCGTCCACAAACCAGGTTTCTCCGAGAAACCTGGTTTGTGGACGAGCGTTTCAGGCGACTGAAGGATAAGGCATGCCGAGCACACGCGAGATCCGTCGTCGTATTCGCAGCGTCAAGAGCATTGCCAAGGTCACCAAAGCGATGGAGACGGTGGCCGCGGCCAAAATGCGCAAGGCGCAGCAGCAAGTGTTAGCCACGCGGCCCTATGCCAGCCGGGCGTGGGAAGTGTTGACCTACCTTGCGCGCCTGCGCCGGTCGAACGTGGCCGAGCAACCGTTACTGCAGCAGCGACCGATTAAGAAGATTTGTCTCCTGCTCATTTCGGGCGATCGCGGGTTGGCCGGCGCCTACAACAGCAACATCATCCGTGACGCCGCGCTCCGGATTGTCGACTGGGAAAGGCAAGGGTTGGAAGTCAGCGTGGTGACGATCGGCCGCAAAGGCCGTGATTGGATGCTGCGTCACGGCCCACCCCTGCACGCGGAGTTCACCGGCTTGAGCGATCGGCCCACCAGCAATGATGTGGCGCCGGTGGCCAGCACCGTGATCGAAGATTTCCTCTCTGGCGCGTTTGACGCGGTCTACATCGTTTTTACCCGCTTCGTCAACACGATCCGCCAGGAGCCGACCATGTGGCAGTTGCTGCCGATCGTCACGGCGCACCCTGAAACGCCCATGGCCGCGGATTACATCTTTGAACCGGACCCCCAAACCATCCTGGGGGAAGTGCTGCGTGGCCTGACCGAGGTGCAGATCCTGCAAACGTTGTACGAAGCGATCGCCAGCGAACAGTCGGCCCGCATGGTGGCCATGCGCAACGCCACCGATGCAGCCAACGATCTGATCGGTGAGCTGACCCTGTCGTACAACAAGGCCCGCCAGGAAGCGATCACCAAGGAATTGCTGGACATCGTGGGCGGCACCAGCGCACTGATGAAGGCCTGAAGCAATACTATCGTCGGAGGAAAACAGCATGGGTAAGAGCGGCGCCATCGGTAAACTCGTCCAGGTTATCGGCCCTGTGGTGGATGCGGAATTTGCTCCAGAGGATCTGCCGGACATCTATGACGCGTTGGAGATCTCGCTCGACGGCGGCGGCAAACTGGTGTGCGAAGTGCAAGGGCAGTCGGGCCGCAACTGGGTG
>DAOUAT010000340.1:0-13243 GCA_034433275.1 Anaerolineae bacterium
TACTTCATACTCGTTGGCCGCCGCCAGAAAACGATCGGCCTGGCGAAAACCAGCGGTGTTGCCCGAGGCGCGCACCCGCTGCTCGATTTCCTCAAAGCGTGCCTTGGGGTAGATGTTCACCTGGCCATCGCCGCCGCGGCTCATCATCACCACATCGCCAAGCTCTTCGCGAAGCTTGGCTGGGATGAGGATGCGTCCTTTGTCGTCCAGGTTGTATTCGTATTCCCCGCGGAACATATTGACTAATCTTTCTTGATCGTGTACAATAATGCTATCATGTTGTAATGATAGTGGATGGCAGTTCGGCGTGGTGGTGTGGGACAGGGTGTGCAGTGTAGGAGTTTTCTCCCCGTTCTTGCCCTGATTCTCCACAAAAACACACGAATTTCCACGTGTCGCCATTGTATATGAGTTGCGTCGAATTTACAAGGGCTTTCAAGGGTCAATATCCCAAAACATCGCTATTTTTAAGGATAGGCGGGCGCGATATCCCAAATCTTCTATTTCAGTTTCCCCGGCATAATTTGACAAACCGACCACACGGTGATAGTATTAGCGATTGCTGTCCAGATATTAGGAATCGAATAGGCTATTCATGAGTCAATCCCCCCACGCTCTCAGCGACCGAGAACGCCCAAGTCGGATGGGGACTTGGCCTTTTTGTGTTTTTTAAAGGAGTGAACGCCTCATGCCGTATCTCCGAAACAGTGGTTATTCCGCACCACGCAAGTCATATGCGCGCATTCGCGGCGCGTATGATCTGCCGCGCCTGATCGAAGTCCAGCTAGACTCATTCCGTTGGTTTCAGGCCGAGGGGTTGCAGGAGCTTTTCGAGGAGATCTCCCCCATTGTCAGCTTCAATAAGAATTTGGAGCTGCATTTTGGTTCCACACCGGGCCAGGAAGGTTTCTGGTTCGGTGAGCCGAAGTATTCGGAGCCGGACTGCCGGGACCGCGATATGACCTTTGCGGCGCCTTTGTGGGTGCGCGTGAAGTTAATCAACCGCGAAACCGGCGAGGTGTCGGCGCAGAACGTGTTCATGGGGGACTTCCCCCTAATGACCGACAACGGTACGTTTATTATCAACGGCGCCGAGCGCGTCGTGGTGAGCCAACTTATTCGGTCACCGGGCGTCTATTTCACGATTGAGGAAGATCGGGCGACCGACCGGCCATTGTGTTTCGCCAAGCTGATTCCGAACCGCGGCGCCTGGCTGGAGTTTGAAAGCTCCAAGCGCGATGTGATCTCGGTTAAGGTGGATCGTAAACGCAAGTTGCCCGTCACCGTGTTGCTGCGGGCCATCGGTTATGGCTCGGACGATGAGATCCTGGAACTGTTTGCTGACGACGACACCAACACCGACCATCCGTACATCGCGGCCACATTGGAACGCGACATCACGCGTACGCCTAACCGTTCGGATTCGGCGAAGGGGGTAGACGGCGCTCTGTTGGAGTTTTACAAGAAGCTGCGCCCCGGTGATCCGCCCACGTTGGACAATGCCAGGAACTTCATGCAGAACCTCATCTTCGCGCCGCGGCGTTACGATCTGGGGAAGGTAGGCCGCTATAAGCTAAACCGCCGCCTGGACCTGGATATCCCGCTCAGCCATCGCACCTTGACCAACCGTGACGTGGTCGCTGTGCTGCGGCGCATGATCCAGATCAACAATGGCATCGAAGGTGAGGATGATATTGATCACCTGGGCAATCGCCGGGTCAAGACCGTGGGTGAGTTGATTCAAAACCAACTGCGCATCGGCCTGCTGCGCATGGAGCGCGTGGTGCGTGAGCGTATGTCCATCCGGGATTCGGATCAGACTACCCCCCTGGCCTTGATCAACATCCGGCCGGTTGTGGCAGCTATCCGGGAATTCTTCGGTGGCTCGCAACTCAGCCAGTTCATGGATCAAACCAACCCGTTGGCCGAGCTGACGCACAAGCGCCGTTTGAGCGCCCTGGGGCCCGGCGGCTTGCGCCGTGAACGTGCGGGTTTCGACGTGCGCGACGTTCACAACAGTCACTATGGCCGCATCTGTCCCATCGAGACCCCGGAAGGCCCGAACATCGGCCTCATTGGCTCGCTGGCCAGTTACGGCCGCATCAACGAGTTCGGCTTTATCGAAACACCCTATCGCAAAGTGATCAATCGCGTCCCTAATCGGCCGGAGGCGCTAGTTGGCCATATCTTGCGTGAGCGGATAACGTTGGCTGATGGCACGGTGGTGGCGCCTGGCGCCAAAATAGACGCGGGGGTGGCCAGCAAAATCGCCGACCTGGGCGATGTCCTGCCCGAAGTGCGCATCGCGCCTGAGATCACGGATGAGATCGTTTATCTGTCGGCCGACGAAGAAGACCGCTACGCCATTGCCCAGGCGAATGCCGCCACTGATGGGGCCGGGCATTTCGCCGAATCGCGTGTTTCGATTCGCCGCCAGCAGAAGTTCCTGTTCGAGACGCCGGACCACATCGAGTACATGGACGTCTCGCCCAAGCAGATCGTCTCTGTGTCAGCCGCTTTAATCCCGTTCTTGGAGCACGATGACGCAAACCGTGCCTTGATGGGGTCCAACATGCAGCGCCAGGCGGTCCCGCTTCTTCGGCCCGAGGCGCCTATCGTTGGCACCGGCATCGAGCAGCAGGCCGCGGTGGACTCCGGCCAGGTGGTGGTAGCACTCAACCCTGGTGAGGTGATCGAAGCGACCAGCGAGCGGATCCTGGTGTTGGAAGATACCGGCGGCCGCCAGCGGTACAAGCTACGAAAATACCAACGCTCGAACCAGAGCACCTGTATTGACCAGCGCCCTGTGGTCAACAAGGGCGATCGGGTGGAAAAGGGCCAGGTGTTGGCTGATTCCAGCTCGACCCAGTTGGGTGAAATGGCGCTGGGGCAGAATGTCCTGGTGGCGTTCTTGAGCTGGGAAGGTGGCAACTACGAAGACGCGATTTTGATCAGCGAGCGATTGGTGCAGGACGACAAGTTCACTTCAATCCACATCGAGAAGCACGAGGTGGAAGCCCGCGATACCAAGTTGGGTGCAGAGGAGATCACGCGCGATATCCCCAACGTGGGCGAGGACGCGCTCAAGGATTTGGACGAGTACGGTGTCGTGCGCGTTGGCGCTGTCGTTGCCCCGGGTGATATCCTCGTCGGCAAAATCACGCCCAAGGGCGAGACCGAGTTGAGCCCGGAGGAGAAGCTGCTGCGGGCTATCTTCGGTGAAAAGGCTCGTGAGGTGCGTGATTCCAGCCTGCGCCTGCCGCACGGTGAGTACGGCAAGGTAGTGGACATCAAGGAATTTAGCCGCGACGAGCATCGCGATCTGCCCGCCGGCGTCGAACGTATGGTGCGCGTCAGCGTGGCCCAGCGCCGCAAGCTGATGGAGGGGGACAAGATGGCCGGCCGGCACGGGAACAAGGGTGTCATTTCCCGCATCGTGCCCGTGGAAGATATGCCCTTCCTGCCCGATGGTGCGCCGGTTGATATCATCTTGAATCCTCTCGGTGTGCCTGCCCGCATGAACATCGGCCAGGTGTTGGAGACGCACCTGGGCTGGGCGGCCGACCGCCTGGGCTTTCGAGCTGAGACGCCGGTTTTCGACGGCGCGTCTGAACTCGAGATCGAAGCCGAATTGGCCCGCGCGTGGCTGGCCGATCGAGCCTGGGAGAAGGCGACCCGCCGCGCTTGGGATTGGGCGGTTAAGGCCGGTTACAGCGAGGCCGATCTTCAGGACGACGATGAGGTGCGGGCCATGTACCTGGCTGAGTGGCTGGGTGAACGCGGTCATGATGCGGAACGCGCGTACAATGACGCGGGTTACGCCCGGCAGATGATGTTGCGCGAGTGGCTGCGTGAGGAACCGCAGAACTACGACCCAGAGATGCTGCTCTCTTTTCCGGGTGACGATCGTCCCGCAGAGGATCGGGCAGTCGCTGATGAAATGGCGCGGCTGGTGTGCCTTCGTGAGTGGCTCAAGTGGGTTGAGCGGGAGCGCATGCGCGTAACCAACCTGGCCATCGCGCCCGATCACACCGTTGAGGCGCCCGCGTACGTTGAACAACCGGAGACGCCCGAGGATAAGGCCGCGGTCTACGCACATATGGCCCGCATTTCGGCGCTCACCGACCAGGAAGTTGTGGCAGAGGCCTTGCGTATCGGCCGGGAGACTGGCCAGCCCTTGCCCACCTGGGGCAAGACACTGCTCTTCAACGGAAAAACCGGTGAGCAGTTCGATCATGCTGTGACGGTCGGCATCATCCACATGATGAAGCTACACCACCTGGTGGAGGACAAGGTGCATGCACGCTCCACCGGTCCGTACAGCCTGGTGACCCAGCAACCGTTGGGCGGTAAGGCGCAGTTCGGTGGTCAGCGCTTCGGTGAAATGGAAGTGTGGGCCCTGGAAGCTTACGGCGCCGCGCACAGCCTGCAGGAGATGCTGACAGTCAAGTCGGACGATGTGACCGGCCGTGTCAAGACCTATGAAGCGATCGTCAAGGGCGAGGTCATCGAATCGCCGGGGGTGCCCGAAAGCTTCCGCGTCTTGGTGAAGGAACTGCAGTCGCTAGGCCTGGCAGTCGAAGTGGTAGATGCGAAGGAAGAGGTGATCCAGTTCGGCCGCGAGGACACCGAAGAGAAGCTGCCGAATTTGGGCTTCAGCCTGAGCCTGCCCGGTCCGATGAGCAAGGGCATGGAATGATTGCGGATTGTGGATTGACGCTTGTGGATTGAACCGGAGTCCATCGGACATCTGGCAATCAGCACTCTAGAATCCCAAATCCGCAATCCCAAATGGAGGACTTGTGGAAGTAAACGAATTTGATGCCATTCGTATCTCGCTGGCCTCGCCGGAGCAAATCCTGGAATGGTCGCACGGTGAGGTAACCAAGCCCGAAACTATTAACTATCGGACCTTGCGGCCCGAGCGCGATGGTCTGTTTTGCGAACGGATTTTCGGTCCCACCAAGGATTGGGAGTGCCAATGCGGCAAGTACAAGCGGACGCGTTATAAGGGCATCGTCTGTGATAAGTGCGGGGTGGAGGTCGCACATAGCCGCGTGCGGCGCGAGCGCATGGGGCACATCAAGCTGGCCAGCCCGGTCAGCCATATCTGGTATGTCAAAGGTGTGCCCAGCCGCTTGGGCTTGTTGCTCAACATCAGTCCCCGCAACCTGGAGCGCATCCTGTACTTCGCACAGTACGTGATTACCCATGTGGACGAAGACGCGCGCAACCGGATGCTCACCCGCTCTGAGCGCGAGCTCAACCTGAAAATCGCTCGCCTCGAAGGCGAGGTTCAAAACAAGCTTGATCAGGCCGATGCTGAACTGATGCAGCGCCTGGCTCAGTTGGATCGCCAGGAGGAGACTGAGCTGGCTGCCCTGTCCGAGCGCTTGACGCAGGAGACCGGCGCCGTGATCGCCACCGGACAGCAGTTGCAGGTGGCTCTAGAAAAGATTCTGGGTAAACCAGCAGTTGAGTCCATCGCGCTTCCCTGGCTTCCTGCAGCCCAGGCCCTGGTTGCGCAGGGCACAGTTGTCACCCGTGAGCAGCTCGCGGCATTGAATGACGCCATCCAGCATCGCTTAAGCGATATCGAAGATACCGTCAACCGCGAACAGGAGGCGGCGCGCAATCTCTTCGCCGCCCGGCGCGATCTTGCGCGGCGCGCGGGGGAACAGACTGCAGAAGAGCAGCGTCGCGCCGTAGAGTCTCAGAAAGCGCAGATGCGCAGCAGCCTGAGTGATTCGCTAGAGGAGTTGCGCGGCTTGCGCGAGCGCGATCTGTTGACCGAGACCGAGTATCGTGACCTGCAGGAACGTTGGGGCAATGTTTTCCGCTCAGGGATGGGCGCCGAGGCGATCCGCGATCTGGTGGCCAAGATCGATCTGGATGGTATGGTCAAGGAACTGCGCAACGAGATCATCACCACGCAGTCCAAACAGCGCAAGAAGAAGGCCGCGAAGCGTCTGCGCGTGGCTGAATCGTTCCGCAAGAGCGGCAACCGCCCCGAGTGGATGGTTCTCACTCTGTTGCCGGTATTGCCCCCTGAGCTGCGGCCTATGGTGCAGTTGGATGGCGGCCGGTTTGCCACCTCCGACCTGAACGACCTGTACCGCCGTGTCATCAATCGCAATAACCGCCTCAAGCGGTTGTTGGAGCTGGGCGCGCCCGATGTGATTGTGCGCAACGAGAAGCGCATGCTCCAGGAAGCAGTGGACAGCCTGATTGACAACGGCCGTCGCGGCCGAGCCGTCAGCCGGAGCGGCAAGCGCAAGCTGAAGAGCCTGTCCGACTTGCTCAAAGGTAAGCAGGGCCGCTTCCGCCGCAACCTGCTGGGTAAGCGCGTAGACTATTCAGGCCGTTCCGTGATCGTGATCGGCCCCGAGCTTAAGTTGCACCAATGTGGCCTGCCTAAAAAGATGGCGCTGGAGCTCTTCAAGCCCTTCGTCATGCGCCGCCTGGTGGATTACAACTTTGCGCACAACATCAAGAGCGCCAAGCGGCTGGTGGACCGGGAGAGCCCGGAGGTCTGGGACGTGCTGGAAGAGGTGACGCACGAGCGCCCGGTGCTGCTCAACCGCGCGCCGACCCTGCACCGCCTGGGCATCCAGGCCTTCGAGGTGGTGCTGATCGAAGGCAGCGCCATTCAGATTCACCCGCTGGTCTGCGCCGCGTTCAACGCGGACTTTGACGGCGACCAGATGGCCGTCCATGTGCCGCTCTCCGACGCGGCCGTGACCGAGGCGCGCGATCTGATGCTGAGCTCGGCTAATCTGTTGAAACCTTCCTCGGGCGAGCCCATCGTAGGGCCGTCGAAAGATATGGTGCTGGGTTGTTATTACCTGACAATAGCCGCCCCCACCGCCAAGGGGGCCGGCAAGATCTTTAGTGACCCGGATGAGGTCAAGCTGGCCTATGATTTGGGGGTCGTTGACCTGTGCGCGCCCATCAAAATGCGGTTCACCGATTGGGCGGATGAAGTGCCCCTGGTTGATCTGGACTTGGAACCCGCAGTCGCCGATGTTTTGCACAAGCACGGCATGCGTTCAGCCGGTGATATCGTGCGCGTCCTGGTAAATGACCGCCAGATACTGACCGATAAGCTGGGCCTGGGTATTCGTGCGGTCGAAGAAGTGCGGGCCAAGCTGCTGGCCAGGCACGTGCGACCGACCAAGCTCCCCCAGACCGGTCTGGTGGAGACCACGGTGGGGCGCGTGCTGTTCAACATGTCGTTGCCCAAGCCGCTGCAATTCGCCAATGATGTCATGGACAAGAAGCGCCTCAACGATTTCGTTGGGGTCTGCTACGAGCTGATGGGCGCACAGGTGACGGCGGACGTGGTGGATGAGATCAAGCGCATGGGCTTCACCTATGCGACGGTTTCCGGCATGACCATCGCGGTCAGCGACATTACCGTGCCTGTCACCAAGCAGCGGGTATTGGATGAGACGGCGGCCAAGGTGGAGGAGACCGAGCGCCAGTATCGCCGGGGTCTGATCACCGAAGAAGAGCAGTATAACAAGGTCGTCGAGCTGTGGACGCGCGCGACCGATGAGATCACGCAGGCCGTGAAGAATCTGCTAGATCCGTCGAGCGGCCTGGGGGCCATGGCGACCTCGGGCGCGACCAAGGGTGGCATTCAGCCCATCCGGCAGTTGGCAGGCATGCGTGGCCTCATGGCCGATCCTTCCGGCCGTATCATCGCGCTGCCCATTCGGTCTAACTTCCGTGAGGGCCTGACCGCGCTGGAGTACTTCTTGAGCACGCACGGCGCGCGCAAGGGCCTGGCCGACACCGCGTTGCGCACGGCCGACGCGGGCTACCTGACGCGGCGCCTGGTGGATGTGGCGCAAGATGTCATCATCACATCTGATGACTGCGGCACCGAGACGGGCATCTGGTTCACCAAGGCCGGCGCGGTCTCGATCGGCGAGAAGCTCAGCGAGCGTATCTATGGCCGGGTGGCCGCCGCCCCGATTATTGACCCCAAAACCGGCGAGATCCTGATCGAGCGTGACCAGCTCATAGATGAAATGAGCCTGGCAGCGATTGAGCGCACGGGCGTCGAGAAAGTGTTCGTCCGATCGGCATTGACCTGCGAGAATCGGTTCGGCTTGTGCAAGAAGTGCTATGGCAACGACCTGGCACGGGGCGGCATGGTGAAGATGGGCGAGGCGGTTGGCATCATCGCCGCGCAGTCCATCGGCGAGCCTGGTACGCAGCTCACCCTGCGCACCTTCCATACGGGCGGTGTGGCCGGCGCCGAAGACATCACCCAGGGCCTGCCCCGCGTTGAGGAGCTGTTTGAAGCCCGGACACCCAAGGGCGAGGCCGTCATCGGCGAGATCGGCGGCACCGTGGATGTGTTCTGGGAGAACGATGTCCGCAAGCTGAAGGTGACCAACTCGCGGCTGCGCCGTAAGACCCACATGATCCCTGCCGGCTACGAGATGTTGGTGCGTAGCGATGACCGCGTGCAGGCTAATACGACCATCGCTCGGGCCTTGCGCCCTGACCTGGAGCCCCAAACCCTGTTAGCGGTGATGGATGGCAACATCTACATCGAACCGGAGGATGACGGCGGCTACAAGGCCATCATCCGGCGCGAAGATGTGGAAGAGTGGGGCGTGGATATCCCGGCTTCGGCCCGCTTGCGTGTGGACAAGGGCGACCGGGTCGAGGTCGGTGAGCAACTCACGGAAGGCTCGAAGAACCCGCGCGAGGTGCTGCGGATCCAGGGCCGGGAAGCCGCCCAGATGTACCTGATGGACGAGGTGCAGCGGGTATACCGCTCCCAAGGTGTGAGCATCCATGACAAGCACATCGAGGTGATCATCCGTCAGTTGGTGCGGCGGGTGCGTGTGTTGCGCAGCGGTGACACCGATATGCTGATTGGTGAGCTGATCGATCGCTTTGAGTTCGAAGAGGCAAATGCGGCCGTGATCGCGACCGGCGGCGAACCGGCGCGCGGCGAGCCCGTGCTGCTCGGCGTCACCAAGGCCTCGCTGAACACTGACAGTTTCCTGGCGGCTGCGTCGTTCCAGGAAACGACCCGCGTGTTGACCGATGCCGCGGTGCGCGGCGCCAAGGACACCCTGCGCGGTCTCAAGGAGAACGTCATCATCGGCAAGTTGATCCCGGTCGGCACCGGGTTTGAGACGCGGCGGCGCCCCGCTGCGGAGGCGCAGCCTGCCGATGACGAGGCACTTCTCGAAGAAGAAGAAGAGTACATGGAAGACGATGACGTCCTGGATGAGGGGCTCGGCGCGGGCGATATTGCCTTGGACATGAACCTGATGGCCGACGACATCGTTGATGACGGTGATGACCTGGTAGAGTGAGCGCGTGCTGGAGACGATCAGCTAACCAATTTGACCTTGATCGGCTCCTATGATAAACTAATAGGTCGTGGGTCGGTTTACAAAATCACCCATATCTAAACGCAGTGATCTGTTCGCGGGGCTTGTCCGCGATTGAAGTAGTTGACTGGAGGACATCTTGCCGACCATTAATCAGCTCGTTCGCAAGGGCCGCAAGCCGATCGCCAAGAAAGAAAAGGCGCCGGCGTTGCAGTTCACGCAAAACACTATCAAGAGCCGCACCCGCCGCATGGACAAGGGGAACCCCTTCAAGCGTGGCGTGTGTACGCAGGTGCGCACGATGACGCCGAAGAAGCCGAACTCTGCGTTGCGCAAGATCGCTCGCGTGCGCCTGACCAACGGCATCGAAGTCACCGCGTATATCCCGGGCGAGGGACACAGCCTGCAGGAACACTCGGTGGTGTTGGTGCGCGGCGGCCGTGTGAAGGACCTGCCTGGCGTCCGCTACCACATTGTGCGTGGCGCGTTGGACACTACTGGGGTGGATGCGCGCCGCCGAGGCCGCTCCAAGTACGGCGCCAAGGTGCCGAAGGCCGGCAAGGGCGCGCCGGGCAAGGGCGCACCCGCCAAGGGCGCTCCTGCCAAGGGCGGTAAGAAATAAGAGGAGACCGGAGTAAGTCATGTCTCGACGCAATCGTCCCGAGAAGCGGGTAGTTTTGCCCGATCCGCGCTACGGCAATCAACTTGTAGCGCATTTGATCAACCGGATCATGCTGAACGGCAAGAAATCCACAGCCGAGCAGATCGTCTACCATGCTGTGGAAACGCTGGAACAGCGCATGAAGAAACCGGGCATTGAGGTGCTGGAGCAGGCGATCCGTAACGCGACGCCCATCATTGAGGTGCGCCCACGCCGCGTGGGTGGCGCCACCTACCAGGTGCCCATGGAGATCCGGGAGGATCGCCGCCTGGCCCTGGCCTTGCGATGGCTGATCCAGTACGCGCGCAAGCGCCCCGGCAAGAGCATGGCCGACAAGCTGTCGGGTGAGCTGCTTGATGCCTTCAACAATCAGGGCAACACCATCAAGAAGCGCGAAGACACCCACAAGATGGCTGAGGCCAACCGGGCTTTTGCGCACTACCGCTGGTAGCAGTCGCGCAAGCCATGCCCATCATGCCACAGACCGTAATCGCGCGGCGTGGCATCCCTCATGAGTTCGAGACCCGGCATCCATCCACAACCTGCCCAGGCAGGGGATGCCGGGTTTCTGTCGGTTCAGTTCGGGAAGTTGAGCCTTCTGGCTTGTGTGTTGCACAAGCCTCCGTTGTGTGTGCGTACGGTGAGGCGCCAGCCAGACGCTTTGCGGTGCAGGGCTATTTCAGGTGAGTGGCGGTATGTCAAGCAAATCATTGTCATCCTTTGATGAGGATCGTCTGCGGCGATTGCGCAATATCGGCATTATCGCCCATATCGACGCGGGCAAGACCACCACCACTGAACGCATCCTCTACTATACCGGCAAAACCTATCGCATGGGGAACGTGGATGAGGGCACCACGGTGACCGATTGGATGGTGCAGGAGCGCGAGCGGGGCATCACCATCCAATCCGCCGCCATCACCAGCGAATGGCGCGGGCACCAGATCAACATCATTGACACCCCGGGGCACATTGATTTCACGGCTGAGGTGCAGCGCAGCCTGCGCGTGCTCGATGGTGGCGTCGTGGTGTTTGATGCGGTTGCTGGCGTCGAACCGCAATCCGAGACGGTTTGGCGGCAGGCCTCACACTACGGCGTCCCGCGTATTTGCTATGTTAATAAGATGGATCGCACCGGAGCCAGCTATTGGCGCACCATTGACATGATCAAAGATCGTCTAGGCGCCTCCCCGCTGCCGATGCACCTGCCCATCGGGTCCGAAGATCTGTTCGCTGGGATGGTTGATTTGCTCACCCGCCGGGCCTGGACCTTCCCCGAAGTGTTGGGCACCAATCCACAAGAGATCCCCATCCCGGCCGACCTTGCAGAACAGGTCAGAACCTTGCGTGAATCGTTGGTAGAGCGGATTGCCGAAACTGACGATGCACTGGCGACCAAGTATCTTGAAGGTGAGGAGATCACCGAGGACGAGCTACGCCTGGCTCTGCGTGCGGCGACCATCGCCAGCAAGCTCGTGCCCGTGTTGTGCGGCACGTCGCTGCGCACCAAAGGCGTGCAACTGCTGCTCGATGCTATCGTGGATTATTTGCCATCACCGCTGGATATCCCGGCCGTGCGCGGCGTGAATCCGGGGAACGAACGCGAAGAAGCGCGGCCGGCCGATCCCGCAGCGCCGACCTCCGCGCTGGTCTTCAAGATCCAGACCGATCCTTACATTGGGCGCCTGTCATATGTGCGCGTCTATTCAGGCGTCCTGCAAACCGGCCAGATGCTGATGAACAGTAACAAGGATCGCAAGGAGCGCATGGGCCGACTGGTGCAGGTGTACGCCGAGAAGCGGCAAGACACCTCCGAGATCCGCGCCGGCGATATCGGCGCTATCGTTGGCTTGAAGCAGACCTTCACCGGCGAGACGCTGTGCGATCCCCGCGCCCCGATCATGCTCGAGGCCATCGAGTTCCCGGAGCCCGTCATCTCTATTGCGGTGGAGCCCAAGACCAAGGCCGACCAGGACAAACTGGCAAACTCTCTGCAGCGCCTGGCCGAGGAAGATCCAACCTTCCGTGTGCGAGTGGATGAACAGACCGGGCAGACTCTGATCAGCGGCATGGGCGAGCTGCACCTCGAGGTGTTGATTGACCGGATGCAGCGCGAGTTTGGCGTCCAGGCCCACATCGGTCGCCACCAGGTGGCCTACCGCGAGACCATCACCCGCAAGGCCCAGCTTGAGACGCGTTTCATTCGCCAGACGGGTGGGCGGGGTCAGTATGCGCACATCATCCTCGATCTTGAGCCGTTGGAGCGGGGCAAGGGCTTCGAGTTCGTTGACAAGGTCGTAGGGGGCGCTATTCCAAAGGAGTTTATCCCGGCCGTTGGGCAGGGGATCCGGGAGTCCATGGAGAACGGCGTTCTGGGCGGTTACCCCTTGGTGGATATTCGCGCCACGTTGGTCGGCGGTTCCTTCCATGAGGTTGACAGCTCCGAGTTGGCGTTCAAGATTGCCGGATCAATGGCGCTGCGCGAAGGCGCGGAAAAAGCTGGGCCGGTCTTGCTCGAACCCGTGATGCGGCTCGAGGTGGTGGCGCCGGAGCAGGCGACCGGTGATGTCATCGGGGACCTGGTTGCGCGTCGGGGCCAGATTGCCGGCCTGGAAATGCACTCGGCCGGTATGCAGGCGGTGAAGGGCGCCGTGCCGCTGGCGGAGATGTTCGGCTATGCAACCACGCTGCGGTCAGCGACTCAAGGTCGCGGCACGTTCACCATGGAATTTGATCGGTATGATCTTGTGCCCCAGGAGCGGGCGCGCGCGATTCTTGGTCTGCCCGATTAGCGTTTTGAACGCAGGGAGGGGCCAAATTTGCGCAATTATGGATTTTCGATACAATGCATAAGTTGCCACCGATTGGATGGCGTGGATTATGCACGCGACAGACTCGGAATGGCACCAGGTGCCTTGCCCAGACAAGAATGCCAGGCGCCGACGTAGAGTGGAGTACCTAAGCTGTCGGTGATATCAACCGACGGTGGATGTCTTTTACTGCCTCGTCAGCGCCCCTGGATGACGAGGCAGTGTTGTTTCTTAGGACTATAGCCGTCTCAGCTTGATGGATCGGGCGGCCCATTGCAGAAGGAGTGCAAAGTCATTATGGCAAAGGCAGTATTTGAGCGGACGAAGCCCCACGTCAACGTAGGGACGATCGGGCACATTGATCATGGCAAGACGACCCTGACGGCGGCGATCACGAAGGTGCTGGCGAT